>CALWNN010000001.1 GCA_944382845.1 uncultured Clostridia bacterium
CGGGGATTCCGGCCTGACAATTCAGTGAGTCACGGATTCAATCTGGCCGTCAGCGACAACGACGGCAATTGGGAGATCAGCCGAATGCCGAAACTCAAGGGGTACGAGAAGTCGCTTCAGATGAGCCGGGGACTTGTGGACAGCAAGGATCCGTCATCGGCACTGACTCTGTTTTTCGAGCAGAAGTGAGTCTGATTCTTCTGCCGGAGGCCGCTCTCTTGCGGCATTCCGGATGGATGCGGAGTCGACGGTCGGTAATGACATTGAATTTTTACAACGCCAGGCGGATTCATTCGGCGCTCCAATATCAGACGCCGGATGAAGTCTATTTCGGAACTTGTAATCGGCATACAACAGGATATAGTAAACCAAGGGGTTTTATTACCAATCTTTTAATAAAAGTTGTCCAACGTAGGGGAGAAGCGCATATACAGATACTGCGATTAAGAATCCGGGAAACTACATTTTAGGGTAAGTTTGCTACGTGCATAAAAGTTTGTTGTCATAATTGACTGGACACATTCAGAGTCTCGCAATTGTGCAAGTACTGCGGCGTGCTGCAGGAAACAGCGAAGGTCTTGGTATTCCTCGTGCGTTAGGAAGCTGGTTTGAAAGTATTGCAGGAGCAAATGTCCTCTATGGAGGAGAAACTCCATCGTTTTTGGCGGGAAGATTATAATTACATAGAGGAGATGCTTATATGGAAAAGATATTGTCAGGTCTACTTATTTTTTATTGTTCTTTTATTTTTGCTCTTGAAAAAGAAGAACCGATTAAATTTTCATGCTCAACCCCAGTCTTAATAAAACCAATAATAACGCATATTCGCAACAGCAATAAAATTAAAAACAATGACCTTATTGCACCCAAGCAATGTCCAACGCAAAAATTTTTATTTAATATTTCTCGATTTATTCCAGATAAGACGGATACTCAATACGATAAATTCTTTCAGATATATTATTGTGAACCTCGTATGGAATTTAGACTTTTTATTAAAAACAATATTGTAATGAAAATAGAACAGATAAATTCAAATAAGACAACAACCATATATTGTCAGACAATTAGAAATAAGATAAATAATATAAATTTCAAGAATCAATTATATGAAAAAATATCAAAAGAAATCTTGGACAAAATTTATGCAGCGGAACCGGTTTTTCTCAGATTGAATGAGGGAAGCAATACTGCAGAGATAAGTCTTACTGTTGATAGAGATGTTGATATAGGTATTATAAGATTTGCTCAAACAAATTTTGAATATCGTTTTTGCCACTACAAAGGACAATTGGAAAATGCAGCGTTCCTTATAAATACGCCCTCAAGGAAAAATATCGTTTTTTCAATAACATTAACCAAAGATATTATTACATTTGCAAACATATATGACAACAATATAAAGAATGGATTTGATTGCAGCTTCTATCGCAATAACGGATTGAAATTTTATCTTCCGATGAAAAACGGATTGTTTAATAATGTATTTATATGGAGTGAAAACGGTATAAAACAGAGTATATATCCTTTTAATATTTGGGAAAAAGAAGGACGACCGATGTCTTATATGGAACGCAAATAGCTTGGAACAGCTGTTTAGTTGGGGGTTCTTTGCATTTGTATTTTTCTAAGAGATCAGCTATAATATACTATATTGTCCGATAAGATCCGGAGATAACGTCCGGAAAATTGCGCACATTTTGAAAGAAGGCTCTTGAAAAAGGCCTGTTTCCTGATTGATTATAGTGACCAAACCGTAATCAAAAGAAAGGAAAACAGACCATGGAAAATGTAGCGCAAGAAAACGAAAAGGCAATCTCCGGAGCGATTAAAATCGATGAAAAAGAGATTCGGACGCATCTCGACGGACTGGTTCGGCAGTCGGTCGAGGATACGCTGAATGCGCTTCTGAATGCGGAAGCTGACGCGATCTGCCAGGCTTCGAGGTATCAGCGCAGTCCGGATCGGCAGGATACGCGAGCCGGAAGCTATAAACGCAAACTCCTGACAAAAGCTGGAGAAGTGGAACTTCACGTTCCCCGTCTGA
The DNA here is from genome assembly GCA_944382845.1 of uncultured Clostridia bacterium. Lineage (GTDB taxonomy): Bacteria > Bacillota > Clostridia > Oscillospirales > Ruminococcaceae > JAAZZIT01. The sequence goes on from CALWNN010000001.1 coordinate 2,048, forward strand.
GAACGTTGCCATTTGAAACGCAAATCATTGAGCGTTACAAAACGAAGCAAAGCAGCGTCGAAGAAGCCCTGATAGAGATGTATCTGGCGGGAGTATCCGTTCGGCGCGTGGAGGATATTACCGAAGCACTGTGGGGAGCGAAGGTCAGTTCCAGTACGGTCAGCGAATTAAATCAAAAGATCTACGGCAAAATTGAGGAGTGGCGGAAACAGCCGATTACCGGCGAACATCCGTATGTTTTTGTCGATGGAGTTTATCTGAAGCGAAGTTGGGGCGGAGAGGTTCAGAATGTTTCTGTTCTGGTCGCGGTCGGAGTGAACGATGAGGGATACCGCGAAATTCTTGGCGTTGCGGAAGGCAGCCGGGAAGATAAGGAATCCTGGAGTAATTTCCTGCGTTACTTGAAAGAACGAGGTCTCAAAGGAGTGAGGCTGATCGTTTCGGATAAATGTCTGGGATTGTATGAGATCATCGGCGATTTCTTTCCCGAGGCCAAATGGCAGCGCTGCATTGTACACTGGTATCGAAATGCTTTTACGATGTGTCCGAGGAAACATCTTCATGATGTCGTGGCAATGCTTAAGGCAATTCATGCTCAGGAAGATAAAGAAGCCGCTCGGCAGAAGGTGGCGCTTGTGGTCAGAAAATTGCAGGTTATGAAGTTGGAACGGATCGTAAATTTTATAAAAAACAGTGTGGAGGAAACGTTGACATATATGGACTTCCCATATGAACACTGGAGCCGTTT
>CALWNN010000002.1 GCA_944382845.1 uncultured Clostridia bacterium
TATCTGCAGCTTGCTGCAGTCAGCGACAGATTGCTTTTCGTCGCAACGTGATTAAGCCGTCTGCTGAAAAGCAGACAATTCTGCTGAAAAGCAGACATCCTTATCAACGCTTTGCTCCGATTTAAACGCTAAAAAGGAGCGGCAGGCCGCTCCTTATTGTTAAAATCAACAAAACTCCGCCCCTGAAAAACGGGACGGAGTTTTTTGCACTATAATTAAATGACCGATGTCCCCCTGCCGAATATTCGGCAGGTCCCATTCGGTCTTTCAGTGGGGGTATAGAATCCTGAGTTGCCCCGCCGAGGAGCAAACTCTAAACAATGACTTGTCATTGTTAATGACAAGTTGCTTTTCGTCGCAGTTTGCTCCTTTTACAAGTTGTTTTCAGCTTAGCATCCGCAATTGTTGGAGCAGCTGTTGTCACAGCCGCAACCGTTGCTGAATCCGCTGCCGAAGCCGTTGCCGCAGCAACCGATAATGAGAATGAGAATAATTATCCACCAGCATCCGCCAAATCCACAGTTCATATAAAAGCACTCCTTTTTTGATATTTTAAGACGGTTTTGCGCCGCCTTATAGTACAGTTTATGGGGAAAGAAAAAATGTGTTACAAAAAAATCAAAAGATAAAGATAAGGTGATACAAGCAAAATTTTTTTCTTTCAGCATAAAATATAGTTGCAAACTTTTTTGCCTCTGCGGTATAAGAAATGAAGTTTGTGCCAATTCTAAATATGCGTTGGGATGTACGGCGTGATAAGTCGTATGATTCCGGCGGTTAGGAGGAAAACTATGGACAGCTTTTTATTTTACTCGCAAACATTAACGGAAAAAGCGATACGGATATTGGAGCAGGCTGTAAAGAATGCCGGAAAGCTGGGTCACACTTTTGTGGGAAGCGAGCATATCCTTCTTGCAATGTGCAGCAGCAGTGATAGCGCTGCCGGAACGATCCTGATGAAGCACGGCGTAACTAAAACTCTGGTGGAAAAGCTTATTGTTGAATCTGTTGGAAGAGGGACTCCCTGTGTACTTTCGATCGAAGAACTTACTCCTTCAGCGTCAAAGATAGTTGACGACGCAGTGCTGATCGGAAAAAGATCGGGCTTCTGCCTTGCAGGAAGCGAACATCTTCTTTTTGCAATGCTCAGAAAAACCGACTGCTGCGGGTATTCTATACTGAAAAAGGCAGGCATAAATGTAGGGAAGGTCAGTTATGATATATGTTCCGGCAGCAATATCAGCGGCTTTTCAAAGCTTTCAAAGGAAAAACTCCCAAAACTCGAACGCTTCGGAAGAGAACTTACAAAGGGATCGGAAGCCGAAAAATCAGACCCGCTGTTTTGCCGTGATAAAGAAATCGACCGGCTTGTTCAGATACTTTCAAGACGAACCAAAAACAACCCCTGTCTTGTGGGAGAAGCGGGAGTCGGAAAAACAGCTGTAGTTGAGGGGCTTGCAAAACTGATCTTAGCGGGAAACGTTCCTGATGAGCTTTCTTCAAAACGAATTTTCACCCTTGATATGTCCCTTCTTCTTGCAGGGGCAAAGTACAGAGGGGATTTTGAGGAAAGACTGAGAAGCTGCATAGATGAAGCGTCCTCCTCAGGAAATGTTATACTTTTTATAGATGAGATTCATTCCGTTGTTGGGGCAGGAGCTGCCGACGGGGCAATTGACGCTGCAAATATTTTAAAGCCGCAGCTTGCAAGAGGCGAGCTTCAGGTCATTGGTGCGACAACATTTGAAGAGTACCGCCGCTACATTGAAAAGGATCCTGCCCTTGAAAGACGCTTTCAGCCGGTAATTATCAAGGAACCTGATAAAAATGAGGTTATTCACATATTGAAGGGGATAACTCCCAAGTACGAGGAATATCACGATGTAAAAGTTCCCGAAGAGGTCATTCTTGAAACGGTAAGGCTTGCGGACAGGTATATAAACGACAGGTTTTTTCCCGACAAGGCAATCGACATTATTGATGAGGCTTGTTCGAGAGTACGTATTAAAAGCCGATCCAAAAACGAAAACGAGGACGTTTCACGTGCCTTTAACGACTATGTTTCCGGAAAGATAACAAAGCACGATTACCTTAACAGGCTTACTCAGAAAGTTGTCGGACAAAAAGCGGAGGTAACGGTAAATGATGTGGCTGAGGTGGTTTCTCAGTGGACAGGGATAGTGGCAGGACAGCTTTCCGAAGAGGAAAACATCAAGCTTTCAAGACTTGAAGCCGAGCTTTCAAAGGAAGTGGCAGGTCAGGCTGAAGCAATAAGGCTTCTTTCAGACGCAGTAAGGCGGGGAAGAACAGGCATAAGGGACAGCCGAAGACCGATAGGTTCCTTTGTATTTCTCGGAGCAAGCGGCGTAGGAAAGACAAAGCTTGCGAAAATTTTAGGGAAATGCGTGTTTGAAAGAGAAGATTCGGTAATACGGCTCGATATGTCAGAATACATGGAAAAGCACAGTATATCAAGGCTTGTGGGTTCTCCTCCGGGATATGTGGGGTATGAAAGCGGGGGACAGCTTACTGAAAAGGTGAGGCGCAAGCCGTATTCGGTGGTGTTGTTTGACGAGATAGAAAAAGCTCACCCGGAGATATCCAATATTCTTCTTCAGATACTTGAAGAGGGATTTCTTACGGATTCTCAAGGAAGAAAGGTTTCTTTTTCAAACACAATAATCATTATGACCTCCAATATGGGAGCAAAATACCTTACTGAAAAAGCCTCAATGGGTTTTTCAACGCAAAACGGTCAAATGGGTGAACAGACTGAGCAGACAAGAAAAAATATTATGGGCGAGGTGAGAAAATTCTTTTCACCGGAACTATTAAATCGAATCGACGAAGTAATAATTTTCAAGAATCTTGGCAAAAAGGATTTTGAAGATATTGCTCTGATGCAGCTTTCGAAATTAAAGACGAGAGTGGAGCTTATCGGAATAGAGCTTGATTATTCTCAGGAGGTGGCACAGCGGATTGCTGAGCTTTGTTGTGATAATTCCTCTCTGCCGTATGCGGGAGCAAGAGAGGTAAGAAAAATAATTTCAAAGGAAATTGAAACCGAGCTTAGCAACTGCATAATAAACGGCGGCAAAACCAAAAAGATGAAGATTTTTATCCGCAACGGAAGCTTCAAAGCAAAAGCGGAAAATCCTGATACTGAGCAGAGGCTGTTATCTTAATAAGACAAGAAAAGCCTGCGGTCATAATATACCGCAGGCTTTCTATATCAGTTTTTAAAATAGGATCAAAGCCGATTAATCGGCAGGGGGACAATTGCGAAATGGGTTATTTAGGTCTGTTTACTCCCGAAGGTCGGTCTGGACCGCTTTGTCTTGGTCTGTTCTGGTTTGGTGAATTTGTGCGTCTGGGCTGAGTATGCTGACCATTCGGACCGGAAGCTCTTTTTGCACCCTGAACGTTCTGACCTCCCTGAATTCTTGGCTGCTGAGGACGTCTTGGGTGCTGGGATGGCTGACGAGCAGGGTTGTTTATTCTGTTGTTATAGTCCTCCATCTGCTGAGCGGCGCGGCGTTTTTGCTGAGCCGTTCTTCTTCGTCTTTCCTCCTGCTCACGTTTTTTCTTGTCCGCACGGAGCTTCAGAGCTGAAATAACAACAAATATTACTATTGCAACAACAAAGATTCCTAAGATGACAATAGGGAATATGTCGTTCAAGATTTTATCGTTCTGAGGACTTGTTGATGAAGATGACGATGGATTTGAAGCTGAAGTTACAAACAGGTTCATGTCGTTTTCTGATGAGCTTTCATCAGAAGTTCCTTCTGACGGCGTCTGGCTATTGCTTCCTACTGTGGAATCTGACGTTGGGGTCGTCAGAGAGGTCTGTTCACCTGCGGCAAGTCTTACAACCGTAATGGTGTAAGCTCTCTCATCGCCGTTTTCTGCGGTAACAGTGATTGTCTTGACGTTATCGCCTTCTCTCAGGCTGGTCTGACCTTCGTATATTTTTGGGGAAGTTCCGTCAAGCTCTTTAAGTCCGCCGTCAAATCCGCCGCTGAAGTAGATGTATGACTTGGTATTCGAGGTCTGTCCCTGAATACTGATAGTAGATACATCATTTGGAACTTCAACTGTATAAGCGGTTATTTCAGGGGAAAATGCCGGACTTAAAGTTCCCTCGCTTACGTTTATGGTTTTAAGTGTAGAGTCTGAATCAAGGTTGCTTTCATCTCCGATAGAAACAATTGCGTTTGCGGTAGGGCTTCCCAGACTGTTGTTTGACATATCTGTAGCCGATGAATCAGCGATGACAAGGTCGCAGGCGCCTTCTTTAAGCGCTGTGAATTTTACGTCAAAGGTAATGCTTGGAGCGTCCGAGGCATAGCCTCTGAGTCTTACTATTCCTCCTGAGCCTGATGTCTGTGAATCGGAAGCAACTTCTATAACCGAACTGTCATATTCAAGGTTTGCTTCGGCGTACTGGATATCCATATTGTCGGAAGTAAACTCGATATGTACGTTAATGGTTTCTCCCACTCCCGCATTTTTCGGGGAAACATTAAGGCTTACCGAGCCTGCCGCCGAGGCGCTTACAGTTGCAACTGCAAAAAAGCAGAGCATTACAGCGCACAGCGAAATTAGTTTAGTAAATACGGTTTTCATAATTGTCCTTTCTTTTATTTTGTACTGTTTAAGATAATCATATTATATAACATAAAAGTCCTTTCGTCAACAAATTTTTAATTTTTCCAGAAGATTTTCCTATTCAAAAACATTGTACGAGTCTGATGTGAAAAATATGCGTAAAGTATGTAAACAAAAAGCACAACACATTTTACAATTAATACACATTATCAACACTTTTATTTAACATTGTTGAGTTACAATATATTTTGTCACAATGGGGTGGCTCCAATAGGGGCTGCTTTATTTTTTTGGAGAAATTTCATTTCCCGTGATGCAACTCACATTGTGGGTGTTTTAAAAATATTTTAAGTTCCAATAGTGGAGTTACTTTATTTGTCGGAGTTATTGTGACAATTGAATATCGAAAAATTTTCGCCTGCTTTTATATCTGAGCAGGCGTTTTTATTTTGTGTGACGATTTAGCTTTCAGAGCTTTCGATTTTTGCGTTTGACGCATCAGCCTTTTGTTTTGCTTCCTGCTGAGCCTTAGCTTCTTCGGGAGTAACAAGCTTTATCTGCTTTACGTTATTTCTGAATCCTGCAAATACCGTTCTGTCCTTTACTGCCAGCTTGTAATTTTCAATATTGAACTTTCTGTCAAAAATAGTAATTCCCAGATTGGCGGCGTTTACAAGTTTTTTATTTTCAGCGTCCAGGGTATTTACCGGCGTAAAGCAAAGCATTAGGTCGCTTGTATCCTGTTTGGGGATCTCTCGGAGAGAAAAGATCATATTTCCGTAAAGAAGTGCTTTTCTTGTAAACGAGCCTTCCGAAACATGTACCATTCTCTTTGCAACGGTGTCCCAAACGAAAATCGCACCCTTAACGCCGTTTGGATAGGTAAGCCAGCCTACTACTCCCGGGCCCTGTACAAATGCGCCCATGCCGTTGATTTTTCTTTTGTCGGCGCTTTGCCAGTATTTTAAAAGCTCATCCCAAGGGATACCATGCTTTTCTCCGTCCACATCAACGATAAAAATGTTGTTTTCATCGCCTTTTTCAAGTTTAACTGTAGCCATTATTTTTAATTCCTTTCGATTATTTTTGTATCTTCATTGATATATCAAAAGCCTTTACCGAATGGGTAAGAGCGCCGAGAGATATTATATCCACTCCCGTTTCGGCAATAGCTCTTATATTTTCGGCAGTAACATTTCCGGACGCTTCAAGTTTTGCTCTGCCGTCGGTTATTTTGACTGCCTGAGCCATCATTTCACAGCTCATATTATCAAGCATAATGATCTCACAGCCAACGTCAAGAGCTTCCTCAAGCTGTTCCAGGGTCTGGACCTCGATTTCGATTTTAACGGTATGACCGGTCTTTTCTCTCAGCGCCATTACAGCGTTTGTAATGCTTCCGTAAGCGTCAAGGTGAGTGTCCTTGAGCATTGCGCAGTCGGAAAGGTTATAGCGGTGATTTTTTCCTCCTCCTACGGTTACGGCATATTTCTGCAATGCACGGAGTCCGGGAAGAGTTTTTCTTGTTTCGGCTATTGAAGCCTTTGTTCCGCTTACAAGGTCAACGCATCTTCTTGTTGCGGTAGCTATCCCCGACATATGCTGGATAAGGTTCAGAGCGGTTCGTTCGCCTTTTAAGAGAGCCTTTGTTTTAGCTGTTATATCGGCGATTATATTTCCCCTTTCAACATATTCTCCGTCTTTTATAAATATTCTTGTTTCTGCCTCGCTGTCAAGAAGCTTGAAAACTCTCATTGCCACTTCTGTTCCGCACACGATTCCGCTGTCCTTTGCAACATACACGGCTTTTGAGATCTGGTTTTCATCGATAAGGTAGTCGGTGGTAACGTCTATGTAATTTATGTCCTCCATAAGAGCGGTTTTTATAATGTCGTCAATATGAAACTGTAAAAGGTTCATGGCGTTTACTCCTTTTCTCTTTGATTTTCCGGAATTTCAGCGTTTTCCGAAAGAATTTTTTCAGCCTCCGACAAAACTATGAATGCAACGGTCGCAAGACTTTTGGCTTCAACATAATTTTGGTTTTTAAGGAATTTTCCCTCTTCAAGCATTTTCTTTATTTCAGTCACTCTTTTAAGGCTTGAAGGGATTTTTGAAACATTCGGAATAACAAAATACGAGTCCTGCATAAGCTCTCTTATTTCAGTCTTTATTCCCTTCGGAATAGGCGGATATGAGCTTGTATCCTCAAACTGAGCCTGCCGGTAATCATCTCCTGCGTCCTTTATTCTTGAATTGATATCAGCCGCCGCTCTTCTTGAAAATACCAGAGCTTCAAGAAGAGAATTGCTTGCAAGGCGGTTGTTTCCATGCACTCCTGTGTGAGAACATTCACCGCAGGCGTAGAGCCTGTCCACCGTGGTCCTTGCGTTTGTGTCAACATCGATACCGCCCATAAGGTAGTGGTGGCATGGATAAACCGGAATAAGATCCTTCGTCATATCATATCCGACATCGAGGAGTTTCTGATAAATCATAGGAAAACGGTTTTTAACAAATTCCGGATCCTTGTGGGTTATGTCAAGGTAAAAATTCTTGCTGCCCGTTTTCTTTGACTCGAAAATTATCGAATGTGAAACAACGTCACGCGGTGCAAGCTCAAGCCGTTTGTCGTAGTTGTGCATAAAGCGTTCTCCGTTGCAGTTTTTAAGATATGCGCCCTCGCCTCTTACCGCTTCGGAAATAAGGAAACATTCTCTTGACTTGTGGTCGTTAAACGCAGTGGGGTGAAACTGTATGTAGCTAAGATGCTTTATCCTTGCTCCCAGCTCATACGCAAATGTAATACCGTCGCCTGTAGCTATTGCAGAGTTTGTTGTGTACTTATAGACACGTCCTATTCCGCCTGTGCACAAAATGCCGAAGTGGCAGTTATACACTTGTTTTTTATTATCATGGATAATTTCGAAAGAAAATCCCGTGGAAGTCTTTTTTACATCGTCGATAACTGCGTTTTCGATTATATGTACGTTTTTAAGGGTGCGGACATAAGCTATAAGCTTAGTAAGTATTTCAAATCCGGTAGCGTCCTTATGGTGGAATATCCTGTGTCTGCCGTGTCCGCCTTCAAGCGTTCTGTGATAATCTCCGTCAGGAGTCTTGTCAAAATCAACTCCGAGTTTAATTATCCTGTCAATGTCGATTTTGGCTTCATTAACAAGGATATCGGTAGACTCAGGGTCGTTTTCAAATCCGCCTGCGATAAAGGTATCCTGTTTGTGAAGTTCAGGCGAGTCGGAAGGGCTGTTATAAACTCCTGCGATACCTCCCTGTGCCAGAGCGGAGTTACACAAGGTAAGCTCTCTTTTTGAAACTAAAAGTATCTTAAGTGAAGGGTCAAGGTTTATCGCAGCATAAAGACCTGCTACTCCTCCTCCTGCAATTATAACGTCATAATTATTCATAATATCACGTCTTTCGATAAAGAAATTGACCTTGTTTTTTTCTTTACAAGGTTATACTTATTTCAGTATAACATATTTTCGGTAAATTTTCCACAGCAAAAGGACACATAATGTAAATTTTATGTGAAGTATGGAGCCGAGGAGTTGCAATTTAGCTTGTTTTGTGGCGTCAATCCACTTTTCGGCGTTGTCTTATCTGAGATGGAGAAGAGCCGTAAGCTTTTTTGAAAAGCTTCAGAAACAGCTTGTAATTTGTAAAGCCGTGTTTGTCAAGGAGAGCCGTAAGGGTCGTATCCGTATAAACAAGGTCGTTGTAAATATGCTCAAGCCTTATGGAGTTTAGATATTCAAGGAAGGTCATTCCCATGTTTCTTTTGAAAAAGCGGCAGAAATATTCGGGAGTAAGCCCTGCGGTTGAAGCGGTATCCGAAAGTGAAATGGGGGAAGAGTAATTTTCCTTTATGTACCTCAGGGTCGGTTCGAGCCTGTCAAGAACAGAGCTTTCATTTTCCGTCTTTTTAATCGAAAAGCTGTCGCAGAGGATAAAAAGGAGCTTGAATATCTCAGAGAAAAACGAAAGAGCCATGTAATCTCCGCCGTCGTTGTAAATATCGGGGAGTCTCTTAAGGATCTCACAGCAAGCGTTGTATTTTTCCTCGTCCTTTTTCTTATCTGGGAAAAAGCTTATTCCCATTGCCTTTGGAGCGTACCTTTTTAAAAATTCCTGGGGTATCTGCAAAAGATACCAGTCAAGGGACTCGTTCCAGCGGGTGGAATGAACGGATTTTGAATTGATAAGGACAAAATCGCCGCCTGTTATGGTATGCTGTCCTGCATCCTCCGAAACGTCCATTTTACCATTTATTACGTAAATAATCTCGACGCTTGAGTGCCAGTGGGGAGCTATGAAATTGGGGTCGCTCTTATAGCTCTGAAAGTTCAGTTCAAGGCTTTGCAGGGCTTTTATCTGCTCATGTATAAGCTGTTCTCCGTTCATAAATACACTTCCTTTGTAATCAAATAACGTCAATTAATATTGTAGCACAATTTCTTTGTTATTTCAATCGTTTTCGGCTGAATGTTAAAATAAAAAGTCAAAATCGACCTATAAAGAGGTCACGATTTGCACTATTAAATGGGAAAATAATTTATTATAATAATTTTGAATACAAGAATATTTTCACAAGGTGGTATCGTTTGATGAATATGAAGGAAAGAATGCTTGCCGGTCTTCCTTATAAAGCATGGCTTGATGGACTGAGTGAAGAGCGAACCGCTTGCAAGGTGCTTTGTCACAAGTACAACCAGATTAGTCCGGACAAGTATGACGAGCTTGAGGAACTTGCAAAAAAAATCTTGGGAAGCTGCGGCAAAAAGGTCTATATCGAGCAGCCGATAAAGTTTGATTACGGGAAGAATATCCACGTAGGAGAAAATTTCTTTTCAAACTATAATTTCACCGTTCTTGACGTTGCAAAGGTAACTATAGGGGACAACTGCTTTATTGCGCCTAATGTCGCAATTTATACCGCCGGGCATCCTCTTCATCACGAATCAAGAAACACAGGCTACGAGTATGGTATCCCCATAACTATCGGCGACAATGTGTGGATAGGCGGAAACGTTGTTATCTGTCCGGGAGTAACTATCGGGGATGGAGTCGTTATCGGCGCAGGAAGCGTTGTCACAAAGGATATTCCCGATTATTCACTTGCGGCGGGAAATCCTTGTAAGGTTATACGCAAGATAACGGAAGACGACAGGGAATACTATTATAAAGACAGGAAATTTGATGTTGAAATAATTTAAATCCGAAGAAAGGAAAGTGAAAAAATGGACATTAAAGGCATTATCTCGAAAATGACTGTTGAAGAAAAAGCCGGACTTTGTTCGGGAAAGGATTTCTGGAGGACTAAGGCTGTAGAGCGTCTGGGAGTTCCTCAGATCATGGTCAGCGACGGACCGCACGGGCTCAGAAAGCAGGATGATCAGGCGGATCACATGGGTGTAAACGACGCAATAAAGGCTGTATGTTTTCCTGCCGGCTGTGCGGCTTCCGCTACCTTTAACAGAGAGCTTATTGAAGAAATGGGCAAGGCTCTGGGTGACGAATGTCAGGCTGAAAACGTAGCTGTGATTTTAGGACCTGCGGTAAATATCAAGCGTTCTCCTTTATGCGGAAGAAATTTTGAATACTATTCCGAGGATCCTTATCTTGCGGGTGAAATTGCAAAAAGCCACATCAGGGGAGTACAGAGCAGAAATGTCGGAACGAGTATTAAGCATTTTCTTGCAAATTCTCAGGAACACCGCAGACTTACATCAAGCTCTGAGATTGACGAAAGAACTATAAGAGAAATTTACCTTCCTGCGTTTGAAACCGCTGTAAAGGAAGAGCAGCCGTGGACTGTCATGTGCAGCTACAATAGGATAAACGGGATTCACGCTTCGGAAAACAAGACCTATCTTACAGATATTTTAAGAGAGGAATGGGGCTTTGAAGGGTTTGTTGTCAGCGACTGGGGAGCAGTTAATAACAGAGTAAAAGGACTTGAGGCGGGACTTGATCTTGAAATGCCTTCAACTATCGGAGACTATAACGATAAACTTATTGTTGACGCTGTTAAAAACGGTGAGCTTTCTGAAGAAGTGCTTGACAAAGCCTGCGAAAGAATTCTCAGGATAGTAGAAAGGTATACTGAAAACAGGGCAGAGGGAACAGAGTTTGACTATGACGCTCATCACAGCCTTGCAAGAAAAATCGCCGAGGAAGGCATAGTTCTTCTTAAAAACGAGGATAATATACTTCCTGTTAAAAAGGAAGAAAAGCTGGCTGTTATCGGAGCTTTTGCAAAAGTTCCCAGATATCAGGGCGGGGGAAGCTCCCATATTAATTCCTATAAGGTAGACAGCGCCCTTGACTTTATCGGCGGACTTGAAAACGTGACTTTTGCTTTGGGTTACGAGGCGGAAAGCGACCGGCCTGATGAAAAGCTTATTTCCGAAGCGGTGGAAACGGCGAAAAATGCTGACAAGGCAATAATTTTCGCAGGACTTCCCGACAGCTTTGAATCTGAAGGCTTTGACAGGGGACATATGAGGATGCCGGCTTGTCAGAACGAGCTTATCATGAGAGTGAGCAAGGTTCAGCCGAATGTTATCGTTGTTCTTCATAACGGCTCGCCTGTTGAAATGCCTTGGGTAAACGAGGTAAAGGGAATACTTGAAGCATATCTCGGAGGTCAGGCAATAGCGGGCGCAGTATGCGATGTGCTTTTCGGAAATGTAAATCCAAGCGGAAAACTGGGAGAAACATTCCCGATACGCCTTGAGGATAACCCTTCATACCTTTATTATATCGGTGAAAAGGACAGGGTAGAGTACAGAGAGGGAGTATTTGTAGGCTACAGATACTATGACAAGAAGAAAATGGATGTGCTTTTCCCCTTTGGTCATGGGCTCAGCTATACAACATTTGGGTACAAATTCATCACTCTCGATAAGGAAACAATGTCGGACAAAGATGAACTCAGAGTAACTGTTACCGTTAAAAATACTGGCAAGGTTTACGGAAAAGAAACCGTTCAGCTTTATGTTGCGCCAAAGACGGAAGGAGTTATCAGACCGGTAAGAGAGCTTAAGGGCTTTGAGAAGGTATCGCTTATGCCGGGAGAGGAAAAGGAAGTTACCTTTATCCTTTCAAAGAGAGATTTTTCTTACTGGAACACTGAGATACACGACTGGTTTGCGCAGAGCGGAGAGTACGTTATTGAAGCGGGCTCGTCGTCAAGGGATATAAGGCTCGGAAAGTCTGTTGAAATGTGTTCGGGCGACAAGGTGCCTGTTGTATATGATCTTAACACTACAGTAGGGGATCTTCTCAAGAACAAGGCGACAAGGGATATTTTCAAGGATTACGAGCATATGTTTGCTCTCGGAGTCGATTCTCATGATGTTGAAGAAGCAACTATGGGCGCAAGCACTCTTAAAATGCAGATATCTATTTTGGAGTGTCTGCCTTTGAGAAACGCTCTTAACTTCGGAACGGAATCTGCTGATTTTTCAAAAGTATTAGAGCTTATTCGCCGATTAAACGAGCATAAAGAATAAAATTAACAAAACAAGACTTATCGTGTGTTTGATAAGCCTTGTTTTTTTCAGATATTCTGAAATTTTTTGCTTTCAGATACGGCAAGTCTGTCGCAACGCTCGTTTTCCGGATGCCCTGCATGACCCTTTATCCATACAAATTCTACCTTATGCCTTTCAAGGAGGGGCAAAAGCCGTTCCCACAAATCAACGTTCAGAGCAGGCTTTCCGTCTCCTTTTTTCCATCCTTTTTTCTTCCATGAGTAGACCCAACCCTTTGTTATTGAATCAATAACGTATCTGCTGTCGCTCTGAAGGGTCACCTCGCATGGCTCCTTTAACGCACAAAGCGCAGATATAACCCCGGTAAGTTCCATTCGGTTGTTTGTAGTGAGAGCCTCTCCGCCGGAAAGTTCCTTCTCAGCTGTCCCGAAACGCAGTATCGCTCCCCAACCGCCGGGACCGGGATTTCCTGAACAGGCTCCGTCTGTATAAATGTAAACGTGTTTCATATTATTGTATTAATCACTCCCTATGTTATAGATACAAATTATCCGCATATGATTTTTTCTTTGCATAGTGTAAATGACTTTGGCATACCAATATACATTATACTATAATTTATTATTATTTACAAGTCTTTTCGCGATTGCAGGATAATTGTGCAAAACTACTAAATTATGAACGAAATAATTGTTATATTCCGTCACTTGACAACGTTTACACGAGGGTTTATAATAATCTTGTAGTTTTAATGTTTCTTTTTTGCGGAAAAAATGTCCCGGATTTGTATGAATGACGATTTTGTTTAATATTTTTATATTTGTATTTAAATCGTATCACTTTTCAGCGGACTGTCCAAGGAGCAAAAACAGTGTAATTTCTTTGATAATCCATTGTTTTTTCGCTTGAAGCATTAAAAACCGATGAAAATATTTTAAAAAGGAGAATAATATGAAAGCTTACAAAAGATTTCTTGCAGGCTTGTGCGCTGTTGCTACAGTATTTTCAATAACTGCCTGCAGCAAGGACGATGAGCAGTCCTCAAGCGAATACAAGCAGCAGGTCAAGGTAGAGGTCACCGCTTCTGCAGAGGATATCGCTTCACTGCCCGGAGGAGAGGAAAGCACTATCCTGTACATGGGTGAAAACGACCTCAATCCTACAAGCGACGGTCAGGAAAAGAGCGTTGAGTTAAAGCTTTTTGAAGAAAAGGGCGGAAAGATCGAGTTCAGCAGAGTTGCAAACAAGGAAAGATTTGACAAGCTTGCCGCGGCGATAATTGCGCAGACCGATGTTCCCGATATATTCAAGTATGAGTGGCTTGCATTCCCGTCCCAGATCGTTCAGGAAAGATATCAGCCTATAAACGACCTTGTGGATTTTGAATCCCCTCTCTGGTCGGGAGTTAAGGAGACTGCGGATCAGTTTAATTTCAACGGGGATTATTATGTAGCTCCGCTTGATTTTGTTCCTTCGGCAATGATATTCTACGACAAGCAGATGATCGACGGTGAAAATCTTGAAGACCCGTATACTCTTTATTCAAACGGTGAATGGACATGGGATACTTTCAGGGAGCTTATGAACGAATATGTAAACAACGCTGCTGCCGATGAGGTAAGATACGGAATAAACGGCTTCTTCAAGCCTCATATAATTCAGCAGACAGGAAAGACCATGGTTATAAAGGACGGCGACACATTTATCAACAATACAGGCGACGCTGATATTGAGAAGGGTGAAAATTTCCTTTATGAGCTTTCAAAGGACGGACTTGTACTTAACGAATGGATCGGCGGAGCCGCAAACTGCTTCTCTAAAAATTGTCTTTTCTACGGAATGGGCGAGTGGGCAGCTACCGGTCCTAACCAGCCTGAGGAAGATGACGAATGGGGAGTTGTACCTATGCCTGCATACCCTGACGATCCTCAGAAGATCACAACTTCCGATATGACCGCATATATGTGGGTAAGGGGTTCGACCAAGGGCGACGCAGTAAAGTGCTGGTTTGAGTGTGTAAGAGCTTCAAAGACAGACCCTGCTTATGTTGACGCAAACAAACAGACATTCTTTACAAACAATCCTTACTGGACAGAGGAGATGTATCAGGTAAAGATGGACATAGTAGGAGAGGATTATCTCCAGATATTTGACTATGGATTTGGTGTTTCATCTGCGCTTGGCGACAGAAACTCTTTTGACGGAAATCAATGCCTTATTGACGCGCTTTACGGAGATGTTACCGTTGTAAATGAAGAGGGAGTACAGCAGACATGGACTCAGGTTCGTGAGCAGTACAATTCTATCATAAATAATGAGATAACCAAGCTTAATGAAGAACTTGCAAAATACAAGGGCTGATAAGGTTTATACATACTAATTTCAGAGCAGGCGGTCAACCGCCTGCTCTTTTTTATGATGATAAGGTGCAAGGACGCAAAAATACAAAATAAAAAGCCCCTGCAAAAGCAGAGGCGAAATGTGTGTGGTTAAAAATCTATCTTCTTTCCTTCAGCAAGATCGTTTATAACATAGTAAGCTTCACCTGTTTCAGGCTTAACGTAAATCTGAACTTTTTTGACGGAGGTTCTCTTGTGCTCGTCCTTGAAAGCTTTCTTTGCCTGATCAACAAGGGCCTTCACATCAACAGATTTTCCGCCGAACTCAATATATATCTCTTCTTCTGTCATAGCGGCTGAAGAAACCTTGGAAGCTTTTTTCGCAGCGGTGGCAGCGGCTTTCTTTGCGGCAGGAGCAGCTTTCCTTGCAGCAGTCTTTACTTCATCTGTTACTGCCTTTGCAGTCTTTGCAACCTTTTCTTCAACAGCTTTTGTAGTCTTTTTTAAATCCTTCTTCTGAGGCATGATTAATCACTGTTCCCTTCGGTATTGACCTTACTACTATTGTTATTTGGCGATTAGTTCTTTGAGAGCTTTTCCTGCTTTGAATACAGGCACCTTCTTTGCCGGAACAATAACGGACTTCTTTGTCTGAGGATTGATAACCTTCTTCTCAGCTCTTTCTCTTACATCGAAAACTCCAAAATTTGAAACCGATACCTTTTCACCCTTTTCGAGAGTCTCTGTTATACAGCTGAATACGTCCGAAATAGCTTTTTCAGCGTCCTTCTTTGTGTAACCCTTTGCTGCAACAGCGGAAATGAGTTCTGCCTTTGTCATTTTAACCATCCTTTCTGAGGGAAAATCCCTTTAATCTAATTAAATTATATCCTCTTTATTTTCAAATGTCAATTTGTTTGGATAAATTTTTGAGAACAAGTAAAATATTTGTGCAAAATAACAATTATTTTTATTTAGCGCAACGGATTTTTAGAGAATTTTCGGCGTATATTCCCAAAAAGATTAAACTTATATTAACAAAAAGTAACCTGAACGGTCTGCTTAGTTGTACTTATTCATGGGGAATGAAGCGAAATGGAAAATACCGCCTTAATAAAATAGGCAAATCAAGCCAGACTATAATGTGTATTTGTGATTGACTTTTTGTTTTGTTGTGCTATAATTAATACAGATCATTTGAGAAAGGAAATAATAATGAGACTTTTGTTTGTCGGAGATGTTGTAGGAAGATCCGGATGTGATTTTCTGAAAAAACATCTCGGAAATATAAAAAGAGAATATCGGATAGATTTTACTGTTATAAACGGGGAAAACTCTGCGCCGGGAAACGGTGTGACCAGAAAATCGGTTGAGGAGCTTATAACAAGCGGCGCAGATGTGGTAACAACGGGAAACCACTGCTTCAGACGGCGTGAAGCAACAGATATTTACGACAGCGTTGATACTCTGCTTCGTCCTGCAAATTATCCCGAGGGAGTATGCGGAAAGGGAGTATATACGGCTGATCTCGGGTTTACTTCTCTTGCGGTTGTCAACCTTCAGGGAGTGGTTTATCTCGAGCCTCTTGAAAACCCCTTTGAAACTGTTGACAGAATAATAGACGGACTTGATACCCCGAATATCTTCGTTGATTTTCATGCGGAGGCTACATCGGAAAAAAAGGCAATGGGTCACTATCTTGCGGGAAGGGTAACCGCTGTGTTCGGAACGCATACTCATGTTCAGACTGCCGATGAAATAATATTGAATGGTCATACCGCATATATTACCGATGCAGGAATGACCGGCCCTGAGCTTTCGGTTCTTGGAGTTGATATACGGCCTGCTGTGGATAAACAGAGATTTCACTATCCGGTAATGTTTACCGAAAGCAAAAATCCTGCATTTTTAAACGGCGCAGTGGTCGAATTTGATGAGAAATTGGGCAAAGCGACTAAAATTCAGAGGATTATTAAGCGGTAATCAACAAAAAATCAATTTGCTATTGCATAACGTTTATAAATTTGTTATAATAAAAAGCAATGATAATTTATAAGTTTCTGACGAAATATGTGGGATTTATGTTTTGGCAGAAAATCCGGCAGATTTTGAATTGGCTGTCAAGGCTTTTATAACTATGTCGCCGATGTCCCCCTGCCAAGTATTCGGCAGGTATGCCTCATATTAGGCGGGTCCGCCTCCTATGGGATGATCTGCCTCCTATAGGAGGCAGGGTTTGATTTGGGGTTTCAGAGGAGGCCGTCAGGCAGGTAGAAATCCTGACTTGTCCCCTGAGGAGCAAACTGCGATGGGATGCAATCGCCGCAGCCAATTTTAAGTAAGCTTAATCGGCTTTGCTGTATAAAATATCTGTCGGAGAAAGGATGGGTAGAAATGGAAATATTAAAGGTTTCATCAAGGTCTACGCCTAACGCTGTTGCGGGTGCGATATCCGGAGTGCTGAGAACAGACGGAGCTGTAGAGGTTCAGGCAGTGGGAGCCGGCGCTACAAATCAGGCGATTAAGGCTATTGCTATTGCAAGGGGATACCTTGCTCCCTTGGGCATTGACGTTATATGTATACCGGCATTTGCCAACGTTGAAATAGACGGTGATGAAAGAACAGCAATCAAGCTTATCTGCGAAGTAAGATAATGAAAGCGAATAAAGGCGGCTTCTGATGTTTTAAGTCGGAAGCCCCTTCGTGTTTTAAAAGAAAAGCCCGGAGCAGTGAGTTCCGGGCTTTGTTTTTACATGACGATGTAAAGTGTATCCGATGACGGAACAGCTATATCATCGTATTCTTCGGAGGTCAGAACTACGATCTCCCTGACGTCATCGCTTGTAACAAGATTATCAGGAATACAGCTTTCTACGATGGGAGTGGGATCAAAATTGTCAACAAACGCCTGAGTCTTTTCGTTTACGGCCTGTGTCGCAATGTCGTCGATGGAGGCAATGGAAGCTTCTATTTGTGAAAGAAGCTGTTCTTTGACATCTGTCGGCAGAAGATCTTCAGTGTTTTCTCCGCAGACCTGGATTTCGCCTCCGTCAAATAAAATGATTACTTCATTGTCTGAAGACACCGCTTTCAGAGTGATCTTTAAAGGTCCGGATACCGCTGTAAAATCGGAGGTTATTTTCCAGTAAAGCTCAAGACCGTTTTCGGTGACGGAAGATGAAAGCATTTGCACCGCGCAAGTCCCCATGCTGTTTACAGCCTCTATTACAAATCCGCAGAGGGAAAGATCTGTGCCACCGTAAAACCGCTCTGTGATAATGGTTATTTCGTCAGCATTTTTCTCTCCGTTTCGTATAAGGGTTTTGATAGGAGATGTAACAAGGGTTTTGTTGTGTGTGTAAAGAGTAATAATCAAAATCATCCTTTCTTTAAAACTGAAAGCTTTTACGACCCGGAAAAAAGCTTTCTATAAACAGCCTGAATCAGTGGGAAAGTTGCACGCTTTAATGCAACTCACGATAAAAATTCACAACTGATATTTTGATTTTGTATATTTTCACAAAATTAAACCGTCTGTTTTATCTGTTTTGACAAGCTGTATTTGCTTATGTAATTCTTGACGAGAAAGCGTAAAAGTTTTATACTTAATTATAACCAAGTCGCCTATGTCCCCCTGCCGACTAATCGGCAGGTCTGCCACATTGGTCGGCGATTTAAATAGTGAATAATTCAGGTCTTAAGGAGAGATATTATGAAAACGAAACGCTGTTCAGGTGTGATAATGCATATTTCAAGTCTTCCGGATAAGCATGGTACGGGAAAAATGGGAAGGGCAGCCTACGGCTTTGCTGACTGGCTTGAAAAAGCAGGGCAGAGCATATGGCAGATACTTCCCCTTTCTCCTACAAGCTTCGGCGACTCGCCGTATCAGAGCTTTTCTGTTAATGCCGGAAATCCGTATTTTATCGACTTTGAAACTCTTGAAAAAGAGGGACTTCTCGAAAGCAAGGAATATGAAAGTCTTGATTGGGGAAAGTGCGGCGATATAGATTATGAAAAGGTGTTTAAAAATACCTTTCCTGTGCTTAAAAAAGCCTATGACAGGTTTGCAAAAAAGCCTGATATTGAGTATAACAAATTCTGCGAAGAAAATAAGTGGCTTGGCTCTTACAGCCTTTTTATGGCTTTGAAGGACGAACACAAGGGCGCTTCATGGGATAAATGGGAAAAGGAGCTTGTATTCAGAAAGCCGTCTGCAATTAAAGCCGCGCAAAAAAGACTTGCAAAGGAAATAGATTTTTACAACTTTTTGCAATACGAATTTTTCAAACAATGGGAAGAACTGAGGAGTTATGCAAACTCAAAGGGAATCGAGATATTAGGAGATATTCCCATTTATGTGGCATATGACAGCGTTGAGGTCTGGGAACGCCCGGAACTTTTTTACCTTGACCGGGATAAAAAGCCTGTTGAAGTCGCCGGTTGTCCTCCCGACTGTTTTACGCCGCTTGGGCAGCTCTGGGGAAACCCTATTTATAACTGGGAGGAGATAAAAAAAGACGGCTATAGGTTCTGGATAGACAGAATAGCCGCCGCACAGAAGCTCTACGATATAATAAGGATCGACCATTTCAGGGGCTTTGACAGTTTTTATTCAATTCCCTTCGGAAGTGAAAACGCAATTAACGGTAAATGGAACAAGGGCGTCGGGATAGATCTTTTCAAGGCGGTAAAGGAAGCATTGGGACAAGTAAATATAGTTGCCGAGGATTTGGGTTTTATAACAAAGTCGGTTGAGAGGCTTCTTAAAAAGAGCGGATATCCCGGTATGAAAGTTCTTGAATTCGGTTTTGAGCCGGGAGGGAAAAGCGAATACCTTCCCCATAATTTCAAAAGTTCAAACTGCGTATGCTACACAGGAACTCACGACAACGACACAGCGCTTGGCTGGGCAAACACTTTAAAGGGCGAAGAGCTTAAATATGCCAAAGAGATATTGGGAGTTAAAACAAGAAACGCTATGCCCCAAGCAATGATTAAGCTTGCGTGGAGCAGCATTGCAGACAGGGCAATTGCGCAGATGCAGGATATTTTAGGCCTTGACAGCAAGGCGAGAATGAATATCCCCTCTACCTTGGGAACAAACTGGAAATGGCAGGCGGATCCTGAGGATTTTACGGACGAACTTGCAATAAAGCTTCATAGATTGACGGAAAATTACAACAGGATTTAAGCCTTATCACCGGATATACGGCTCATAAACTCCTCTGTTGAAATATTTCCGGGGCGGTTGAATCTTCCCATATTGTAAAGGCACTCCGGGTCGGGAGTAAGATAGTTTACTCTTTCCTCACAGGTTAGACTTGATAAAAAGCCTGCGCTTTTTATGATTCGCTGTGAGGCTTCGCAGTAAAATCCGTAAGGATAAGTAAAAACCTTCGGTACGATAGAGCAGTTTTGAGAAAGATAATCCTGGCAAAGTTTTATATCCCCCAGAAGTGCGCTTCGGTACTCTTCGTAGCTTTCGCCGTAGTTAATAAGACAGCCTCTTCTTTCTCCGTTCAGGTTGTGCATATCGTAGGTGTGGTTTGCAAACTCCACAAGGGAGGATTCAAATAAAATGTTGATCTTCTGACTTGTAAGATATGAAAAGTCGGAGATGTTTAAACCCTCTTTGTCCGCTTTTTCACTGTACGAGCCCACAACAGAAACGGTTGCCTTGAATTTATATTTTTCAAGAAGCGGAAGAAGATATTCCGTTAAATTTCCAAAGCCGTCGTCAAAGGTTATAACAACAGGCTTTTTTGGAAGTTCTCCGCCACAGTGAACAAAATCTATTGCCTGACTTAAAAAAACAGGAGTATATCCGTTTTCCTTGAGGTATAAAAAATCCTTTTCAAGACTTTCAGGGGTTACCACATAGTCGTTTACCATATTTGTATCCTCGCTTATGCCGTGATACATGATGATGGGGAGAGACGCTCCCTCCGGCCTTGCGGCTACGGCTTCATACAGGCTGTCTTTGTAAATAAGCGAGTAAATCATATGAAACAGCAAAAGCATTGCCGCAAGAAGAAATGCGGCATACAAGCTTTTTCTTTCGAGAAAGCTTTTGAAAGAACAAAATTTTTGCATAAACTTCTCCTTTTATTATTTTTGTACTATATATATTTTCGCTTAGTTGTAAAAATGCAAAAATAATAATCTTCCCTGAGAAGGAATAACACTAAGCTCTGAGATCTCGGTATGAATTTTGCCGATTTGCGATTTGATAATTAAATTTTTTTCCAAACGACTTTCTTATACAATAAAATCGGGGAATAATTTGTTGAAAAGTTAATAGTTCTTTTAAAGAAGGGTTGCGCTCGTCTGTTAAAGCCGGACATTGTTTTTTAAATCGGAATAATTTCTGCCGTGGGCCGGTTCTTAACGGAAAATTCAAAGATTATCCTTGATTTTCCGAGGAAACTGTGAGAAAATAAAATCAGATAACAATTTGTAAAGAAAATACGTCTGAGTTTGAATATAACCAAGTCGCCCATGTCCCCTTGCCTAAACGGCAAGACTGCAATCATTTGGCAGGTTCTGTTCAGTCTTTCAGTGGGGGAAGCCTTTGAGGAGCAAACTGTGACGAGTTGCTTTTCGTCGCAGTGTGATTTAAATATATAAATTACAATGACGATAAATATAAGGAATATAAAACAGGAGATGATTTTGTATGAGAAGAATTGGCATTTTAACAAGCGGCGGAGATTGCCCGGGACTTAACGCAACAATAAGAGGAGCGGCAAAGGCGTGCTATCAGCTTTTCGGAACTGAAAACGTTGAGATAGTGGGCATAAGTGACGGTTATGCAGGGCTTATCAACAATATGTGCAAGGATATGAAGCCTTCGGATTTCTCCGGAATACTCACCCGCGGAGGAACTATTTTCGGCACAAAGAGAACTCCGTATAAAAAGATGAGAGTTATTGAAGAGGATAACGTTGACAAGGTAAAGGCTATGAAGGAAACCTATAAGAAACAGCGTCTTGACTGCCTCCTTACACTTGGAGGAAACGGAACGCATAAAACTGCCAATCTTCTTTCTCAGGAGGGTCTTAACGTTATCGGACTTCCAAAGACTATCGACAATGATATTTACGGTACTTCGGTTACATTCGGATTTCACACTGCCGTTGACATTGCAACAGATGTGATTGACAGGCTTCATTCAACCGCCGATTCCCACGACAGGATAATGGTTGTTGAAATTATGGGAAACAAGGCAGGCTGGCTTACTCTTTATTCGGGAATAGCAGGGGGAGCGGATATGATAGTTATTCCGGAGATTCCTTTTGACACGGATAAGCTTGCTGAGGCTTGCGTAAAGCGTGCTCAGTCGGGAAAGGCTTTTTCGATTCTTGCCGTTGCAGAAGGGGCATACGATAAAGAAGAAGCGAAGCTCAAGAAAAAGGAAAGAGCAAGGCTTCGTGCTGAAAAAGGAGAAGTTACGGCTTCAAACAGGATTGCTAAGGAAATAGAAGCAAAAACGGGAATGGAAACAAGAGTTTGCGTGCCGGGACATATGTTAAGAGGAGGAAGTCCTTCGGCTTACGACAGAGTTCTTGCAACAAAGTTCGGCGTAAGAGCGGCTCAACTTATAAAAGAGGGCAAATTTGGCTATACGGTCGCTATGGTAAAGTCTGTTGTTACCGAAAACAAGCTTGAGGATATTGCCGGCAAACCCAAGCTTGTGCCGATGGACGATCAGCTTGTGATAACCGCAAGAGATATTGGCATTTCGTTCGGCGACTGAGTTAAAACAACTAATGACAGTTGTGGTGTTTATTTGCAGGGACGATTTTAAGGCTGACGAAAATTTTTATTAAGAAAGTAAAAAGCACAAGGTGAGTAAGCCCTCGCCTTGTGCTTTTTTATTTATCCGGAAAAAAATTATCGTCAGCAGTTAATTATAGTGATTTTCAGTTAATAGAATTTAATAAATTCATGCGGTTTTCTGCCTTTTGTCAGCCAATTGCACTTTCAAATTCTGTCTGAGTCATGCTGTCTATCTGTTCCGGGGTGTAATCTTTCTCCACAAGTTCCTTGTACTGGGAATAATTCATCTCAACCTTATTCGGATTCCGGTAAAAGAGGTCCTCGTCCCCTCTGGGTGCAGTTGTATAAAGAGTTGTGTCATCAGCATAAGTCTCAACAATATCTGCAGGCATCATATAGATATTGGTCGGATCAAAACCAGCTAGAAGATTCAGATACTGCTCCTTTGTAATCTGAGCGCCATTATAATTTGTCAGATAAACCTCTTCCGGCGCAAGCTGCTGCATAGGCTTCTGTTCGCTTTGCCCCTTGTTTGCAAGGGTAAAACCACAAAGCAAAGCTCCTCGGCGACAGATTGCAATCGTCGCAACGTGATTAAGCACAGCTCCGAAGGAGATGTAATTATCAACGCTTTGCTCCGATTTAAACCATAAATTCCAGATTCTGCAAAGCTGTTTCCATATGCAAGTATTTCGTAAGCTTTAAAGCGTATTGCCTTCAGGCGACACCGCAGTTATTCACTATTGATTATTCATTGATGAATGAAAATCTTTTACTTGAAAAAGCTTGCGGAATATGCTACAATAAAAGGGATGAATTGAATTTGATATATGGAGGTTTAACACTATGCTTAGCGATATCGAAATTGCGCAGAATGCGAAAATGAAGACGATAACTGAAATTGCCGCCCGGATAGGGGTTTCTTCCGAGGATCTTGAACCGTACGGTCACTATAAGGCAAAGCTTTCCGAGAAGCTTTTTGTAAAGCTCAAAGACAAAAAGGACGGCAAGCTTATACTTGTTACCGCTATCAACCCAACTCCCGCAGGAGAAGGAAAAACTACAATATCCGTAGGACTTGCCGAAGCTATGGCTAAAATCGGCAAAAACGCTGTCCTTGCACTGAGAGAACCTTCTTTAGGTCCTGTTTTCGGAATTAAAGGCGGCGCGGCAGGGGGAGGCTATGCTCAGGTAGTTCCTATGGAGGACATTAATCTCCATTTTACAGGAGATATGCACGCTATTACCGCCGCAAATAATCTTCTTTGCGCTCTTATCGATAACCATCTCCAGCAGGGAAATTCTATTGGCATCGACCCGAGAAGAATTATGTTCAAGCGCTGCATGGATATGAACGACAGAGCGCTGAGAAATATTATCGTCGGTCTTGGAGGAAAAATAAACGGCGTTCCGAGAGAGGACGGATTTCAGATAACAGTCGCTTCTGAAATTATGGCTATACTATGCCTGGCTTCCGACCTTTCAGACTTGAAGGCAAGACTTGAACGAATACTTGTAGGATATACTTACGATGGAAGAGCCGTATACGCAAAGGAACTTGGGGGCTGCGGAGCAATGACCGCCCTATTAAAGGATGCTTTGAAGCCTAACCTTGTACAGACTCTGGAAAATACTCCGGCTATTATGCACGGAGGACCTTTTGCCAATATCGCTCACGGCTGTAACTCGGTAAGAGCAACAAAGCTTGCCCTTAAGCTCGGTGATTATACAATAACCGAAGCGGGCTTCGGTTCTGACCTTGGAGCTGAAAAATTCTTTGACATAAAGTGCAGATATGCAGGTCTTGCTCCTGACTGCGTCGTACTTGTTGCAACAATAAGAGCGCTTAAATATAACGGCGGTGTGGCAAAGGATGCACTTACAGCCGAAAACGTCAATGCGCTTGAAAAGGGAATTGTAAATCTCAAGACCCATATTGAAAATATGCAGAAATTCGGCGTTCCTGTTGTTGTTGCGATTAACAGATTCCATACTGACACAGAGGCTGAGATAGACGTTGTAAAACGGGTTTGCAAAGAAATGGGAGTTGAGGTTTCACTTGCCGAGGTCTTTGCAAAAGGCGGCGAAGGCGGAACAGACCTTGCTGAAAAGGTTTGCGCAACAATAGAAAAAAGCGGAGAAAAATCTGATTTCCACCTTCTTTACGACGAAAAGCTTCCTATCAAGGAGAAAATCGAAACCGTTGCAAGAGAGATCTACAGAGCGGACGGAGTTGTTTATACAAAGCAGGCCGAAAAGGCAATCGACGAGATAACTGCACTGGGATTTGGTGAAATTCCAATTTGCGTTGCCAAAACTCAGTATTCACTTTCCGACGACCCTGCAAAGCTTGGAAAACCCGAAGGCTTTGAAATAACAGTCCGCGATGTCAAGCTTTCGGCAGGCGCAGGATTTGTTGTTGTTTATACAGGAGATATTATGACGATGCCGGGACTTCCCAAGGTTCCTGCGGCAAACAAGATCGACTGCGACAACAGCGGTAATATTTCGGGATTGTTCTAAAAAACAGATGAGCAAAAGAAAACAGCGGAGAAAACAATGAAAGCTTTAAAAAATATAAAAAAGTCAACATGGTGTCTTGTTGGAATAATGATACTGGCAATACTTCTCAATGTTATTGCATGGAACAGCAGGACATTCTGCGACTTTTATGTAAAAAACATATTCCCCTTGTGGCTTAATACCTATTCGAGATTTACCTCGGTTTTTCCTTTTTCCGTGGGAGAAATATTAATTATTGCAGGATTGCTTCTTGTAGCTTTCGGGATAATTTCTTTTATTGTACTTATGATATGGAAAAAAGGAAAACGGCGTAAAATCGCTAAGATTTACGGTAAAACCGCCGCATGGATAATTGCCTGCGTGTTTCTTATCCAGACGCTGAACTGCTTTATCCTTTATCATTGCACAACCTTCGGTGACAAGTACGGAATTAAAACCGAGGAGCATACCTTTGACGACCTTTTAAGCCTTGGGGATATTGTAATTGAAATAGCAAATGATTATTCAAAACAGGTAGAGCGTGACGATGAAGGCAGGTTTGTACTTAATTCTGATTTGAATGAAGGTTCAAAGGCGGCAATGAGAAATTTAGGAGAAACCTATCCTCAGTTAAAAGGGTTTTATCCCAATCCGAAACCGATAATGAACTCCTTTTTCATGAGCCAGCAATATCTTATGGGGATATACTTTCCTTTTACTCTTGAGGCCAATTATAATAAGGGAATGTACTCTTCTAACCTTCCCGAAACGATCTGTCATGAGCTTGCGCACCTTAAAGGCTTTATTCTTGAAGATGAGGCGAATTTTATAGCTTATCTTGCCTGCATAAATTCGGGGGACGTTGATTTTGCATACAGCGGCGCAATTTCTGCCTTAAAGTACATAAGAAATAACGTCCTTGATTACGGGACGGATGAACAGATCGAGGAATTTTACAGCAAGATTGACAGAGGAATATTGATCGACTGGTACGGCAACAGCGAATACTGGCAGTCGGTACAGGAGGACGATTCCGCTCTTATTCCAAGCGATGTGGTAAATGAAGTGGCAGACGCCGCAACAGAAGCCAGTCTTAAACTTAACGGCGTTGAGGACGGAATGAGAAGCTACGGAAGAATGGTGGACCTTCTTCTTGATTATTATGCCGACCGACTTTGAAATAATTAACATAACAGAGGAAGAACATTATGGAGTTTATAAGTAATTCTCCCGAAGAAACCATAGAAATTGCAACGAGGATAGGAAAAAAACTTAAGGGCGGAGAAATAGTCGCCTACAGGGGAGGACTGGGCGCCGGCAAGACTACATTTACAAGAGGGCTTGCCCAAGGATTCGGAGTAGGGGACGTTGTGACATCTCCTACATTTGCTCTTGTGAACGAGTACAGAAAAAAAGACAAGTGTCTTTGTCATTTTGATATGTACAGAATATCAAACGAGGACGACCTTGAAACTACCGGTTTTTTTGACTACATGGACGGACAAACCGTTCTTGCGATTGAATGGAGCGAAAATATAACGGGGGCTCTTCCTGAGGAAACGATTTTTGTGGACATTGAAAGAATTGATGAAAACAGGCGTAAAATCACTGTAAGAGGGATGGACCCGGAGGAGATGATAGATTGATAATTCTTGGAATTGACACTTCAGGTAAAACCGCTTCTGTGGCTGTTCTTAAAGACGGGCGGATATTAGGGGAATTTACTTACCTTACAAGGCTTACACATTCGCAGATAATTCTTCCCCTTGTAACAGAACTTTTAAAGCGACTTGATATCGGACTTGAACAAATAGACTGCATTGCCGTTGCAGACGGTCCGGGGTCGTATACGGGACTGAGAATAGGGGTCGCCGCTGTAAAGGGAATGACCTTTAACAAGAATACTAAATGCTTTGGAGTTTCAACTCTGAAATCTCTTGCCAATAATGTAAACGCTGCGGAATGTACGGTGTTTTCCGTAATGAACGCAAGGCAGGGTATTGCGTATTTCGGCTGCTACAAGACAGGCAGGGGAACTGTGACGGAAATTTTCCCTGACAAGGTTTGCTCCTTTACTGAAATTTCGGAATGTGCAAAAAGTATTTCGGGAAGAATAATTCTTGTTGGGGATATTTGCGAGAAGATCAAGGAAGAATTGTTTTCGGGTGAGGACAGAATCGAGATCGCACCTGATTCGCTGAAGCTTCAGAGGGCTGCTTCCCTTTGCGAGATAGCACAAAGCTGTCCCGAAAAATGGACAGGCGGAGATGAACTTCAGGCAAGATATTTACAAGCGGTTAAAGCTGAAAAGGACAAGCATTTTGCTTGACAAGACGCTGTATTAAAGTTTGAAAGGAAGAAAAAAATGAGAGTTGCAATAGGAAACGACCATGCTGCGGTTGAACTTAAAAAGGAGCTTTGCGTTCTTTTTCAGGAAAAGGGAATAGAATACAAGGATTTCGGTTGTGCGGAGGGCGAGAAGTGCCAGTATCCCGACAAAGCAAAAGAAGTGTGCGAAGCTGTGGTTTCAAAAGAATTTGACCTTGGGATACTATGTTGCGGAACGGGGGTAGGAA
This sequence comes from uncultured Clostridia bacterium, assembly GCA_944382845.1. Taxonomy (GTDB): domain Bacteria; phylum Bacillota; class Clostridia; order Oscillospirales; family Ruminococcaceae; genus JAAZZIT01. Next base: position 27,329 of record CALWNN010000002.1, read on the forward strand.
TGTCAATTGCCGCAAACAAGATAAAGGGAATACGTGCGGCTTGCTGTTCCGATTATTTTACCGCAAAGTATACAAGAGCCCACAATGACGCAAATATTCTTTGCATGGGTGCAAGGGTGATAGGTGCAGGACTTGCAAGAGAACTGACGGAGGTTTTTCTTGAAACCGCTTTTGAGGGCGGCAGACACAAAACAAGAGTCGATCTTATTACAGAACTCGAAAAATAAAGATAAGGAATAAAACATTTACATAACAGACGTTGTTTCTTCTTGGAATAACGTCTTTTTGTTGACCTGAAACAGATTAAAAATGTTGACATCATAAGTGAAAAGTGATATAATAAAAAGGTATTTCCGAAATCAGATTGGGACTTTGAAAAAATAAAGCTGAATCGCTATGAAAGGTACGAATAAATATGAAAAGACCCTTTATTACAAAGCAACAGGCAGAGAAAATAATTGAAAAGTATCCTACACCTTTTCACATTTATGACGAAAAGGGAATAAGAGAAAATGCAAGAAACCTCTATAAGGCTTTTTCATGGAACAAAGGCTTCAAAGAGTATTTTGCTGTTAAGGCTACTCCGAATCCGTTTATTCTTAAGATACTTCAGGAAGAAGGCTGCGGAACAGACTGCTCCTCCCTTACTGAACTTATGATGTCCGATGTGTGCGGATTTAAGGGACATGACATAATGTTTTCTTCAAATGTCACTCCGGAAGCTGACATGAAGCTTGCATATGAACTCGGCGCAATTATTAACCTTGACGATTTTACTCATATAGAGTGGCTTGACAAGCTTTGCGGAATCCCTGAAACTATCTGCTGTCGCTATAATCCGGGCGGACATTTTAAAATTGAAAACCAGATTATGGACAACCCCGGCGAAGCTAAATACGGATTCACAAAAGAGCAGATAATAGAGGGTTATAAAATTCTGAAGAAAAAGGGCGCAAAATATTTTGGAATACACGCTTTTCTTGCTTCAAACACTGTTACAAACGACTACTATCCTAATCTTGCCGCAACTCTTTTTGAACTTGCTGTTGAATTAAAGGAAAAGACAGGCTGCGATATCAGATTTATTAACCTTTCCGGCGGCGTGGGAGTAAACTATCTTCCCGACCAGCCTGCAAACGATATTTTTGCAATCGGTGAAGGCGTAAGACAGGCATATGAAAGAATTCTTGTTCCGAACGGAATGGGTGACGTTGCGATTTTCACAGAGCTTGGAAGATTTATGCTTGCGCCATATGGACATCTTGTAACAAAGGCTGTTCACGAAAAGCATACATACAAGGAGTATATCGGTGTTGACGCTTGTGCGGCAAACCTTATGAGACCTGCAATGTACGGTTCGTATCATCACATTACCGTGCTTGGCAAGGAGGACGCTCCGTGCGATCATAAGTACGACGTAACAGGAGGTCTTTGTGAAAATAACGACAAGTTTGCAATAGACAGAATGTTGCCGAAAATCGATATCGGCGATATTCTTGTGATTCACGATACAGGCGCTCACGGATTTTCAATGGGCTATAACTACAACGGAAAACTTCGCTCGGCGGAGCTTCTCCTTAAAGAGGACGGCAGCGTTGAGATGATCAGACGTGCGGAAACTCCTGCGGACTACTTTGCAACATTCGATTTCACTCATTTGTTTGATAAGTATTGTAAGTAACAACAAAAGATTTTCAGTAGGATAACTGTCAATTTCTTGCAGCATAACTTAATGGTTGTGCTGCAATTTTTTTAAAAGGGAAAAATTGTTGTTCTGATACTTGAAAAGCAGGAACAAATAGTGTATAATAAATAAGTTAATCACAAAATTATTTTCGGAGGAATTAGATTTGAATAATCTTGAACATGAGATAGGACGCAGACGTACCTTTGCAATAATCTCTCACCCTGACGCCGGTAAAACAACTCTCAGCGAAAAATTCCTGCTTTACGGAGGAGCAATTGCTCAGGCGGGTGCGGTAAAGGGCAAAAAATCTGCAAGACACGCCGTTTCCGACTGGATGGAAATTGAAAAGCAAAGAGGAATTTCCGTCACCTCGTCTGTTATGCAGTTTCAGTACAACAATTACTGCATAAATATTCTTGACACCCCCGGACACCAGGACTTTTCCGAGGACACATACCGCACTCTTATGGCGGCAGACTCTGCGGTAATGGTCATAGACGCTTCCAAGGGTGTTGAAAACCAGACGAGAAAGCTTTTTAAAGTCTGCGCTATGCGGCATATACCCATTTTTACCTTTATTAACAAAATGGACAGAGAGTCGAAAAATCCTTTCGACCTTATTGATGAGATTGAAAACGAGCTTGGAATGCCGACTTATCCGGTAAACTGGCCGATAAGTTCAGGCAAGGACTTCCGTGGAGTCTACGACAGAAGAAAAAGGCATATTATTTCATTTGAAGCAACAGGCGGTCATCATCAGGTGGCGGCAACTGAAGTTGATCTTTCCGACCCCTCCCTTTCAGAGCTTATCGGAGAGGAAAACAGGGCGTCAATTATGGAGGATATTGAGCTTCTTGACGGAGCAAGCGACGAGTTTGACCTTAAAGCTGTTCATGAGGGAAGGCTTTCTCCTGTATTCTTTGGGTCTGCTCTTACAAATTTTGGAGTTGAGCCGTTTTTGGAAAACTTCCTTGAGATGACTCCTCCGCCTCTTGCAAGAAAAACAGCAGAGGGTGAAATTGATCCCTTTGACAAGAATTTTTCGGCATTTGTCTTTAAAATTCAGGCAAATATGAACAAGGCTCATCGAGACAGACTTACTTTCATGAGAATATGTTCCGGAAAATTCGACAGGGAAATGGAAGTATACCACGTTCAGAGCGGTAAGAAAATGCGCCTTTCTCAGCCTCAGCAGCTAATGGCTCAGGACAGGGAAATCATAAGCGAGGCATATGCAGGGGACATTATCGGAGTTTTTGACCCGGGGATATTCTCTATCGGGGATACAGTGTGCGCAGTGGGAAAGAAATTTGAATTTGAGGGGATACCGACATTTGCTCCCGAACACTTCCAGAGGGTCTATCCCAAGGATACAATGAAGCGTAAGCAGTTCGTAAAGGGAGTTACTCAGATTGCTCAGGAGGGAGCTATACAGATTTTCCATGAGCCCGATACGGGAATGGAAGAGGTTATAGTTGGTGTAGTAGGCGTATTGCAGTTTGACGTTTTTGACTACAGAATGAAAAACGAATATAATGTTGATCTTGTTAAAACGGGACTGCCTTATTCCTATATAAGATGGATAGAAAACAAGGATATCGACCCCAAGACCCTTAAAATAAGCAGTGATACAAAGCTTGTACAGGACTTTAAAGGAAATTATCTTCTTTTATTTACAAGCGAATGGAACATACGTTGGGCTCTTGAAAAGAATGAAGGACTTGTTCTTTCTGAATTCAGCAGAGGGGATCTTCAGTGATTTTGGAAAGACGACAAGGATTACGAAAGGAGCGGTTCATGAAAAAACTGATAACTTTTGCGCTTGCAGCAATATTGTGCATATCCATGTGCGGATGCAGCGACAAGGAAGAATCTTCATCCGATAAATCCGACTCAAAGCAGACGGAGCAGGCAGAAAAATTCAACACAGGGGGATTTGAAACCGCTGTTTCGGAAAATACGTTTCCTTGGCTTGAGGATTTCTATCTCAATTCATCTCATGAGTCTGTTTATGTTGCCACTCTTTCATGCGTGAAGCCGGATAACGCAGAGGACGGGGTTTACGGCTGTGAGGAATTAAGCGTTAATGTAAACGGCGTAGAGGCGAGAGATTCGCTTTGCTATCTTCTGATAAACGGAAATACCGCTGCCGTCAATATCAGCTTTTTTAACGGTTTTGTGGAAGAAGGATCTGAAATTGAAATATCCGCTGAAAACTTCAACGAGCTGAACGAACCAGAAGAAGGAGAAGAACAGAACGATTACACAGATATAAGCGATAACGTTGCCTTTGAAGGAAGGCTTCAACTTGATGTTACTGTAAACGAAAGCTTTGGATACCTTCTTTTTGAGCCTGAAAACAAGGGCGTTGCTTCTATTACCGTTTCGGATACCGCTCTTCACTTTGAACAAGCCCTTGAGCTTTTCGGTGAGGAACCCACAAAAGATAGCGTTAAAATCATTCTTTCTGACGGAACAGATATAAGCTTTGACAGGTGCGTTGTATTCCATAGGGTTGATGAAGAGGGTAATGATCTTGATGAATTTGACGCGGCGTTTAATTTTAATGACGATGAAAAAACTATCGACCTTTCAAAGGTATCTGAAATTATTGTAAACGGCGAAAATATTATCTGAATAAATATATTTTTCTTGAAAACTCCTCGTATCGGGGAGTTTTTTGTTTGTAAGACGGGCGCTCAAAAAAAATGATCTGTAGCCGATAAGCTAAGATCATTGATACATTTTGTAAATCATTTCAGCATATGCTTTGGCATCGTCTGCGACGCACTTTGGTGAAATTACTTTCATTTTGTTTCCGAAAGTAAAAAGCCATCCCCAGAATGTGGGACTTATCTGAACGTCAACGGAACATACAAAAGTGTCGTCGCTGTTTTTTCTTAAAATCGTTTTGTCCCCGAAACGGTCAATAATTACATCCGCCAGACTTTCAGCCACTTCAAGTGTTATCCTTGCGGGAGTGCCCGAATACATATCAAATGAAGTCCTCAGATTCTTTGCGATCTCCTGCTGGTCAACAGGGAGAACTCTGCGCTTTTGCTCCGATACATTAACGGAGGTCATTCTGTCAACTCTGAAATACACAATCTTTTCGTGCTTTTCGGAATAGCAGATAAGGTAATATCTGTCGTTTTTCCATACGAGATAATAAGGGGAGGCTTTGTAAATTTCTCCGTCATGACGGTAGTGCTTTTTTCGGTCGCTTCCGTAAGTGTAATAGCGGAAGTCTATCATCTTCTTTTCAAAAATAGCCTGATTGATGCGGTTTATTGCATAAAAGATGCCCTCGTTATAGGCTTTTACCCTCGACTCAACAAATACCTGACGCCTTAGATTCTTAGCTTTCTGTCTTGATGTAAGCGACTGAAGCTTCTCAATAAGCTGAGAGGATTTTTTCTGTGTGAGAAACTTTGACGAAGCAACGGCATCCGCAAGAACATAAAGCTCCTCATCGGTGAAAAGACGGTCGGATATGTAGTATGCGTTTGAATGTCCCTTTTTTGTCACTTCGATTGAAAGTCCGCTTTCACTTAATGTGGCAATATCGTCATAAAGGGTTTTGCGCTCTTCCTTTATGCCGTTGCTTTCAAGTATCTCTATGATCTCTTTACCTGTAAGGGGATTTTCTTCGTCTGTGCGCTCCATAAGCAATTCTCTTAAAAACAAAAGCTTTTGCTTCTGCCGTGAAACGCCGATATTTGTAACTTCGCTGTACATGGTATATCAGTCCTTTTTCATGTCCTTGACATTTATCTTCGAGCCGTCCGGTTCAAGTATTACCGTGTGTTCCAGTTGGGCGGTAAGATTTGCCACAATACTTCTGCGGTATTCATTTCGCAGAGCTGCCTGCTCCTTTTTTTCATCTTCCGAAAGCCCTTCGGGAGTTTTTGATTTTATGTAAAGTTCGTTTATTCTGTCAAGTTTTATTTGTTCCATAGCTTATTCTCCTTTCGTTTTATAACTGCGTCACAGCAGATTCTAAAAATAATTTAAAACAAGTATATCACACTTTTTCCCTTTACGCAAGGGCTTTTTTTATTTTAAGTCCAAAAAATCTCCCTGTTTTATTTTTTTCACAAAAATCATTGTTTATTTCAGTGCAAAATTTTTTTGAATCCACCTTGACAAACATTTGTTCGCAGAGTATAATTAAATTATAAGGAACAAACGTTCTTTGGGTTTTGGGAAACCGAAGTTACCCGTGCTTTGGAATCTGCAAAACCGCAAAACAAAAGCCGTGTTTTAAGGGATTTCCACGGAATAAGAGGAAAGGAATGAAATTATGGACGCAATGATAAACGCATACAAAAAAGATATAGCAAGCCTTGAAAAAAGGATTTCACGGCTTCTGTTGGAAAACGACGACTTATGCAGCATGGAAATTGATAAGCGTATCGACCTGCTGAGATGCGAGCGGTGGGAGCTTATGGCTTCCCTGCGTTCAATGGAGGAATACATGGCTTGTGTGAGACAAAGAGAAGAGAGGGGAGCATAAAATATGAAAAGGACTTTTATTGATGTTTCAAGATTAGGAAATCTGAGTTTTTTAAACCCGCAAGAGCCGCAGCAGGGTCTGAGGGTAAAGGTAAATGTTGCGGCAATGCTTGAAGAAAGTTTGACAAAAACTCAAAAAAGCTATATCATGTTATATTATACGGAGAAGCGTTCGATTCCTGAGATTGCAAATCTTTTCGGCGTGAACAAATCTACTGTTTCAAGAACCATACGACGCGGGCGCAAAAACCTTGAAAAGGCGCTTGGAATGGTAAGCTGAGATATTTATAACCAAGTCGCCGATGTCTCCCTGCCGAATATTCGGCAGGTCTGACCGCAAGCAAACATCATTATCACGCTTTGCTCCGATTCAAACCATAGGGAGGAAAAATAATGCCGTCTGTAAATTCATTCAAAAGCCTGACTCCTTTAAATGATTTTATTGAAAACTATGTGAATTCAGACTTTTCAAGGTTTCATATGCCGGGACATAAGGGAAATGGAATTTATAATATATCAGTGGCGCAGGATATTACTGAAATAAAAGGAGCAGATTATCTTTTTGAAGCGTCGGGCATAATAGGAGAAAGCGAAAGGATAGCCTCCGATATTTTTCAAAGCGCTTATACTTTATATTCCGCCGAAGGTTCCAGCCTTTCCATAAAAACAATGGTGGCGCTTGCCGCAATGAACAACCAAAAGCAGGGGCTTGCTCCGGAAATAATCGCCCCCAGAAACTGCCACAAGGCGTTTGTTGACGGATGTATACTTTCAGATGTTACTCCTGTGTGGGTTTTTCCGAAAGAGAAAAGCTATTCAATATGCACGTCCCTTGTAACTGCCGGAGAAATTGAAGAAGCGATACATAAAAGCCAAAACCCCTGCGGAGTTTATATCACATCTCCCGATTACTGCGGAAATATTGCTGATATAAAGGGTATATCGGAAGTGTGCAGAAAGCATGGCGTTCCTCTTCTGGTGGACAACGCTCACGGAGCATATCTGAAATTTACAGAGCCTGACATTCATCCTATAACTCTCGGAGCGGATATATGCTGTGATTCAGCTCACAAGACCCTGCCTGTGCTTACGGGGGGAGGATATCTTCACATTTCACATTCCGCTCCGTTGTTTTTTAAGGAAAACGCTAAAAATGTCATGTCTCTTTTTGCTTCAACAAGCCCGTCGTTTCTTATTTTGGCTTCTCTTGACAGATGCAACGGGATTCTTGCCGATGATTTCAGAAAGAGAGTCGCCGTTTGCTCTGAACGTCTTGAAAGATGCGCTGAAACAATTAGAGAAAAAGGGTTTGAAGCTGTGCTGAACGAGCCTTTGAAGCTTACGATTCATACGACCGACTGCGGATACACCGGGGAAGAAACCGCCGACTTTTTAAGGAGCGAAAAAATAGAGCCTGAGTATTCAGACGGAGAGTGCGTTGTGCTTATGGCGTCTCCTTTTAATCGTGAGCAGGATTTTCTGCGGCTCGAAAAGGCTTTTCGTGATATCAAGCCAATAAGAAAGCGTGTGCTTCACATTCCTTTGGAGTTTGAAAGGCCGAAGGTCAGATTGACCCCGAGGCAGGCGGCGTTTTCTCGTTTTGAAACAATTGAAACGGATAAGGCTGAGGGAAGAATATGCGCCCTTACGGTTACTTCCTGCCAGCCGTCGATTCCTGTTGCCGTTCCGGGAGAGGAAATAAGTGATAATATAATAAAAATTCTAAAAAGGTATAGCATTTTTCAGATGAATGTGCTAAAATAAAGTAAGCTTAATCTTAGCGACAAATAGTTTTTCAATAGATGAAAGGAAGGAATCTTATGAAACTTGTATTTGCAATTGTAAATAACGATGACAGCCACTCTGTTCAGGACGCTGTTACAGAAGCGGGATTTCAGGCTACAAAGCTTGCGTCCACCGGCGGATTTCTGAAGTCGGGCAATACTACCTTCATGCTTGCTGTGGACGATAGCAGAGTTGACGAGATAATTGAAGTCATCAGAAAGCACTCAAGAAAGAGAAAGCAGATGATGCCGTCAAACCCTTCTTACGGAAGCTCATATGCCAGCTTTCCGGTTGAGATCTCAATCGGCGGCGCAACTATCATAGTTACCGATATTGACAGGTTTGAGAAAGTTTAAGCCGGTATGGGAAATCACGAAAACTTTATTCTTTGCGGTGAAAAAAAGTTCAAGGAAAATGTTTCAAGGCTTTTAAAAGAAAACAAATTCCCCAATTCTGTAATCATTACAGGCGAAAAGGGGATAGGAAAGAAAACCGCTGCGGCTTATATTGCAGCAAGTCTGCTTTGCGAGGACATAAAGGATGGGATGCCATGTGGAAGCTGTCCTTCATGCAGAATGGTGAAAAAATCGGGGCATCCTGATTTTATAAAAGTTGCACCAAGCGGAAAAAACGGAATGTATCTTCTTGACAGCGATCTTCGCCCGGTTATCAGTCAAGCCTATATCAAGCCCAACCAGTCAAAATACAAGGTCGTGCTTATCGCTGACGTTGACTCCAATCGTCCCGATACGCAGAATGTTCTTCTTAAGCTTGTAGAGGAACCCCCGGAATATCTTGTTATAATCATGACAGCAAAAAGCAGGGAGGCTTTTTTAAAGACAATTCTTTCGAGAGTTACTCCGTTTATTCTTGACGAGGTGGAGAAGAACGTGTGTTATGAAGCTGTGAAGGAAATTGCTGGGCAGGATTTCACCGACAAGGCATTTGAAAAGGCTTACGGCGCATTCGGGGGAAATATCGGAAGATGCGCAGGTTTTATGACTGACAGGAATCTGTCAAAGGCTTGCGAGGTTACGGAAAACGCAGTGAAAGCAATTGCCAAAAGAGATGAGTATTCCCTTTTGTCGTCGCTGAGCATGATTGTCGGCGAAAGAGATATAATGGCTCAGACTTTAAAGCTTTTGTCTAACGTTTTTCGTGATACCACTTATATACGAAAAGGAGCAGAAGGAGTAAAAATGCTTTCAAGCTGTCGTGAAGAAACTGCCGAGCTTGCAAAGAAGCTTTCCGCCTCAAAATCAATGCTTCTTTTTGAACTTTGCGAGGAGTACTCCTCAAGGCTTTCGGGCAATGCGAATATGACGCTTCTTGTAAACGCATTCTGCGCCGGGATTATGGATATAGTATAAATAAATGAAAGGAAAATTCTATGGCTGAAATAATCGGAGTGAGATTTAAAACCGCAGGAAAGGTATATTATTTTTCTCCTGCCGGACTTGACATAAAAATGGGCGACGATGTTATTGTTGAAACTGCAAGGGGAGTTGAATGCGGGGAAGTTGTTCTTGCAAAAAGGGAGGTAAAAGACGAAGAGCTTGCCGCACCTTTAAAGCCTGTTATACGGATTGCGAACGAAAGGGACTATAAAATAATTGAGCAGAACAAGAAAAAGGAAAGTGATGCATTTAAGATATGCGAGGAGAAAATTGCTGCTCACAGGCTTAAAATGAACCTTATCGATGTTGAATGTACTTATGACAACAATAAGCTGCTGTTTTATTTTACAGCGGAAAACAGAGTTGATTTTCGTGAGCTTGTAAAGGACCTTGCAGCGGTTTTCAGAACAAGGATAGAATTAAGGCAGATAGGCGTGAGAGACGAAGCTAAAATGCTTGGGGGACTTGGAATATGCGGACAGCCCTTTTGCTGTTCAACATTTTTGGGCGAGTTTCAGCCTGTTTCAATAAAAATGGCAAAGGAACAGGGACTTTCTCTCAATCCCACAAAAATCTCAGGCACCTGCGGAAGGCTTATGTGCTGTCTGAAATACGAGCAGGAAAGCTATGAGGAGCTTTTGAGGACAACCCCGAAGGTGGGGGCTATTGTTAAGACCCCGGAGGGAAGGGGAGTTGTTGAGGAGGTAAACCTTTTAACCGGAAAGCTCAGAGTTAAAAATGACGAAACGGAAGCGGTAAACACCTTTGACAAAAAAGATGTTCATGTTATCAAGGACGCGGTAATCAAACTTGACAGAGAAGAAATCAAGGCTCTTAAAGGGCTTGAGGATAAGTAGGAAAAACGTTTTGAAAACTTGACGAAAGGAGAGCTACATATGAAAAAAAGAATTATTATTGCGGTTCTCTGTTTTGCCGTTGCAACAGCCATGTGCGGTTGCGGGTTAAGAGAGGACGAGAGTCAAAGCGGCGGAAATGCTGCTGTTCAGTCATCAGATTATATAGGTATGGATAAGGCTGAGGAAATAGTCCTTGAGCATTCGGGATATACCGCTGATGATGTCAGATTTACAAAAGAAAAACTTGATACCGACGACGGAAAAGCAGAGTATGATATTGAGTTTTTTGCTGACGGCGCAGATTACGAATATGAGATAGACGCTGTTACAGGGGATATTCTCAAAGCCGAACGTGAAGGAAAGGTCATTGATGAAAATCAGAGCACTGACAAAACAGACCCTGACGGCTATATAGGAACAGAAAAAGCAAAGGAGATTGCTCTTGAGCATTCGGGATATACCGCTGATGATGTCAGATTTACAAAGGAAAAACTTGATACCGACGACGGAAAAGCAGAGTATGATATTGAGTTTTTTGCTGACGGCGTAGATTACGAATATGAGATAGACGCTGTTACAGGGGATATTCTCAAAGCCGAACGTGAAGGGAACAATACGAATCAGAACGTTTCGGGAGATAATTCCTCTCAGACAAGCTATATCGGGGCGGACAGGGCTAAGGAGATAGCTCTTTCTGATGCGGGGCTTAATGCTTCGGATGTAAGGTTTACTAAAGAGGAACTTGACGCAGACGATATAAGACCTGATTACGATATTGAATTTATAGCAGACGGAATTGAATACGAGTATGAGATTGACGCTGTTACAGGGGAAATTTTAAGCTCTGAAAAAGATCGGTAGATCTGATTATTTATTTGAATTAAAGGGAAGCTCTTATTATTGGGGCTTCCCCTTGATTTTTTTTATGCGCTTTGATATAATTAATTAGTATGCAGTTATGCTTATCCGGGGAGTGGGAAAAATGAAAAGTATAGATCTTCGACGGCGTATCCATGCCATAGCAGGCTTTGTCCTGACTTTTATAAAGTGGCTTGTTATTGCAGGAGCGACAGGAGTTATAACCGGACTTATAGGTTCGTTTTTTAATATAACCATAAGCCGTGTGACTGAATTTAGAAAGGCGCACGATTATATAATTTATCTTCTTCCTGTAGCAGGGGTAGTGATAGTCGGAATGTACCACCTTTGCAAAGTAGATCCTCAGACCGGAACAAACCTTATAATCTCATCTGTCAGAAGTCATGAAAAAATTCCGGCTCTGCTTGTTCCTCTTATTTTTATCTCTGCAGCTTTTACTCATCTTTTCGGCGGTTCGGCAGGACGTGAGGGAGCGGCTTTGCAGATAGGCGGAACTATCGGATTTGAGATAGGACGTGTTCTGAAACTTGAACAGCGTGATATGAGCATTATGCTTATATGCGGAATGGCAGGACTTTTTTCGGCTCTTTTCGGAACTCCTCTTGCTGCCTCCTTTTTTGCAATGGAAGTGATAAGCGTGGGAGTGATTTATTACGCAGGCCTTATACCGAGTCTTGTTTCTTCTCTGACAGCTTACGGGATAGCGCTGTTATTTAAAATTTCACCGGAAAGGTTTGAGGTGGAAAAAATCCCCGGTTTTTCAGCTCATGTGCTTTTTAAAGTCGTGCTTCTTGCGGCATTTACGGCTGTGGTAAGCATTGTGTTCTGTCTTATGATGGAGTACGGCGCAATATATATGAAAAAGTTCATTAAAAACGACTATTTAAAGGCGTTTGCAGGAGGACTTGCAGTTGTTGCTCTTACCGTTATTTCAGGAACAACGGATTATAACGGAGCGGGAATGGATATAGTTGAAAAGGCTGTAACCGAAGGACAGGCAAGACCGGAAGCGTTCGCACTTAAAATGATTTTCACCTGCATTACCATAAGTGCAGGCTTTAAAGGCGGCGAGATAGTTCCTACATTTTTTATAGGCGCAACATTCGGATGCGCTATGGGTTCGATACTGGGACTTCCGGCAGGCTTCGGAGCGGCTCTGGGTCTTGCGGCAATGTTCTGCGGCTGCGTCAACTGCCCTGCGGCTTCAATAATTCTGAGCGTTGAACTCTTCGGGGCTGAAGGAATGATATATTTTGCAGTCGCATGCGCTGTTTCGTATATGCTTTCGGGATATTACGGGCTTTATTCAAGCCAGAAAATAGTTTATTCAAAGCTTAAAACGGAATTTATTAATATTAATGCAAAATAATTAGGCTATTTGATTAAAAAACTCCGTTTCTATCTTGTCAAGAACGAAAAAATAGTGTATAATATAGTTTTAGTATGGGATAACTGCGCCCTTGAATTGGTATTAAGGCGCAAAAATTTATCTATAACAATCTGAGCTGAAAGGAAGTAAATTTATGGATCTTGAAATGGTAAAATACCTTGCCGACTTAGGAAAGCTTTACTTTACAGATGAAGAACTTGAGGAAAATTCCCGACACATGACAAGTATTGTTGAGCTTATGGATACCATCAAGGAAATAGACATCACTTACGACCCTTTAAAGGACAACAAGAACGTTTATCTGCCTGATCTTAGAAAGGACAACTGCGAGCCGTCTATGGAAACAGAGAAGGTGTTAAAAAACGCTGTCAACAGAAACAATTGCTTTGTTGTTCCGAAGGTAGTAGAATAAGAAAGGCGGCATACATCAATGGATATGAAAAACGCTAAAATAAGTGAACTCAGAAAACTTCTTGACGAGAAAAAGGTTTCTGCGGCGGAGCTTTGCAAGGAATGCTTTGACAACATCAAGGCAAACGACGATACCTATAAGTGCTATATAACCCTGACCGAAGAGCTTGCCTATGAACAGGCGGAAAAGGCGCAGAAAAAAATAAACGAGTCAAAAGCTTCCGCTCTTACCGGAATCCCTATGGCGATAAAAGATAACATATGCACAGACGGAGTAAAAACTACCTGCGCAAGCAAGATGCTTGAGGATTTTGTTCCTCCTTATAACGCTACGGTCATGGAGAAACTCAACAGCGAAAATATCGTTATGCTGGGAAAGACTTCTATGGACGAATTTGCGATGGGAGGTTCAACTCAGACCTCGGCTTTTGCAAAGACAAAGAATCCCTTTGACAGTGAGCGTGTTCCGGGAGGATCTTCGGGAGGAAGCGCCGCCGCTGTTTCGGCAGGCTTTTGTGCTGCGGCATTAGGCTCTGATACGGGCGGATCGATAAGACAGCCTGCTGCTTTTTGTGGAATTACCGGCATGAAACCCACTTACGGCAGAGTTTCAAGATACGGACTTGTGGCGTTTGCTTCTTCACTTGACCAGATAGGACCAATGGCAAGAAGCGCCGAGGACTGTGGAATTATTTTGAATTCAATATGCGGATTTGACATTCACGACGGAACCAGCGCAAGAAATGAGGTTCCCGATTTTACCGCTAAAATAGGCAAGGATATAAAGGGAATGAAAATTGCTCTTCCCAAGGAGTTTTTTGACAAGGGTATTGACGAGGAGATAAGCGGAGCTGTTATGAAGGCGGCTGAAACCTATAAGTCGATGGGCGCAGAAATAATTGAATGCTCTATGCCTTCTCTTAAATATGCCGTTCCTGCTTATTATCTTATCGCCTGCGCCGAGGCTTGCTCAAACCTTTCGAGATATGACGGTATCAAATACGGTCATCGTTCAGAAATAGGGGACAGCTATGAGGAGCTTATAATGCATTCGAGAGCGGAAGGCTTCGGAGAGGAAGTAAAGAGAAGGATTCTTCTTGGAAACTATGCTCTTTCAAGCGGATACTATGACGCATACTACGGAAAGGCAATGGCTTTAAAGCAGCTTATCAGAGAAGAATATGCGGCTATCTTTGAAAAGTGCGACATTATTCTTACTCCTACCACTCCCACTACGGCTTACAGATGCGATGAAAATATAAGCGACCCTGTAAAAATGTATCAGGCTGATATTTGTACCGTTACCGTTAATATCGCAGGACTTCCCGCTGTTTCAACTCCGTGCGGATACGACGCAAAGGGACTTCCTGTGGGAATGTCTGTAATAGGCAGACAGTTTGACGAACAGACTGTTATCCAGGCGGCGGACGCTTTTGAAAAAACTTTTACAAGAGTTTCCCCGAAGCTCTGAATTTTAGATGAAAGGAATGTAACTAATGAGTAACTATAAAACCGTCATCGGTCTTGAAATTCACGCTGAGCTTCTTACAAAATCAAAGGTATTCTGTACTTGCAGCGCAGAATTCGGCGGAGCTCAGAACTCACGCTGCTGCCCTGTCTGCACAGGTATGCCGGGAACTCTGCCCGTAATAAATCAGACTGCTGTTGAATATGCGGTAAAAGCAGGTTTTGCTTTAAACTGCGGAATAAATAAATTTTCGGTCTTTGACAGAAAAAATTACTTTTATCCCGACCTTCCAAAGGCTTATCAGATATCTCAGTTAAATCTTCCTCTCTGCATTAACGGACTTGTTCCCATTGAGGTAAACGGAGTGGAAAAGAACATAAGAATTAACCGTATCCACCTTGAGGAGGACGCCGGAAAGCTTGTTCATGATGATTTTAACGGAGTTTCTCTTGCTGACTATAACAGATGCGGAATACCTCTTATTGAGATTGTTACCGAGCCTGACATTTCTTCCGCCGAAGAAGCTATGGCTTTTGTAGAAAAGATTTCACTTCTTCTTCAGTACGCGGGAGTGTGCGACTGTAAAATGGAACAGGGCTCTTTAAGATGCGACGTTAATATATCCATCATGAAGCCTGACGCAAAGGAATTTGGTACAAGAGCGGAAATAAAGAACTTAAACTCTATCAAATCTGTCGGACGTGCTATAAAATATGAGGAAAGACGTCAGGCTCTTCTTCTTGACGCGGGAAAGAGAGTTGTGCAGGAAACAAGACGTTATGACGCAAACAGAGATACCACAAAGTCTATGAGATCAAAGGAAAATGCTCATGACTACAGATATTTTCCCGAGCCTGACATATTGCAGGTTAATTTCACAGATGAGATGCTCGATGAAATAAGAGCGAAGCTTCCTGAAATGCCTCACGAAAGATACAAGAGATATACGGAAGAATATGGGCTTTCGGAGGTGGACGCTAAGATCATCATCAACAACAAGATAATTTCTGATTTCTTTAACAGCGCAGTTGCGGTTTATAACAGTCCCAAGAGCATTTGCACATTTATCCTTACCGAATTTATGCGCCGTGTAAATCTTGGGGAAATTGATATCAATAACATTGATTTTGCTCCGGAGGATCTGGCACAGCTTATTATGATGGCTGACACTGAAAAGGTTTCAAAGAACGACGCAAAGACTATATTCAGAAAAATGGTCGAAACGGGTGAGAAGCCTGAAAAGATTGCTAAGGATAACGGCTTGCTTATCGTTGTTGACGTTAAGAAGGTTTTGGACACCATTGACGAGATTTTAGCAAATAACAAGGCTCAGACCGAACAGTATGCAAAGGGCGAAACGAAAGTGTTCGGATTCCTTATGGGTCAGTGTACAAAGGCGCTTAAGGGTTCGGCTACTCCTAAGGTTATCAAGGAAGCGCTTGAAGAAAAGCTTAAAAATATTGCTGCCGGAGAGGAAACGCCACAGACTGACGAGCAACAGACCGAAGCGTCATTTGAAGCCGATACTTCCAAGCTTACAAAGTACGAAAACAAGGACAAATATGTTCCCGAAAGCGATGGCAACTTCCTGTTTATAGGAGGAAAAGACCTTATCGACGAGTTTGACGCTGAAGACGTTGACATCGGGGATGTGGTTGAACTTTCGGGTTGCGTTCATAAAATAAGAAAAATGGGAAGCGTTTCATTTGTTCTTGTGAGAACTGCAAGGGACGTTGTCCAGACAGTTTACAGTCCCGACAGGTGCAAAGATTCTATCGAGGGATTGAGAGAAGGATTTTACGTTCATGTAAAGGGAAAAGCAAAGAAGAACGAAAGAGAAATAACAGGCTTTGAGATTGAGCTTGACAAGATATCTCTTATAAGCGTTCCTGCGGAGGAATATCCCCTTAAGATATCACAAGGCAGACTCAACTGTTCCCTTGACGTAAATCTTGACAACAGATCTGTGTCCTTGAGAAATCCTTACGAAAAGGCAGTGTTCAAAATTCAGGAAGCCGTTGTCGGCGGAACTCATAAGTTCATGCGTAAAAACGGATTTACG
The DNA here is from genome assembly GCA_944382845.1 of uncultured Clostridia bacterium. GTDB lineage: Bacteria > Bacillota > Clostridia > Oscillospirales > Ruminococcaceae > JAAZZIT01. Next base: position 43,780 of record CALWNN010000002.1, read on the forward strand.
GAAATTCATACTCCAAAGATAGTTGCTCAGGGAGCCGAGGGCGGAGCTAACATTTTCCGTCTTGATTATTTTCAGAAAAACGCTTTCTTAAACCAGTCTCCGCAGTTCTATAAACAGGCGTCTATCGCCTTCTTTGACAGGGTTTACGAGATAGCTCCCGTTTACAGGGCAGAAAAGCACGCAACATCTCGTCACATTAACGAGTATATCGGACTGGATTTTGAAATGGGCTATATTGACAGTATGTATGACGTTATGAACATGGAAATCGCTATGATAAGGTATATCATGAAGTACGTCAAGAAACATTGTCAGAGAGAAATCGAGCTTCTGGGAGTTGATATTCCGGAGGTGGGAAATATCCCAAGCATCAAGTTCTCAAAGTGCCTTGAAATTTTAAGAGGAGAGGACGGAGGAGCAGGTAAGAAGTTTGATCTTGACCCTGAGGACGAGGTTAAACTTGGGGAATACGCAAAGGAAAAGTACGGAAGCGACTTTGTTTTCGTAACACACTTCCCAAGCTCAAAGCCTCCGTTTTACGCTATGAATTCAAGAGAGGACAGCAGAGAGGCATACAAGTTTGACCTGCTTTTCAGAGGTCTTGAAATAACCTCCGGCGGTCAGAGAATCCACGACTATAACGAACAGGTGGAAAAAATGAAGGCCCAGGGACTTGACCCCAAGGACTTTGAAAGCTACCTTGAATCCCACAAATATGGACTTCCCCCCCACGGAGGACTTGGTATCGGACTTGAAAGATTTGTTATGAAGCTTTGCGGACTTCCTAATATCAGAAACGCTTCAATGTTCCCGAGAGATATCAACAGACTTATTCCATAAAGCTATTTAAAATGTAAGTTCAAAGGGCTGCGGTTTCGCGGCTCTTTTTACTTTCAGAAAAGAAATCAATTGACTTTTGCGGCTATGCGTGGTATAATTTAATGAATATATATTGTTGAGTTGTTCGGCAATAACCAAGTCGCCGATGTTCCCCCTGCCGAGTATTCGGCAGGTCCGCCTCATATTAGGCGGGGCCGCATTCTATGGGATGATCTGCCTCCTGTGGGATGATCTGAGGAGCTTTGCTCTGATTTAAAAAATTAACCGAAAGGAAAGTGTTTATGGCAATTTTAAAGCTTGAACCTGCATTTAAAGACTATATCTGGGGCGGAACAAAGCTCCGTGATGTTTATAACAAAAACTGCGACTATGAAAAGGTGGCTGAAAGCTGGGAGCTTTCCTGTCACAAGGACGGAAATTCAACCGTTGCAACGGGAGAGGATAAGGGTCTTACTCTTGCTCAGTATATTGAAAAGTACGGGAAAGGCATACTTGGAACGGACTGCGAAAAGTTTGAAAGCTTTCCGATTTTAATCAAACTTATAGACGCTAAGGACAACCTTTCCGTTCAGGTCCACCCAAATAACGAATACGCTATGAGAGTTGAGGGAGAATACGGAAAGACCGAAATGTGGTATGTTGTTGACTGCGACCCGGGAGCAACTCTTCTTTACGGCTTTAAGCATGAAATATCAAAGGACGAATTTGCAAGAAGGATTGCCGATAACACCCTTCTTGAAGTAACTAATGCTGTTCCTGTAAAAAAAGGCGACGTGTTCTTTATTGAGGCGGGGACATTACACGCTATCGGCAAGGGAATCTTAATTGCTGAGATTCAGCAGAATTCAAATACTACATACCGAATTTATGACTACGGAAGAGTCGGCAATGACGGAAAGCCGAGAGAACTTCACGTTGAAAAGGCTAAGGACGTTACAGACCTGCGCCCTGCAAAGGCTTACCCGGAAACTCCTGTGGAGGACTGCGGAGGGTACAAGAAAAAGCTCCTTGCTTCATGCGAGTATTTTACAACATACGCTGTTGACGTTAATGACAAGGCTGAACTTGTTTGTGATGAAAAATCATTTAACAGCCTTCTTTTCCTTGAGGGCAATGGTGAAGTCAAATGCGAAAAATGCGGTATGACCGTTGATTTTAAAATGGGCGACAGTGTTTTTGTTACTGCCGAAACAGGAAAATATACTGTGTCGGGAAAGTGCAGATTTGTGCTTACCAAGGTTTGAGATTAAAAAAAGAGGACCGAAATGGGTGGGGAAATGCTTGAGGATATTCTGGCAATTTACAGTAATGATATTGTGACTCAGCAGATACAGAGAGCTGAAACGACGCACAGGCTCAAGCTTGTGGATTTCTGGGGAATAAAAGAGGGAGACCGTGTTCTTGAAATAGGCTGCGGTCAGGGAGATACTACTCTTGCCCTTGCCTTTTCAGTGGGCAAAAACGGCTTTGTTCACGGAATAGACCTTGCAGATGAAAATTACGGTTCTCCGGAAACCATAGGAAAAGCAAGAAAACGCATACTTTCAAGCCCTGTGGGCGACAGGATAGAAATGACTTTTAAGTGCGATATACTGGGAGAAAATATTGACTTTGAGGAAAACAGCTTTGACTGTGTTGTGCTTTCACATTGTTTATGGTATTTTTCAGAGTATGAAACTCTTGAAAGGATTCTTCGCAAGGTGAAAAGGTATGCACCCAAAGTTTGTATTGCCGAATGGGATCCGGGAATAACCGATTGCGACCAGCTTGCGCATTTGCAGGCTGTGAAGATACAGTCTGTGTGCGAAAGCTTCAGGCAGGACAGCGACTCTAATATAAGAACTCTTTTTTATCCTGAGGACATACTTATGTCTGTTGCCGCAGGGGGATATAAGGTAGATAAGACCGCAAGGATAAGCTCTCCGGAGGTTTACGACGGAAAGTGGGAGGTTGAAATGACCTTGGCCGAATACCCAAGCATAATCAGACGGCAGAAGGATATGCCCGACAGATTAAAGGAGCTTCTTCTCTCCGAAATACATACCTTGAGAAAAGCAACAAAAATAAAACCTCTTTCTTCATTTGCCCTTACTGCTGAAAGAGCGTGAAATTTCAGGCTTTAAGTTTTACAGGCAAGTAAATTATTAATAAGGAGCTGTACTCTATGAAATATTATATCGGGATTGACCTTGGCGGAACAAATATCAAAGCAGGCGTTGTAAACGAAAATTATGAGATCGTGTCAACTGCAAGAGTTAAGACGAATCTTCCCAGACCTGCTGAAGATGTTTGTGAGGATATGGCAAAAACAGCTTTACAGGCTGTTGAAAACGCAAAACTTACAATTGACGATATTGAAAGCATCGGAATAGGAACCCCCGGTACTGCAAATTCGGCAACAGGTGTGGTTGAGTATTCAAATAATTTGGGTTTTAAGGATTTCCATATGGCTGAGCTTATGGGAAAATTCATCAAGAATAAGCCTGTATATGTTGAAAACGACGCAAATGCGGCAGCTTACGGCGAGTATGTTGCCGGGGCGGCAAAGGGGGCAAACGACGCTGTTTGTATAACCTTGGGAACAGGAGTAGGCGGCGGAATAATCATTAACGGAAAAATATATTCCGGATTTAATTTTGCCGGAGCGGAAATCGGTCATACTGTTATCGAGGTGGACGGACCGCAGTGCACATGCGGAAGGAAAGGCTGCTTTGAGGTATTCTCGTCTGCTACGGGTCTTGTGAGAATGACAAAGGAAGCAATGGACGAGGACAAGAATTCAAAAATGTGGGAAATGATGAAGGAGGACGGAAATAAGGTTTCCGCACGCCTTGCATTTAACGCAATGAGAGCCGGAGATGAAACAGCAAAGAAGGTAGTTGACAAGTATATCAAGTATCTTGCTGCCGGAATTACAAATACAATAAACACATTCCAGCCTGATATCCTTTGTATCGGCGGCGGAGTGTGCAACGAGGGAGATCCTCTTCTTGTTCCGCTTAAGGAACTTGTAAAAAAGGAAGTCTACACAAGAAATTCCGCAAAGAATACCGAGATAGTTATTGCAAAGCTTGGAAACGATGCGGGAATTATCGGTGCGGCATTCTTAGGACTCAGCAAGTAAGGTATTTCTTATCCGGCTTAAAGTAAAGCAACAAATTTAATATAAAAGAGGTAATATAAAATGTCACAATGCAATAACCAGTGTAAAGATTGTAATGAAAAGAGCTTTTTCTGCGATGGAGCAGATAAGGCTCCTCAGCGTTCGCTGTTTAATGCTCTGGGAATAACCAGGGAGGAACTTGAAAGGCCTCTTGTGGGGATTGTTTCTTCTTACAACGAGATAGTTCCCGGTCACATGAATATCGATAAGATAACAGAGGCTGTAAAAATCGGCGTTGCTATGGCAGGCGGAACACCTATCGTATTTCCTGCAATCGCAGTCTGTGACGGTATCGCTATGGGTCATCAGGGAATGAAATATTCTCTTGTTACCCGTGACCTTATTGCAGACAGTACAGAATGTATGGCTCTCGCTCATCATTTTGACGCTCTTGTTATGATTCCAAACTGCGATAAGAATGTTCCCGGACTTCTTATGGCCGCGGCAAGAGTAAATGTTCCGACTATCTTCGTTTCGGGCGGACCTATGCTTGCGGGACGTGTTCAGGGAAAGAAAACTTCTCTTTCAAGTATGTTTGAAGCGGTAGGCTCACACGCTGCGGGAAGCCTTGATGACGACGGACTTGAGGAATTTGAAAACAAGGCTTGTCCTACCTGCGGATCCTGCTCGGGAATGTATACCGCAAACTCAATGAACTGCCTTACAGAGGTTCTCGGCATGGGACTGAGAGGAAACGGAACGATCCCTGCTGTTTATTCCGAAAGAATCAAGCTTGCCAAAAAGGCAGGAATGCAGGTTATGGAGCTTTACAGAAAGAACATCAGACCAAGAGATATTATGACAGAAAAGGCTTTCAGAAACGCTCTTACAATGGATATGGCTCTTGGCTGTTCCACAAACTCAATGCTTCACCTTCCTGCGATCGCTCATGAGTGCGGAATTGACCTTAATCTTGACATTGCCAATGAAATATCATCCAAGACCCCGAACCTTTGTCATCTTGCTCCGGCAGGTCATACCTATATGGAGGATCTTAACGAGGCAGGCGGAGTTTACACGGTTATGAACGAAATAAACAAGCTTGGACTTCTTAACACAGACTGCATTACCTGCACAGGAAAGACTGTGGGAGAAAACATAGCAGGCTTTGAAAACACTCATCACGATATTATAAGACCTGTTACAGATCCTTACTCAAAGACGGGCGGAATTGCGGTTTTAAGAGGAAATCTTGCTCCGGACACCTGCGTTGTAAAGCGTGCGGCGGTAGCTCCGGAAATGCTGGTTCACGAAGGACCTGCAAGAGTTTTTGACTGCGAAGAGGACGCAATGGAAGCTATTCTTGGCGGCGAGATCAAATCGGGAGATGTTGTTGTTATCAGATACGAAGGACCAAAGGGAGGTCCGGGAATGAGAGAAATGCTCAATCCTACATCTGCTATTATGGGAATGGGACTCGGCTCATCTGTTGCTCTTATTACCGATGGACGTTTCAGCGGTGCTACAAGAGGCGCTTCTATCGGTCACGTTTCCCCGGAAGCCGCAGTTGGAGGACCTATCGCACTTATCCGTGACGGAGATATCATAAAGATCAATATTCCTGAAAATTCTATTAACGTTGATCTTTCAGATGAAGAGCTTGCTCAAAGAAAGGCTCAGTGGCAGCCAAGACAGCCTAAAATCACAACAGGCTATCTTGCAAGATATGCGTCGCTTGTTACTTCCGGAAACAGGGGAGCTGTACTTGAGGTCAAATAAAAAAACAGCGTTGACAAAAAATCATGACTGTGTTATAATTTTTTGTGTAAATGCTGTGACTATGTGCTTATCCGGTCACTGTTTTTAAGAAAATCAGCCTTGCCGTTTTGCAAGGCTTTTTCTGTATAGACGATATATTGCCTTGAAAGGAATGATAAAATGACTATCCTGATAAAAAAAGCCCATGTGATTGACAGTGTAAGCCGTAAAGATGAAATACTTGACATATTTATTTCTGAGGGAATAATTTCGGAGGTCGGCAGGAATATTGACAGACAAGCTGACAGAATTATCGACTGTAAGGGCGAATTTGCGGTGATTCCGGGAATGATGGATATGCACGTTCATCTTCGCGACCCGGGCTTCACTTATAAAGAGGACATCAAGACTGGAACCGACGCTGCAAAGGCGGGGGGCTTTACAGCTGTTGCTTGTATGCCGAACACAAAACCCGCGGCTGACAGTCCTGAAATTATAAAATACATTGTTGACAAGGCAAAAAAGACCGGAATAGACGTTTATCCTGTGGCTTGTATAACCAAGGGAATGAAGGGCGATGAACTTTGCAATTATGATGAACTTATAAAAGCCGGAGTAAAAGCTGTTTCAGACGACGGCAGGCCTGTTGAAAATGCTGAGCTTATGAGACAAGCACTTGAGCTTTCCGCCCAAAACGGGTTGACTGTGATTTCGCACTGTGAGGATTTGAACATAATAAACGGCGGTATAATGAACAAAGGCGAGGTCGCTGAAAAGATCGGCGCAAAAGGCATGGACAGAGCAAGCGAGGATTACGTTACCGCAAGAGAAATAGCCCTTGCGGCTTCATGCGGTGCGCATATCCATATTGCTCATGTTTCAACGGAAGGCTCGGTGAATATTATTCGTGCCGCAAAAAAGGACGGAGTAAATGTTACCTGCGAGACTTGTCCGCACTATTTTACCTACACGGATCAAAAGCTGTTTACCAAGGACGCAGATTACAGAATGAATCCTCCTTTAAGAACCGAAAAAGACAGGGCGGCGGTAATGGAGGCTGTTCTTGACGGAACAATAGACTGTATAGTTACAGACCACGCTCCTCACACAAAAGAGGAAAAAGCCGACTTTTTCAAGGCTCCAAACGGCGTTGTGGGACTTGAGACATCACTTGCGGTAACTCTTACTCAGCTTTATCATACAAATAAATGCACGCTTATGGATATTGTAAGGCTGATGAGTGAAAATCCGAGAAGGATAATGGGGCTTGAGCCTGTTTCAATTCAAGCCGGAAGCATAGCGGATATAACTGTCTTTGACCCGAATCTGAAGTGGGAAGTCATTCCTGAGGAGCTTCATTCAAAATCAAAGAATACAGTTTTCAAGGGCGAAAAATTAACCGGAAGAACGTTATACACGATCTCAAAGGGCATTGTGGTTTACGAGTTATAACCAAGTCGCCGATGTCCCCCCCCTGCCGAATATTCGGCAGGGTTCCATTCAGTTTTTCAGTGGGAGGGGGTTAATCCCCCGCTGAAACCCTGAGGAGCTTTGCTCCGATTTAAAATTATAAAGGAGATGATCTTATGTCATTTGACAGACTTATTGAAAAAATTATTAAAACACAGAACCCCACCGTTGTGGGACTTGACCCCAGACTTGAATATATTCCTGAATATATCAAGGCGAAGAAATTTCAGAAGTACGGAAAGACTTTCAAGGGTGCGGCTAAGGCAATACTTACATTCAACAAGAAAATTATTGATGAGATCTACGATATTGTTCCTGCAATAAAGCCACAGGCTGCGTATTATGAAATGTACGGCTGGGAGGGAGTAAAGACCCTTGCAAAAACAATAGAATACGCAAAGTCGATGGGAATGTACGTTATCACAGACGGAAAAAGAAACGATATAGGCGCTACTATGGAGGCATACGCTGCGGCACATATCGGTCAAACCGATATCGATGGGGAAATGTGCGAGGCTTTCGGAGCTGACGCACTTACTGTTAACGGCTATCTTGGAACTGACGGTATCTCCCCTCTTCTTGAAATTTGCAGAAATGCAGATAAAGGAATCTTCGTTCTTGTAAAAACTTCAAACAAGTCAAGCGGCGAGCTTCAGGACAAGCTTATCGGCGATAAGCCTGTTTATGGAGTTATGGGCGATATGTGCGAACAGTGGGGAGCCGGAGCTATGGGGAAATACGGTTATTCCTCGGTTGGAGCCGTAGTGGGAGCAACTTACCCTGAACAGCTTGCCGAAATGAGAAAAGCCCTTCCTCACACATTTTTCCTCGTTCCCGGATATGGCGCTCAGGGAGGCGGTGCAGAAGGAGTTTCCAAGGGGTTTGACGAAAACGGACTTGGAGCTATCGTAAATTCTTCAAGAGCCGTTATGTGCGCATACAAAAAAGAAGAGTGCGATGAAAGGGATTTTGCAAAGGCCGCAAGAAGAGAAGTTATAAGAATGAAAGAGGATATAATATCATACCTTCCTAAAATTTCACTTGAATAAAATCAGAAGAGAAAGGAAGAAATTTATGTACAAGCACGGAAAATATCCTGTCACAGAAAAGAAAGCAGTCGCAAAAGGAATTTTTGACTTTACTATTTCCTGCAAAGAGGTGGCTGAGATAGCTCAGTGCGGACAGTTCGTTCACGTTGCCGCCGAGGGATTTATGCTCAGACGTCCTATTTCTATCTGTGATATCGATAAGGAAAAAGGAACTATCCGCATCGTCTTTGAAGTAAGAGGAAAGGGAACAGAGAAAATTTCCGATATCAAAAAGGGAGATCTTATTGATATGATAGCTCCTCTCGGCAAGGGATTTAAAATTCTTGAAAAAGGAAAGAAAGCAGTTTGCATAGGCGGAGGTATAGGTACTCCTCCAATGGTGGCTGTTGCAAAAGAATACGGAGAAAACGCAACGGTCATATCAGGATTTCGAAGCGCGTCTGCTGTTATTTTGCAGGAGGACTTCAAGGCTCAGGGCAATAACACGATCCTTTGCACCGACGACGGAACAGCAGGTATGAAAGGTTTTGTTACAACTGCCCTTGAAGAGTGTCTCGATAAGGAAAAGCCTGATATAATTTACGCCTGCGGACCTTCTGCAATGCTCAAAGCTGTGGTTGATATTGCAAAGAAAAACGGAGTTTATTGTCAGGTTTCTCTGGAGGAAAGAATGGGCTGCGGAGTGGGAGCCTGTCTTGTGTGTGCGTGCAAGGTAGTTAAAGACGGAGAGGAATTTTACGCCCACGTCTGCAAGGACGGACCTGTATTTTCTGCTGAGGAGGTAGTTTTCTGATGGCTGATCTTAAAGTGAATTTCGCAGGAGTTGAATTTAAAAACCCTGTTATACCTGCAAGCGGAGCTTACGGATACGGAAGAGAATACGAGGACCTTTATCCTGTTTCTCTTCTTGGAGGAATTTCCGTAAAGGGAACGACTCTTAATAAAAAGGACGGGAATCCGCCGCCGAGAATTGCGGAAACTTATGCCGGAATGTTAAATTCGGTGGGACTTCAGAACGGCGGAGTTAAAAAGTTTCTAAATACTGAGCTTCCTTATCTTAAAACAAAGGATATCGTTGTCATTTCAAATATAGCAGGGGCAACAGTCGAGGAGTGCAGGGAGCTTGCCGCTCTTATAGACAACTCAGACGCCGATATGATCGAACTTAATATTTCCTGCCCCAACGTAAAGCAGGGGGGAGCTGCATTCGGAACAAAATGCGACTCTGCCGCAGCTATTACAAGGGCGGTGAGAAGCGCAACAACCAAGCCTCTTATGGTTAAGCTGTCACCAAATGTAACAAGTATAGTTGATATTGCAAAGGCAGTTGAGGCGGAAGGTGCAGACGCTGTTTCTTTGATTAACACTCTTCTTGGAATGAGAATAGACATTAAGACAAAGCGTCCTATACTTAAAAACAATGTTGGCGGACTTTCGGGCCCTGCGGTTTTCCCTGTGGCTGTAAGAATGGTATGGCAGGTTGCAAATGCGGTAAGTATCCCTGTTTGCGGAATGGGAGGAATATCCTGCGCCGAGGACGCAATTGAAATGATGATGGCGGGAGCGCAGACAATTCAGCTTGGAGCAGCTATTTTCAATAACCCGTATGCGCCTGTTGAAATTATAGAAGGCATGAATAAGTGGTGTGACGAAAACGGCGTCAGATCAATTACCGAAATTATAGGCGCAGTCAAGCCTTGGTAATAATTAAATGAAAAGAGGAAGCTTATATTGAAAATAATGGCAGTTGATTACGGCGACGCAAGAACAGGTCTTGCCGTTTGCGACAGAACTGAATTTTTGGCCTCTCCAATAGGCACTGTTGAGGAAAAGGATTTTAACAGGCTTGTTGAAAAGGTAGCATACATGGCAGTCCAGTACGAGGTGGGGGAAATAGTTGTGGGACTTCCCCTTAATATGAACGGTTCAAAAGGGCCGAGGGCGTCTCTTGCTGAAAGTTTTGCAAAGGCTTTGAACGAGGCGACGGATATTCCCGTTAATATGTGGGACGAGCGTTCCACCACCGTTCAGGCGGCAGGTTATCTCAATGAAACAAATACAAGGGGTAAAAAGCGCAAAAAGGTAATAGACACCGTTTCGGCGACTATTATACTTGAAGCATACCTTGAATTTCGCCGCAAAAAGAAGGAAAGGGAAAATTCATAATCTATAGATTTCTAACCGTCGGGGTTTAGTCATCCGGCGGTTTTTTGTTTTTTGAAAAAAACTGTTTTACGCCTATAAGAAAGATAAATGCCGCAAAAATTTTTCTTAATAGATAGGTGTGGATAAAAGATGCGGCAAACGCGGAGATTATAACCGCTAAAAGTCCGGGGACGGCGGATATTGCTACGGCTTTTTTGTCAACAAGCTTATTTTTGCAGTGAAATACAAGGGAAAGAAGAGCAATCGGAATGAAAAAAACAAGGTTTATTCCTTGTGCTTCAAGCTGAGAAAGAGAGGTGAAAAGTCCGAGATAAATAATAAGGATCATACCTCCGCCGAGACCCATTGAAGCGGTGAGTCCCGACAGAAAGGAGACAAGAATTATGCTTAGAGTTTCCATGCTTCACCTCAGAAACAGCTTTAATCCTGAAATGATAAGAAATATGGCGAAAATTTTCTTTAGCAGGCTGTTTGATATTTTTTTCATAAGAATTGCTCCTGCCGCCGCTCCTGCAAGTCCTCCCGGAATAAGCTTTAGTGCAAGTGATATGTCGACGCTTCCCTTTAAAAGATAAATAACGGCACTTGCAATGCTTAAAACAAGAGTTATCCCAATGGAAGTGCCATGGGCGCTTTTGGCGTCAAGTCCCGATTTTTCAAGAAACGGAACTGATATCAGCCCTCCTCCTGAGCCGAAAAGTCCGTTTGCGATGCCGCTTGAAATTCCTGTAATAAGATAATGTAATCCCGATCTCATTTTAAAAGCTCCTTTTTTGTTAGTGTCTGCTTTTTCACATGGATTATTTGTTGAATTTGTATAAAAATCAGGGTTGTTTGTCTTTTTATCTGAAGTTTAGTTAGTAAAATTTCACAAAAAATCGATTGAATGTTGAAAGTGGAGAAAAATTATGATATAATAACCGTAAGCAAATAGCAAGAGATTATTAATCTTATGCCCAACGGCCCGCCTCTAAAGACTAAAGAGGCAAATGCCGTTTGATGGGCAATTTTGTCATACAGCTTTGGTATTATGATAAAACATTCGCAAGCAAATCATGTTTTATTTTTAAGGGGAAACTTGCTTTGCAGGACGGCGGAGTTATACTTGTCGCTCTGTCTGAAGCTTTTGTTAGACTTTGGAGGTTAGTATGAAAAAATTCTGCAAATCACTTTGCGTATGTGCGGCGTTTATATTTGCTGCGGTATTTTATTTTTCGGCGTGTGCCGATGAATTCTATAATGTTACATATCGAACCGACGGCGAAAATATCACACTTATTTTTGATACAAAAGAAGATCGTTTCTATGAAATTCATGTAAGCAAAAACGGCGGCGAATTTGTACTTGCAGGCGAGACGGAATCTGGACAATTTGAATTTCAGGGAGAGTCCGGCTGCGACTATATTTTTAAGATATCGGATTATGTTGTTTCTGAGGACTCGGAAGGAAATGCAGAGAGGGTTTATGATGAATCTGTAAGAGAAACAGAAGTGGGAACCGCACCTCAGACCCCGATAGGCGGCACGGCAGAATACAATAGCGGAAAAATAACTTTCAGCTGGGAGGCTGTAAAAGGTGCGGACATATATGAAATATACAGGGCGGACGGTAAGAATGAGCCTGTATATATCGGTGAAACAGCCGATACATCATTCAAGACGGATTGCGACATATTCGGAGAAAAATGTTATTTCACGGTAAGAGCTTGTAATAAATGCGGACAAGAAAAGATATACAGCGGATTTTCCGAGACTTTCAGCGTTATAACTCCTCCTCAGAAGGTTTCGGGCCTTGGACTTGTAAAGTATAATTCCTCGTCAATGAAGGTTAAGTGGAATGCTTCTAAGGGCGCGGACGGTTATGCAGTTTACAGGCGTGGACCTGACACAAACAGCAAGTATGTTTTTCTTGGATTTACCACGGCAACTACTTATGAGGTAAAGGGTATTCCTGCGGGACGTCTGCAGAAAGTAAATATTTATCCATATTCGATAATAAACGGTAAAAAGATTTATGGAGAAAATATGGTTATAACAAGGTCTGCGGCTCCTGCAACGCCTACTCTTAAGCAGACTTCGGCTACTACAAAATCTGTAAAACTTTCATGGAACAAGGTAACTTGCGCTACGGCATACAGAATTTATCTTTACAACTCAAAAACCAATAAGTACGAACTTAAAGATACCGTTAAGGGAACGTCAAAGACAATTTCCGGACTTTCAGCCGGAACTTCCTACAAGGCAAGGATTATTGCCATCAGGGAATATGACGGAAGAACATATCAGTCCGGAACAAGGACGATTACTGTTTATACCACTCCCGGAAAGGTTACGGGAACAACCGTATCCTCAAGGACTACTACAAGCTATACCTTCAAGTGGTCGAAGACCAAGGGTGCGTCGGGTTATGATATATTCAGGTACAATTCCAAGACAAAAAAATATGACAAGATAAAAAGCTCGGTAACGTCCACCGGTTATACCGTTAAATCTCTTTCTCCCGGAACGGTATATTATTACAGGGTTAAGGCTTACAAAACAATAAACGGCAAAAAGTATTACAGCGATTATTCTGACAAAATAACCTGCGTTACAAAGCTTAAAGCAACATCATCGCTCAAGAGAGAAAACTTCATAAACGGAGTAAATCTAAGCTGGAGCAAGATATCGGGAACTCAGGGATATCGGATATATGTTTCCCAGAAAAAGAACGGAACATACAAATGTATTAAAACCATTGCCAATGCAAAGACAACGTCATACAAGATAACAGGACTTACCGGAGGAAAGACCTACTATTACAAGGTTGCGGGATATAAAAAGTCTGATGGCAAATATTATATTGGAGATACTAAGCTCATTACAGTTCAGCCTTACAAAAATCACAATTTTGTAAAGATTTTGAACTCCTACAAGTCAAGCAAAAGTCTTCAGGTTCTCAACTCAAAATTCAAAATAAGTGAGAGCCGCAAAAAGGCAATTATGAATATTGTAAACAAGTACAGCCGTTATCATACTACAGGGTTTGCACTTGTGGACATTAAATCCGGAGCGGCGATCATGTACAACGCAAACTGGTACGTTCCTACCGCAAGCACAGCCAAGGCTCCGTATATGATGTACGTCCTTTCTCAACAGATAGACAAAGGAAAAGGCTCTCTTAGTGAAATACTCACATATCAGGCAAAGCAGAAGCACGGCGGAAGCGGTATCATTCAGTATTCTAAAATAGGTACAAAATACAGCATCAAGACGGTTATACATAATATCTGCAAATACAGCGACAATGTGGGTTATTATATGCTTCAGGACAGATTTTCATATGTGGGGTTCAACAAGTGGATGAAGTCCCTTGGAAACCAGACATTTATTAACGGCAAGGGCATACGCTGGGGAAAGGTATCTGCAAGGGATTCCGCAAAGATATGGTCAGAGATCTACAAGTATTTTTACACGGGTAAAAACGGAAGCTTCTTCAAAAGCGAACTTCTTGCGTCCGGATATCCTAACTTCAGAGATATATTGGGAGGAAAATACAAGATCGCAAGCAAATCGGGCTCTACGGAAGTAGGCTGGCACGACACGGGGATCGTTTTCAAGGGAGATAATCCTTACATCCTTATTCTTCTTACAAACGACAACTATCTCCACCCTGATTACGCTTTCCAGAAAAATCTCACTCTCCAGCTTGATGCGCTTCACACTGAACTTGTAAATTACAACAATAAAAAATAAAGCATAAACTCCCGACAGTTTTTCTGCCGGGAGCTTGTTGTTTAAAATGTTCTATTTGTCAAGCAGGGATCTTACTAATTCTACAATGTCATTCCAGAAAACTATTCCAAGAGTAACAAGGGTCGCAACTATAATAACGAAGATAGTAAATTTCAGAAGAGCCTTGCCTTTGCGCTTGAGCTTTGCATCTACTATATCGTTTGCAACATCTTCTCCTGTTGCAAATCTGTCCCTGATATCGGCTATGCCCTTCTGAGAAAAACTTATCTGAGGATTTAACATATCTGAAATATCAACGTTCTGAGGACCTTCGGGAGAGTCAAGATCATATGGAGAGTAAAGTTTTGCTTCGTCGTAGACCTTGACGTTAACCTTGTCCATGGTAAGTTCGGCTTCTTCTTCTTTTCCCAGATTTCCGCCACCGAAAACCTTTGAGGTGTCTACTGATTTGATCTCCTGATTTTTTGCTCTGTTTGACTTTATCATTCGGTTAAGCGCTTCGGTATAGATGTTTTCTTCATCGGAAGTCGCACTTTCTACAAGTCCGACATTTACTTTGGCCTCATCGCTTTCTTCCGTGGCTTCAAGTGTATCAAGACCTGCAATGGTTGGCATTTGCGGAGCTTTTCTTCCGATAACTTTCTTTGATTTCTTTTCTGATGTTTTAAGTTCGCTCATAAAGGCGGTAACATCACCGTCAAAAAGTGCGATCGAAAGGATTTCTGACGCGTTTACGGCGTCAATTGAACCCTTTACAAGTTCCTTCATGGGAAGAAGTATTATTTCGGAGAAGGTAGTATAAAAGCCCTTTAAAATGTCGATCTGATCCTTGTATACTTCTTTGGGAAAACGGTGATCGAAAAGAATCTCCCATTCATCGGGCGTCGAGCAAATAAGAGAGTCTATGTGTCTTGATATTTTGAACCAGAGATTTTTGTATGTAAGCCTTCTGTCGTTTATTATAAGCCACATATAACAACTTAAAAACTTGTCGTAGCTGTCAATATTGCTTATCTGTATCTCAACGTCGGCTCTTGAAAGGTTTACGGCGTAAAGACTTTCGGAAAAAGCAAAACAACGGTAAACGTCTCCCGAAAGCTTGTTGTAGGCAGTTTCAAGAGAGTCGGAATTTCTTTCGAATGACGGAAGCGATGGAAAGTCGAAAGGCGACTTGTATGAATCGATAGTTCCGTTTTCGCACATTGCAAGAAGTGCATGATATGTTTGGTCAATTTCTTTCTGCGTTGAGTCAACGGCTATGCCGAGTATTCTGTACGGATTGTACGCAAAAAGTTCCATGACCGTTACGCCAAGCTTATCTGTTGCCATAAAATCATCTCCCCCTGATTTATTGAAAATGATTAATATTTCAAAATAATATAAATTATATATTATTAATTATAACTAAAGTCCGTCTTTTATATATCAACAATATATGAACCGAATATTATATATTTATTAATGAAAAATCCGTTTTGTAAATTCGGGTAAAAGGATTTGCAATTTCAAACAAAATGTAGTATAATAAAAATATATTAGTTTAATAACCAAGTCGCCCATGTCCCCCCTGCAGATTAATCTGCAGGTTTGCCGTATTAATAGGCAGGTATGCCTCTATAGGCGGATCTGCTTCCTATAAGGAGGCGGGTTCCGTTTAGTTTTTCAGTGGGGTGGTGGGCAGGTGGGAATCCCAACTTGCCCACCTGAGGAGCAAGTTCTAAACAATTACTTGTCATTGATAATGACGAGTTGTAATCGTTGCGGCTTGCTTCGATTTAAAGATAAATAATATTACTGACAGGGAGTGTTTATATGGGTCTGTTCGGCAAGAAAAATAATAAGACGATTTCTGCGGCGGAGGAAAAAAAGCCGAAAGCGGCTGAGGCTGTGGGAAGCTCTGTTTCTGCAGATGAGATCTGGAGCCGGCCGGTAAGGAATACTGCCGACAGGGTAAGGACAGATGTAAAGATCAAAGAAAATATTACTTCCACTCCGTCAGTGTTCAATGGTCCGAAGGGCATCAGTCAAAAGATGCTTGAAGAAAAGATGGCTGAGCTCGAAAAGGAAATTGAGGAGCGTGAGAAACAAGCTCCCGAGCATTATATTCTCGACGAGATAACTCCTTCTGCAATGAACAGAGCAAATGCCGAATTTGAAAAGACTGTTGAGGAAATAACTTTCAGGCGTGATAATACAACTTACGGGAATATACTTCCGGCAAGCGTTGACGGAATCGAAGAGAAGGTAAAGAAACTTGACGAGCAGTATGGTGATATTGTAAACAAGGCGTCTGCGGAAATCGATATTCAGGGAATTTCAAAAGAGGATTACGAGAAACAGCTTGACGAGTATCAAGAGAAAATATCACAGAAACGCCATGAGATTATCAGAAAAATGCCGGGACTTACGGAAACGCAGAAAGAAGCTATAAGAAAATTTTTCGAGCTTGACATAGTTGCAAAGCCTCTTGAGTATGTAAACAGCATCCCGGAGCTTTCTCAGAAAGATCTTGACAGGATAAGAAAACAGCTTGAAGAAATATATGCACTTGAAAATGCGGCTCCGACCATAAACGAAATGGAAAGCGCTGAAAACAAGTAGCTGATAAGCGCTTGAACGTTTTGACAAAAAAATTAATTTCAAAAAGGGGATATATAGTATGAACATCAAACTTGACAATCCGATCATTACCTATTCGGAAAAGGGGAAGCCGTTTATTTACGACAAATTGTTTCTGAAGACTTTTGCTCCTTATATCGAGGAATACAAGAACGTTCCCTACGAAAGGCTTACCGAAAAGGATCAGTCGGTGGCTCTTGCAAGGATAATAAAAAAGCTTTACTGCAACGGAGTTCTTGTTACAGAATTTTTCAGCAAAGAAATGGCTCAGTGGGACGGACTTGAAAATCATGAGAGGATCCATAACCTTCTTGATATTGTCACAAGGGATATGTTCTGCTGTTTTGATAAGAATCTTGAAAGCGACGACGGTGAATTTGCAAAAGTGAACAGGATCTATTATGTTGATAATAACGGAACTAAAGATTACGTTATGTGCAACGAAACAGAGAAGAAGGGGCTGTTCGGAAAAAAGCACAAATCGCCGTACACAGTATACTTTGAAGATCTCATTGAAAGGTTTGAAAAGGGAGAACTTCCCAAGTCTTCGCAGGAATAATAATTAAAAGGAGAATTGAAAATGGTAGTTATAGAAATGGAAAACGGAAAGAAAATGAAGATCGAGCTTTATCCGGAGTATGCTCCTATCACTGTTGCAAATTTTGAAAAGCTTGTAAAGGAAGGATTTTACGACGGGCTCATATTCCATAGAGTGATTTCAGGTTTTATGATTCAAGGCGGCGACCCGGAAGGAACCGGTATGGGCGGACCCAAGGAAAGAATCAAGGGTGAATTTGCGGCAAACGGTGTAAACAACCCTCTGAAGCATGAAAGAGGAGTTATTTCAATGGCGAGAACTCAGATGCCCGACTCGGCCGGATCTCAGTTTTTTATTATGCATAAGGATGCCTCGTATCTTGACGGTCAGTATGCTGCTTTCGGCAAAGTCGTGGAGGGTATTGAAGTGGTTGACGAAATCGCTGCTGTTGATACCGACTGGAATGACAGACCACTTACCGAACAGAAAATGAAAAGGGTAACTATTGAATAATTTCAGATAATATGAACTCTCCTTTTTGCTTAAAGAGGAGAGCTTTGTTTTGAAAACCCGTTGAGAGCGAATTGTTACAAAAAATTCATGCAAAAAAATTGATGTTATGTCCGTTTGTCAATGATGTGAGACCAAGAAAAATAAAAAAAAGAAAGATTCTGTTGAAGTGAGGAGCGCAGCGACGAACGGAGACATAATCTTTCTTGCCGCCGTCAGCCGCCCATCTCGGTGTG
>CALWNN010000003.1 GCA_944382845.1 uncultured Clostridia bacterium
GTCCTTTAGCAATGGATTTGCATTAGTTGAAGCAACTGAGAACAACAGGGAGGAATATTATTTTATTGATGAAAACCTTGAACGTGTAACTGATTTTCCACCTGAAATAGAATTAGAAATTTATTCATTTAACAGAATAACATCCTTTCAACTGGAACCCGATTTGATGTTAGGGCTTCAATACATTTATGGTAATGGGTATTTTGTTGTAAACACCGGTGAAGCAAGAAATCCGACATTTGAACTTTATAAAATCGTACCGGAATGGTATCAGCCATAATATTTTTGAAATGTTCTGCGACGCAGCCAGAGATTTCGGAAGAGTTTGCCAGATGCATTCAGAGATAACAGAAAATGGATACAATAAGAGATTGCTATTCTCCAATGGGGAATGGCAATCTTTTTTTAGTAAGCGTCAAATAAACCGCGTTCCATAAGATACAAAACTACCCTCGCCGAAATTGGCGAGGGTAAACTTTATCAATCATTCCACGGGAGCAGTATCGTGCCTGCCGGATTTGAGAATAGGTCGGTCAGATACTTTTCAACGTCCAAACCGTTAGCCTGTGATGTTGAAATTATCGAGTACAAAAGGGCACTGCATTTTGCACCTCTTGCGGTATTATTGAAGAGCCAGTTCTTACGACCGACTGTAAATGGTCTGATTGCATTTTCAGCACGGTTGTTATCTATGGGAACATTGCCGTCTTCAAAGAACGTATACAAACATTTCTTTTCATTCAGAGTATATCGGATGTGTAGTAGGCGGTACGGTTGGCGTAGTTGCCATGTGTTGCTGTATCGCGGGCAAAGAAGCGGATAAAGGGATGGATTGCACAGATTCAGATAAGTAAATTTGTCAGGTTTGGTGATTACAATTCACAGAGAAATGTGGTATTGTTGTAAGTAAAAAAACGAAAGGCAGGTGTAAGCATGGCAACGATAACCGTAATTCAACCGAGCATTATAACCGAAACAGTAAAACGGCGAGTTGCCGCTTACTGCCGAGTCAGCTCAAGCAGCGAGGATCAGCTGAATTCCTATCAGGCACAGCTGACTTATTACAGCCACAAATTTGAGGATTCGGTCACAGAAGAACTTGTAGACCTGTATGCTGATGAAGGCATCACAGGAACCCGTGATGATAAGCGTGACGAATTCCAAAGGCTGATGAAGGATTGCAGACGTGGTAAGATCGACAGGATCTACACCAAGTCCATAAGCCGATTTGCCAGAAACACAAAGGACTGTCTCAAGAACCTCAGAGAACTGAAAGCCTTGGGCATTACAGTATTTTTTGAAAAAGAGAATATCGACACAGCCAATATGACCGATGAGATTATGATTACAATTCTCGGCGGTCTAGCACAGGAAGAATCGACTTCAATTTCTGCAAACATGAAGTGGTCATATCAAAAACAAATGGAAGAAGGTAGGCAGCCACACGGAGCTGCTTGTACTGACTGTAGTTATTCGCTGTCTGCGGCTTTGCAGGAATCACTGTTACATTCGATGCCGTTGCCATTTGCGATGCTCCTTTCTGTGATATTGTGAATGATTGTGCTGTTGATCAGCTCAATCTCTATGGTACAAAAATGGCTTACCCATATTCGTGATACACAGGATTTGAGCAAGCCAATATCTAAGCTATTCAGTTGTTCATGACCGACAAGCAGGCTCTTGAGAAGCTCTGTCTGCTGTGGTTTTTCGCTGTATGTGCAGCAGTCGTACTGCATCTGTGCCAGACGCAGGATTTCGGATTTAGTTCTGTCGTAGTCAATCTGTGCCGAATCCATCATGTGACGGATTTCGTTCTGCTGACGGATGATTTCACCGCTTGGTGTGTATGTACTGGATTCAGAGCTGCATTCCAGCAGATTCGGATTGGCGATTACTGAATTCAGCACATTCAGAATTGCACCGATAAGCATCTGGTCTGTAAGTCTGTATTCAAGGGGATAGCATTCCTTTCGACAGCAGTCCCACTTTTCGCTTCTAGTGTTACCACCTTTACGGAACATCCTCTGACCGCACTCCTTGCAGAAGGTGCGGTTGCGGATTTCCTGCAAGTCATCGGAGATTACACACAGGGAAGTAGCTTTCGCCACACGCTTGGCATTGGCACTATGGAAGGTATCTTCATCAATGAGCTGCGGATACTTGTCCGTACCCAGATATTTCTCGTTTTCGATGATACGCTTTACCATGTTCTTATTCCACACAATGCCTTCGTTGTAGGGAATATCCATTGACTGAGCAATTGTTGTCAGACTCTCTCCGCTTATGTATCTGCGGAAGATTGTTACTACCGCCAGCACTTCCTTTGGGTTTGTTGTGATTTCTCCATTCTGCATCATGTATCCGAATGGAAACTTACGATTTTTTGCCATTTATCTCACCTCATTTCTCCTGTATGTACAGGTTTTCAGTAACAATCATATCACAACACTCTGTGAATATCCAGTCACTATATACAATAAAAAGCACTTGTGATTTTTGGTCACAAGTGCTATAACTCTGATACGACATTATGCTTAGTCTGTTTCATTAAGAATAATACTCTCGATAGTGTAATATGTGATAAGCAGTTTCAGTCTGAAACAGAATATGGTTTTCACAAAAGCGGAATTACAGTTGGGATGTTGAAGGAATTTCTTCTTTCCCTTTCACCCGAAACACAGGAAAACCTTGTCTGTGCGGGATGTACGATTATGCTTGAAAATAATTTGTACTGTTTTGAAGGTGCAGATACGGGTTTGTGCGGCTTTGATTTTGAAATCCGTACCGTTGACGGCGAACTTGCCCTCAGCGAAAAATGGTCGTCTGTTCTGACCGAGGAAGAATTCAGAGAAGGCAAGAAGGTTGCGGCGCTCAGCAGAAAAAGATTTGACGAAAACGAAACCACAGCGGAAGTGCTTTATTTGACTGACGGAAATATTATTACGTCGTATACAAGAACTCTTTCGGACGGCGAAAAGTATATTACGATAAACGGTGAAAAATATGAAATACGAATACTTGACTCTTCGTTGGACAAGCCGAGAAATTACACATACAAAGATGATGAAATAGACATTACCGACCGCGCTTTTATTCCTCTTACATCGCTTCCCGATGACCTTGAACTGAATATGCTTTTAGAAGATACGCCGATTTTGCTTAACTTAAACAAGGCTGTTACCAGATCACAGTATAATGACATTCAGTCCTGCCTTGCTGATGCAACTCAGAACAGAGCCGCCCTTCCTCCTGTTGAATTTACCGAGGTCGGAGAAATATATTATTATCGTACCGTGCTTTTGATTTCGGTTGTGATTGCCGTACTTACGGCTATAAATATGGCAATACTCTATCGCTATATTCTTCAACGCCGCAGCAGCGATCTTGCTGTAATGCGAATTTGCGGTTGTTCAAAGGTCAGGGCTATTGTGATGTATCTGACAGAGTGTATGCTTGTGAATATTCCACTGTTTGCACTTACGGAAATATTCTATCATAAACTTATTATGCCTCGACTGGCCAAAGTGTTTGAAAATATGGCCGGCGCTTACAGCTTTAAAATATATGCGGCGGTGTTTCTGATTTATCTTGCCGCTTCACTTGTGGTTATGCTTGTGATGATAACTGCAGTCATTTCAAATCACAGTCTTGCAGAGCTGAAATCAAAGCATAGGAATTCACGCTTTATAATTATGAAGGTATTTGAGGTGTGTCAGCTTTCATCGGTGTTTGTGCTGATTGTGATGATTTGCTCCACAATTCTTTCACGCTATGCGCTCTATGCGCCGTTTAAAGATGTTCTGGAAAGTAAGGGCTATATGGTTTATTCCTACGGTTCGGGACTGGTTACTCCCGAGTTTATGAAAAAAGTAATCCCGAATGCAAAAATATATAACACCTGCATCGGCGGCTTTTATATAGAAAGCGATAACAAGCAAATAGACACCATCACTTACTGCGAAGAGCTTATCGACCGTTATTCTCCCGAATTGTCCGAGGGAATATGGCTTAGTGAAAACAAGGACAGCTATGCCGATACAGGACTTATGCCGGTGGTTGTTGACGCTAAATGCCGATACAATATAGGAGAGATTGTTATCATACCCGATTACGAGAAAAACTGGGATGAAAACGGTCAGCCTACCGAAACGGGAGATATAAAGCTGAAGATAATCGGAAGGCTAAAGGACAATGTTCCGGTGGTGTCTTACCCCGATTATGTAAACGCTCCCGTTGATTACCGCAACATATACGGTGTTCTCCACTCTGAATTTGAGGACAACGATTTTATGCTTATGCGGACGGAGGATATGCATTCATTTACGGGAAGATACACACCGCTTATCGGCAATCAATTTGTTATTTGCGACGAGATGAGCGATGCTGAATATGAACAAGTAGGGAGGATTATTTCTGATGAACTGGGATGCACCTATACTCCCTTTAATCGGCTTAATTTTGCTTCTCTTGAATACATTTACAGTCAGATGAACACACTTTTTCCGATAGCTCTCTGTATTTTTATTTTGACGGTTATTTCAAGCGTTTCGATAAGTGCAATCCACACCAAACGTCAGCTACATAACTATGCTATATTTTACATTTGTGGAGCAAAGTGGAGAAGCTGTGCCTTGTTAAGTCTGAAGGCTTCGCTTATGACCTGCGGAGCGTCGACTGTCATAATGGCGGTATTTCTCATAGTCGGAAGGCTCACATTTATGAAAGAAACAATCATAACCTTCGGCGTGACAGCTTTTTTGGTATGTTTGGGAGTTACAATACTTTACCTTGCGCTTTCAATGATAATGCCGCTTGTCATAATCCGGAGCACTCAACCCAGAGAGATACTCAAGGAGGAATAGGTATGATCAAGCTCAACAACATTGTGAAAATTTACAATCCCAAGAAAGCCAACGAATTCGAGGCGCTCCACGGAGTTTCGGCGGAAATCAAAGACGGCGAGATGGTTGCGATTATCGGAAAATCGGGAGCGGGAAAGTCAACTCTTCTACACATTTTAGCCTGTATCGACAACTATCAGGACGGCGAGTACATTATCGATAAAACGGTTGTGAAAAAGCTTTCGGAAAGAAAGTACGCACAAATCAGAAACGAAAAAATCGGAATGGTAATGCAGGATTTTGCTCTTGTTGAGGACTTCTCGGCTATCGAAAACGTGATGATTCCGCTTTCCTTTGCAAAGAAGAAAATCAAAAACAAGAAACAGAAAGCGTTTGACGCTTTGAAGTCTGTGGGAATTGAGGAACTTGCGAAGAAACGTTGCAACAATCTTTCGGGCGGACAAAAGCAGAGAGTAGCAATCGCACGAGCCATAGTAAACGAGCCTGCTATGATTCTTGCCGACGAGCCAACAGGAGCGCTTGACACAAAGACCTCCGCCGAAATAATGGAGCTTTTCAAGAGCCTCAACAGGCAGGGCAGAACGGTAGTTATCGTCACCCACGACCCAAAAGTTGCCGAACAATGCGACAGGATCATTGAAATCTCCGACGGGGTGATAGTTCAGGCGTAAAAATTACGTTGCGTTTGACAAGAAACAGGGTGTAAAATGTGGCGGTTTAAGTATGCATCTATTTGGCCTTAGCTTGCCATATTGGTGAGACCAAACAGATACTCACTCCGAAAGCCCGAATTTTCGGGCTTTTTTTCATGCTCTGAGAGCTGAAATTTCAGGTGTAAAACCATAGATACATATTATATAATAGGTATCGAACCATTATCCTGAATTCAGGATAAGACCGCTTGGCGCTTACTAAAATGAAACGCACAAAGTTTTATTTCGCATATCCGTACAACACATGGAATAGAGGCGCAAACAAAAACGCAAACAAACTGATAAAAAGATTTATCGCTGATGGCGCACACATCAGCAAACTTTCTCACGAGAGAATCAGAATGACAGGGCGTTGGATTATCGACTTATATTGCAAGTAGATTGTTAATAGCACTTCCGACAGATTTATTGACGGTAAAACAAATTAATTATATCCAGAGGCAAAAAAATCGGGATTGTTGGAGGATATTTGATTATGAATAAGGTATGGTCAGAAATGAATAAAACAATGCAAGCCCAAATCAAAAAGACAGATACCTATGAAGCAGGTATTAGCACATTACTTGATTTGCGAAACCAGTTAATGAATACTATTATTTCTTTCAGTAATGAATTAAGTAGAGAAGATTTCAACGAAATTCCATTTGTGAATGCAAATGGCTATCATTGTAAGACTATTGCTTATTCTCTATGGCATATTTTTCGCATTGAAGATATTGTTGCGCATACTCTGATAAATGAAGATGAACAGGTTTTCTTTAAAAATAACTACCAAGAGCGTATCAATGCTCCAATTATTACAACGGGCAATGAACTTGTAAAGCAACAGATTTCTGATTTTTCAAAACAATTAAATTTGAAAGAACTGTATTCATATATTTTTGAGGTAAAGGATAGCACCGAGAAGATAATCAATAGTTTATCTTATGATAAGTTGAAAAAGAAAATATCAGATGAAAGAAAAGAAATTCTAAAATCATTAAATGTTGTTAGCATGGATGAAAATGCAATTTGGTTAATTGACTATTGGTGCGGTAAAGATATTCGCAGGCTGATTCAAATGCCGTTTTCAAGACATTGGATTATGCACATAGAGGCAAGTTTGCGGATAATAAACAAGATACATTCATCAGTGCAAATCGAGGGTTGATTTCTGTATTTCTAATCTTTGCTCCCAATGCTTTCAGCGGTTTCCTCAGGCACGCCCTTGACAATTATCTTTACTGCCTGCCTGTGGTTTTCAATGTCGGCAACCGTGTATGAACCGCCGCTTTCACCGTCAAGAGTCCATGCTATCTCATGGTCTGATGTGAAGCGGACATGACTTGTTTTGAATGTGCAGAAATATTTGGGATTGAGGTCTTTTTTGATAAGACAATTCAGTATGCTGTTAAGTTCGATCAGTGATCCCGGCATTTTCACAAGAGTCACTTCAAATAATCCGTCGTCAAACAAAACTCCTTTTGCAACAAGGTTTGAAAGCCCTGCAATAGAATATGTGTTTGAAACGAGTCCCAAAATATACTCATCACGGAATTTTTCACCATCATGTTCTACGGTTATATCGTAAGCCTGAAGGGTGCTTATTCTTTTTACTCCTTCAAGCAAATATGCAAGATGCCCAAAAGTGTTTTTTGCTGCCTGTGGAGTTTCATACGCTACCTCTGTAAAAGCTCCGAACGCTGCAACGTAACAAAAATAATCTCCGTTAAGCGAACCGATATCGTAAGCAAAAGGAACTCCTGTTACTATATTCTCCGCCGCTTTTAGCATTTTCTTCGGAATTTCCATACTGCTTGCAAAGTCGTTTACAGTTCCCGCAGGAATGTATCCTAACGGTATGTTCGCACCGGAATTCATAATTCCTTTTATGGATTCGTTCATGGTTCCGTCACCGCCTGAGGTAACGATTATGTCGTATTTTTCTGCATTGTCTCTTATTTTTTCAAATGCGTCAAGCCTTGCCTGAGTAGGGTAGGCTGTTACCTCGTATCCGTTTTTGGTAAACAGGTCGATTATGTCGCACAGGTCGTTCTTAATGTTGCTTTTGCCTGCGTTAGGATTAAAAACAAACAGCATTTTTTTCATTTGGTGCGCTCTCCTTTACAATAAAAGCATTTGTTCATATTCTTCTATGATATTTTAATACGATAGGGCTTATTTGTCAATAGCGCATACAGAGAAAACGGCAGATGCGTAAAAAAATATATTGAAAAATATATTGAAATAAGATAAAAAACTGTTTACATTTGATAAGAACTGTGCTAAAATATATTGGGTGATTTGTCTTGGTAATAATTAAAAATCTCCTTGCAAGCTTTATGATTGCTGTGCTTTTTTCTTTCGGCGCAGGTATCGCCGGGTTTGCTTTGGGTTCAATGATATTCGGCTTTGCGGGAAGCTTTCAGATTAGTGTTACACTTTTTGTATTGTCCTTTGGAATTTCCTATGTGATTCTTGGAATCAGGACGGTTGTTTGCTGTGTGATTTTAAGGAAAAATATAAATAAGGCTCTTGCTGTACGAAACGAAAAGGGATACTGCGATGAGTATTATTCCCTCCTTGAAAAACAGTGTCATAAGGGAAACTATAAAAAGCGGTTTTATTCCTTGATTACTTACGCCGGAGAGCTTGCTGACGGCGAACGTTTGGAGCAGGCGAGAGAGGTCGTCGGTCATATAGATACCTCCCGGGCAGACAGGCGTATGGTTGCGGAATATGCAAACGCTTTTATTTATATATGCCTTATGAGCGGTAAATATGAGCTTGCAAATATAATTGCCCGGGGAGGACAAAACATTCTTGAGGAATACGCCGAAAAGCGGTGCGACGGAGGAAATATCAATCACACGTTGGGCGTTTTAGAGTATGTATTTGGAAATCTTTCCAAAGCGGAAAGTCTTTTTCTTCGCGCAAAGTCTCAGGCAAGACAGCTATACAGCAAAAACGCCTGCGATATGTACCTTGCTCTCATATATTTAAAGACCGACAGGAAGGAATATGCCAAGAGTATAGTCAGCGGTCTTATAAACAATATTGAAAACCCGCGTCAGGCGCAGGACGTAAAAAAACTTATGTCCCTTGTGGAGGACGCTTATGGGATATAATCAAGTCGCCGATGTCCCCCTGCCGAATATTCGGCAGGTCTGCCTCATATTAGGCGGGTCCGCCTCCTATGGGATGATCCGCCTCCTATAGGAGGCAGGGTTCCATTCAGTTTTTCAGTGGGGGTTTTAATCCCCCACTGAAAAACTGAGGAGCAACGCTCCTATCTGCAGCTTGCTGCAGTCAGCGACAGATTGCTTTTCGTCGCAACGTGATTAAGCACAGCTCCGAAGGAGATGTAATTATCAACGCTTTGCTCCGATTTAAATCAAGTCGCCGATGTGTTTCTGATGTGGCGGGGTTAATTCGGAATTTCAGTTGGGGTCGTTAGGAATCCAATACTGAAACCCATGAAGAGCAATGCTCTAAACAACGACTTGTCATTGTTAATGACCAGTTGCAATTGTTAAAGTCAATTTTAAGAAAGCTTAATCGGCTTAAAGTCTTATTTAATTGAAAAGAGGCTCGTAAAATGACATTTGAAGTAAAAATCAAGACATCAGACCCGAACGCATATTTCGACCTTGAATTTAACGGGCAAAAAAATACCGCCGATCCTTTTTCAAGCAGCGCGGTTTTTGAATATGATGAAAACAAGGAATATATTCTTACTGTTACAAAGCTCAAAAGCAGGCCTTTGAGCATGGGAAAGAAAATACTTTACTGTATTCTGGGAATCTTTGAAGCAATAATCTATATTATCTGTCAGGACCCCGACAACGAATGGTACAGCGAGATCAGTCCTTATTGCATTAAAAAGCAGTTCAGGGTAACTCCCGAGGACGGAAAAAGCTTTTGTCTTTTCTATAAAAACGGCAGACTTGACAGAAAGCCTGAGCTTGAGTGTGCGGTAAGCTGTAAGGCTGAGGAAACAAGCTGTGAATACATCGAAGATAAAGGCGCATTTGATATTGCACTTTTCAACAGAATAAGAAAAATCACCGCAATATGTATATATTCATATGTGCTTTTCGGATTTTTAACAGTTATTGGAATTGTAAAAGATAACATTTTGGCTGCGGCAATATGCGCCGTTGTTTTTGCGGCAACCATTATCGCAAATGTATACTGTGCAATTAAGGCGAGAAAAACAACGGCAAGCCTTGTAAAAATTTATGATGACAATTAAGAATTGCCCGAAGACGGATAAAACCGCTTTCGGGCAATTTTGTTGTTGTTTAAATAAGCCGGAATTCAATGCCGTTTTAAATCGGCACGACTGCTTTGAAAACTTTGCGGTTCAACCCCTGACAAGCTCCTTGAACCTGTCTCCGCGTTCTTCAAAATTCTTGAAAATACCATAGCTTGCCGCCGCAGGAGAAAGCACGCATGAGCGCCCCTTTGAGGTGATTTTCTTAGCAAGCGCTACTGCTTCTTCAAGAGTTGTAACGTATCTTATACGGGGATTTGCAAGCCCGGATAAGGTCATTTCCCGATATATCCTCTTTCCTGAATCAGCCATTAAAATTATATTTAATCCGGCTTGTCTTGAAATATATTCCTCAAGTTCTTTGTAGTCGATACCTCTGTCCATTCCTCCGATGAGTATCGTTTCAATGTCCGCAACAGACTTAATTGCGTTTATGCAGGTTTCGCAGATGGTTGAAATTGAATCGTCATAGAATTTGACGCCTCCGTATGTTCCGCAGTATTCAAGGCGGTGAGGAGGCGGAGAGTAGCTTCTGAGAGCTGAAATAAAATCCTTGTCGCTTACTCCGAGCTCTTTTGAAATTCCGTAAACCATGCCGATATTAAAGAAATTGTGTTCGCCTAAAAGATGGATCTCGTCAGTGGGGATATCAAGAGTATTTCCCTTGTATGACACTTTTCCGTGAGAAGCAACTATATCGGCTTTTCTATCGTCAGAGGAAACGGTTATTTTTGTGCCTTTGACGTCCTCAAGCATATCGGCGCACTGAACACCGCAGAAAAGCAGGTCGTTTTCACTCTGGAATCTGTAAATATTCTTCTTTGCGGCAAAATATTTTTCAATTGTGCCGTAGTGATCGAGATGCTCTTCAAAAAGATTTATAACTACTCCGATATGAGGGGAAGCCGTAGCGTATTCAAGCTGGTGACAGGAAAGCTCAAAAACTATACGGTCATGGGGAGAGATTTCCTCTGCCTTGTCAAAGCACGGAATACCGATATTTCCCACCATAACGGAACTTACGCCGGAATTTGAAAGCACATGATAAAGGAGAGTCGTTGTGGTGGATTTGCCCTTTGTCCCGGTAATTCCGATTATCTGGGACTTGTAATGCTCCATGAAAACGTTTGTCTGACAGGTAACAAGGCATTTGTATTCCCGAATGTCTTTTTCAAGAACTATCCCGGGGCTTTTAAAAACTATGTCAAAATCGTCCATGACAGCCTGATAATTTTCGCCGCAGAAAACCCTGACATTTTTATCAGGAGCTTCAACCTCGTTTGCGTCGGCAATGGCAATCTCTTTGCAGCCTTCCGCTTTTAAAAGAGCATTGTAGGTTGATCTCCCCTCGCGCCCGAAGCCTAAAAGCAGCACAGTCTTGTCCTTTACAAGCTGTCTTAAAGCGTTTATCATTTAAGATCTTCCTTTCCGTTATAACATTCTCTTATAAGCAGGTCTTTAAAATAATCGGGGATAAGATTTTCCTTGTTATAATAGCTTTCGTATATGTTTTTTCTTTGAGAGAACTCCTTAAAAAGTGCAGATTTTCTGTATTTCATCAAAAGAAACGGAAGTCTTTCCCCCTTGCCTTCAAGTTTTTTTATTGTCATAACAAGAGCAGTGTTTACTTCTCTTATGCTTCCGACACATTCAAAGGGCTTCTCGTCAACAAGTCCGATGAGCTGGGAAAAATAGCCTTCCATCGTGCTTTCGTCAAGCAGGTTTTTGCCAAAGATTTCAGTAAGTCTTTCGGTTGAAAGAAAAGGCGAAAGAATAATTGAAACAAAAAGGCATTTTGAGCAGCCGGCACACCATTTGTCCTCCTTGCTGCCTGCGTTGCAGCTTCTGAACACCTTGTGGAATTTGGGGAATTTTGAGAAATATCCCGCTATCTGAAGTTCGCTCATAGGTCTTAAAAGGCTGAAATAATATACATTGCTGTCGGTGAAGAGTAAAACATACTTGTGAAAATCCTTTTCAAATTCAAAGCTTTTTGAATATTGATGGTTTACGTCCGAATTTTTCACTGTTGACTCGTTTGCGGAAGCCTCGTTTGAAAGCACAACATACTTTATATCATTCATATAAGCGGCGATGACAGAAGAAAATGCGACAATTGCAGAAAAAGGAGTGTGACCGTTTAAAAATCCTTTTTTGTTAAGTTCAAGCATATTTTTGTCAAGAGTACGGTTAAAGCTGATGATCCTGTCATCGGAATAACCTGCCGTATAAGCAGAATTTAATGTCGCGCCTCTTGGGTTTATGATAAAGCAGAAATTGTTGTCCTTGTTTTCTCTGAGTACCTGAAGGCTTACAATAGAATCCTTTCCGCCGCCTATTGCAATAAGAGCTTTTCTGCTTTCGGAAACAGGGTGAAAATCCCCTTTGAATTCCTCTCCAAGGCTTACGATGTCCATAAAATCATCAATTTCGGCTTGAATGGAATTTTTGTAAAAAAACTCTCCGAGTCCGGAAAAATAAAGTTTTTTAAAAAATCTTATCTGACTTTCGTCAAGCTTTCCGCAAAGGACCTTGACCGTCGGGGGGCAGGAAATTTTCCAGTAGCTTATAAGCTCAGTCATTCCGAGAGCGAAAACAAGCTCGTTAAAGGAGCGGTCGTCTTTGAAATTTCTGTCTGATTTTTTCGGCATAGTCCATGTGGGTGCAAAAGAAGAAAGCCCTGTGATTTCAAAGTTGAATGTGATTTTGATTTCACACTCGGTTTCTTGTATATCAAAGCTTTTATAAACAAATTCCGTATAAGTTTTTCTCAGTTCGTTATATGTGTGGGTCATGTCAAATCTCCTTAACCTATATTTAGATTCATGCTAATAACATTATAACTCAACCATGGTGCAAAATCAAGGGAAAAGTGTGTACTTAAAACTGTCTTCAAGCTGTTGATGACAACGGCTGTGTTTTATACCGGGGCTGACAATGTTGTTTCGGGTCATATTCTTTCCGCTCTGAAGTTAATGTTCCTTGGACAGCGCGCTCTTTTTAAAGCGGAAAAAGAAAAACTCTCTCACGTAAAGTAAGAGAGTTTGAAATATGCGATACCAAGATGATTGTGCTTAGCGAAGAATGTCCCTGACTGCATCACCTGCGTCGCTTACAGCGTCTCCTGCCGCTTCACCGAGATCGCTTGCTGCGTTGCCGACTCCTTCGCCAACGTCGCTTGCCGCGTCGCCGATGTCGTCAGCAGCGTTTTCGCTTCTGTCTGTGGATTTTGCTGTAGTTGTAACAGTTGTGACCTTTGAGGATGAACTGCCTGAACTTGTTGTTGTGCCGTTTGAACTGCTGTCGTTCATGTCGCTTGAACAGCCTGCAAATAAAGAACAGCATACTATTAAACTTAAAATTGAAATGAGTATCTTTTTCATCAGAAGTATTCCTTTCGTTTGTGAATTTGAGCTTTGCGCTGTTAGTATTATTTCACTTGAAGTAAGGTTTTATTCTGAAAAAAAGGTAGCATTTTTAAAATAATTGTGTTACAATAATTTTAAACGTATTTTTAAGACAGCATATTTTATGAATTTTGCAATGCCCGCTGCGAGTATAATAAGCGAGGGCAGTATTATAACGTCTCCAAGCCGTGTATAAAGAGTGTTTTGCGTTGTGTAGTAAACTGTTTGTGAAAGAACGGCTTCGTTTTTTGAATACTCAGCGTTGAGGATCTCTCCTTTTGGCGAGATAATAGCTGAAATGCCGCAGTTTCCAGACCTCAGAAGATACCGTCCGCTTTCGATCGCCCGAAGTACGCAGTGGCGAAAATGCAGCTCTCTTCCTCCGCTTTGTCCAAACCAACTGTCGTTTGTGGGAACAATCAGAAGTCCGCAGCCGTCCCTGCACTGCTCTGAAATTGAAAAGGGAAGCACCGATTCGATACAGATGGCTGCGGCTATTTTTCCAACCGATGTTTCAAGGCTTTTTATCTTCTCTCCGGGAGAAAGATCGTTCATTGCAAAGTATTCGTCTAAAATCGGAGCGTACTCCCCGAAGGGTACAAGAAGTCCCTTGTCAAAGCTTTCGGAAATGCTTCCGTCGGGTTCTATTGCTATCAGGGAATTGTAGCTTTTGTCATCTTTGTCGGTAAAACAGCCTGTGATAATTACGGCTCCCGTTTCTTTTGCGGCATTAATCAAAGGAAGAAACGCTGTAGTGTTTGTTGGTCTTGTACAGACTGCCGTTTCGGGAAGTATGATAAGCTCGGTTCCGCTTGTAAAATTGTCACGTATGAGTCTTGCACAGCCTTCAGCCATTTCTCTTGGGGAAACATTGTCCTTTTCTCTGCCTTCAATGGAGGTTTGTACCACCATTACGTAGATTGGTTTGCCCTCTTGATGATTCTTTAAAAGAAGTATTTGTCCCGTCGCTGCGTTTGAGAGAAACAACGCCAAGCCGAAAAGCAGGCAAAAACAGCATTTTGAAGGGGTTTTCCTGTTAATTATCCCTGCGGCGATAAGTGAAGATGAAAATAAAATTATAAACGCCGCAAAGGACCCGCCAAAAAGAGAGGCCGTTTCAATTACAGCCGGTTTGTAAGCAAAAGCGTTTTCGACCCTCGACCATGGAAATGGGAATATGGGCAGAAGCTCTAAAAAATGCTCGCCCAAAACAAAAAGCAGACTTACAGCGACGCACCGAATCAGCGTTCCTTTGAAATTAAAGCCGAAAAGCATGGGAAGTAAAAATATAACGCTTTCCACAACCGTAACAAGTATCACCACGAAAGTTGCTATTCCAAAGGATAAAAGCGGAGAAAAGGGCACATAGTCTGTAAGTGTGAATAAAAATGAAAACTGTGCAAAATAGTAGGGAACAATAAAGGAGATAATGCATAGAAGATATGTCCTCAACCTGTCAGCCTTTATGATTCCCATAAAAAATAAAATAAGCGAAAGGGGTAGAAGTATCCCAAGCCCTTTTACAGCCTGAAATAACCCTCCTGTGACGCCTGCCAGAAAACAAGCGAAGGGAGAAAAAAAAGCAAAACTTTTAAAGCTTTCAAAAGAAATTATTTTTTTCATAACGTCCTTATAACCAAGTCGCCGATGTCCTCCTGCCTGAACGGAAGGTCTGATAATTATTCGGCAGGTTCCTTTCAGAATTTCAGGGGAGAATCAGGAATCCTAAGTTTGCCCACCCTGAGGAGCAAACTGTTGCGATTTAAATAAAGTATAACATATTCTTGCGCAATACTCAAGAGTTTTATACAGACCCTCTTTAAAACAGTCTGTAAATCTTACAAAAATATACAAGGAGAATAACCTTTGAAGATTCCGTATTATGTTGAAACTGCCATTGAAAAATTAAATAACGTCGGATACGAGGCATATGCCGTGGGAGGCTGTGTAAGAGACAGCCTCATGGGAAAGTCGCCTCACGACTGGGATATCTGCACGTCTGCCCTCCCATTGAAAATCAAAGAGGTTTTTTCCGGTTGTCCCGTAATTGAAACGGGAATAAAGCACGGCACTGTTACAGTTGTGATTGACGGAAATCCCATAGAAATAACCACCTTCCGAAAGGACGGGAATTATACGGATTCAAGACATCCGGAAAATGTGGAGTTTGTAACAAGTCTTGAGGAGGACTTGAAAAGACGGGATTTTACAATAAACGCTCTTTGCTTTTCAATTTCTGAGGAAGAAAAAATTATCGACCTTTTTGGGGGAAAGGCCGACATAGAAAATAAAATCATCCGCTGTGTGGGAAAACCTGAGGAACGTTTCGGCGAAGATGCTCTCAGAATTTTAAGAGCAATGAGATTCGCCTCAACTTTAGGCTTTGAGATTGAGGAAGAAACATCAAGGGCGATACATCTTATGAAAGACAGACTTTTGAAAATATCGGCTGAAAGATGCCGTGATGAGCTTGTAAAGCTTCTTTGCGGAGAAAACGTGGGAAGGGTGCTTTATGACTATAAAGACGTTGTGGCTGTGATAATTCCCGAAATCAAGGATGAATTTGGTTTTTTACAGCATAATCCCCATCATTGCTATGACGTTTACACCCATACTGTAAGGGCGGTTGAAATTATAAGGAACACAAGGATACTGCGGCTTATTATGCTTCTTCACGATATAGGAAAGCCTTCGGTTTTCAGACTTGACGAAAATGGTATCGGGCATTTTAAACTCCACCCCACAGTGGGAAGCGAAATGGCAAGGGATATTTTAAATCGTCTTAAATTTGACAACTATACAAAAAGCTATGTCTGCCGTCAGATATGGGAACACGATAACCGTTTTCCTGCCGAAAGAAAAAGCGTCAGAAGATTTATTTCAAAGCACGGCTATGAATTTTTCTTTGATCATCTTGAAATAAGACGTGCGGATACTCTTGCGCAATCCGAATACCTGAGGGAAGAAAAGCTGTCGGAGCTTGAAGAAAAGAAACGCATAGGAGAACAGCTTCTGAAAGAGTCCGCCCCGCTTACTTCAAAGGCTCTCTGCATAAACGGCGGAGACCTTAAAGAATTAGGTTTTTGCGAGGGAAAGCTCATAGGAGAAATTTTAAAGGACTGCCTCAGGGAAGTGGTTGATGAAAATATTAAAAACACAAAAGGAGAACTTTTACAATATGTTACAGCGAAATACAGAAAAAACCTCTGATAACTCATTTTCGGATATACTCAAAAAGATAACGCCTGATATTGTTTTGTGGATTATAATAATTCTGTGGAGTATTATGATTTTTTCCTTTTCTGCGGAAAATTCGGACGCCTCCGGAGGAAGGAGTGAAAAAGTCTGTATGTTCCTGGCTGAAACATTTTCAAGTGAATATAAACAGGCGGACAGCGGGGAAAAAGCTGAAATAATAGAAAATATGCAGTTTTTTGTGCGAAAGACCGCTCATTTTACAATTTATGCGGTGCTTGGCGGACTTGTATGCCTTGCTCTCAGAAGAATAAGAGCGGATTTAAGATTTGTTTTATCAACGTTAATAACTGCGCTTTATGCCGTAACCGATGAGATGCATCAGCTTTTCGTAGACGGCAGAAGCGGTCAGATATCAGATGTTCTCCTCGATACCTGCGGAGGAGCGACAGGCGCCGGGGCAGGCATATTGCTGATGGTTGTTATTGTGAGGATTCAGAGGAGAGCCGTAAGTTCAACTCCTGTGAAATAGTGTAGAAGTATTTCCTTGTAGGTTTTTCCTTCTTTAGCCATATAGTCGGCTCCGTACTGTGAAAGCCCTACCATGTGGCCTACTCCCGTTG
The DNA here is from genome assembly GCA_944382845.1 of uncultured Clostridia bacterium. Classification (GTDB taxonomy): domain Bacteria; phylum Bacillota; class Clostridia; order Oscillospirales; family Ruminococcaceae; genus JAAZZIT01. The sequence goes on from CALWNN010000003.1 coordinate 17,056, forward strand.
AGGTGATGTGAAAGGAGTCTGCGGACTTGTCATATGTAATTTCAAAACAGGATGAGGCAAGATTCAGAGCCGCCGCAAAGGAGGTTCCGTTTATGCTTTCTTCCTGACCTGAGTTTGTGACAGCCATGGTCTTTACTGTGCCGCAGGGAGTGATATCCTGAGCTTCAAGGGAAAAATCATTACTCTTTTCCTCTTGAAGGAGAAGCTCCTTTATTCTTGCAAAAATTTCATCGGAGGTAAATTCGTACTCCTTTTTTGCCCCCTTGATAAGAGTGTCGCTTTCGCTTTTGACTGACACAAGATACGGTATCTCTACTCCCCATGCGTTTGCAGCGCTTTCGGTAATGCCTGACGAAACTGCGTGAAAGGCTGTGACGATGGGGGAATTTTCATATGTAAGTATCTCGCCCTTCGTTTCATCAACAGCCTGTTCACAGGCTTTGTACGCAGCCTCGTATTCATCTCCGTAATAGCTTTTTGCCTCGTCTGAAGAAAAGTATTTCTGGTATACTTCGCAGTCGTCGCTTATATCCGCTCCCTTAAGCCCTTCTGTGGGGTCGGACATTTCCGAAAGACGTCTGTGATATATGTAGGTGCGGCATATCACCGCCTGAGCCTTTAAAGCCTCCGCTGAAAAGTCATACGGCATCTGCGCTATAACACACCCGATGAGATATTCCCGTAAAGGAATCTCTGCGACTTCTCCTGTAGACTCATTCAAGAACCTGACATTTTCAAGAACGTTTGAGCCGGGAGAGGAAAAGCTGTTCTCATCAGGCTTGTTTTTAATAAATACTGCTGAGGGAACTATAAGGAGAAGCATTGAAAATACTATAAATATCTTTATCATATCTTTCATGTCGTCCGCACCTCCTTTGGCGGTTTTGAACTGAGCTTATGGCTTGTACTGCCTTTGTGGTAATATTATATGCGCATTGTGCCGAATTATTACGCCGGCTTTCAAAGGGTGATTTTGCAGGAAATTGTTTTGAAAAATTCAAAAAATCGTGAGCTGTGTTGACTTTGGAGGGAAAATGTTGTATAATAATTGTTATACGAATTTAAAAGAAAACGGAGTGAAAAAATTATGAGAAACAGCCCTGTCAGGGACAGCCTGTATCGTGAATTTATTGAAAACAATATGATCGATCCAAAGCTTTATGAAAAATACGACGTAAAAAGAGGACTCAGAAACGCAGACGGAACCGGTGTTGTGGCAGGACTTACAAATATATGTAACGTTCACGGCTATGTCATTAATGAAGGCGAGCGTCAGCCTATCGAGGGTGAGCTTATCTTCCGTGGTTATAATATCAAAGACCTTGTTGGAAACGCTATAAAAGAAGACAGATTCGGCTATGAGGAAACAGTTTATCTTCTTCTTATGGGAAAACTTCCATCTTTGAGCGAGCTTGATTCTTTCAAGGACATAATCGCAAACAACAGAGAGCTTCCCGATTCATTCTTCGAGGATATGATACTTAAGGCTCCTTCAAAGAATATTATGAACAAGCTTGCAAGATCAGTGCTTGCTCTTTATTCTTATGACGACGACCCGGAAAACAGAAGCCCGGAATACGAAATGGCTACCGCTGTTTCGATTATTGCCAAGCTTCCTACCATCATGGTTGACGCATATCAGGTGAAGAGAAGATATTTCAATAACGAAACCATGTTTATGCACCCTCTTATCAATGGTCATTCTACTGCTGAAATGATCCTTTCAACATTAAGGGCAAACAGACAGTTCACTCATGAAGAGGCGATGCTTCTTGACCTTCTTCTTATGCTTCACGCCGAGCACGGCGGAGGAAACAACTCAACATTTACCTGCCGTGTACTTACATCATCGGGAACAGATCCGTACGCCGCTTATTCCGCTGCAATAGGCTCTCTTAAAGGACCCAAGCACGGGGGAGCAAACCAGAAGGTGGTTGAAATGCAGACCTGTATCAAGGAAAACGTTTCAAACTGGGAGGACGAAACAGAGGTTTCTGAATTTCTTAAAAAGATTCTCAGAAAAGAAGCAAACGACCATTCGGGCCTTATTTACGGAATGGGTCATGCTGTTTATACCCTTTCAGACCCGAGAGCGGTTATACTTAAGGAAAACGCAAGAAAGCTTGCAGAGGGAACAGAATACGAAAGAGAATTCAATCTTCTTGAACTTTGCGAAAAGCTTACTCCCGGACTCTTTGAAGAGGTAAAGGGAGAAGCCAAGATCATGTGCGCAAATATTGATATGTATTCGGGACTTGTGTACAGAATGCTCGGAATCCCGGAAGAACTTGTGACGCCCCTATTTGCAGTTTCAAGAATGGCAGGCTGGTGCGCTCACAGATTTGAAGAGCTTGTTACGGGAAGAAAGATAATCAGACCTGCATATAAGGCTGTATCAAAGGAAAAGGAATACGTTCCTATTGCTGAAAGAGAATAAAAAATATTTTAAAAAGGTCTTTAAAAAATAAATCGTATGTGGTATAATAGGATTGTTCTCAGAAACAATCCTATTATTTTGTTATGGAAAAAAGGAGGGTGAACGTGAAGAAAAAAGCAATACTTGCCGCTGCTGCCTGCCTTATGCTTACAGGATGCTCCGGAGGAGTTACCCTTGGGATAGAAGGACTTATTGCGGCGCCTAATTTTCTTGACGAGCAGTCTGTTATTCACGAGGCTCTTATTTCAAGCGTCGGAAAAAACGTTACCCTCAAATATCCGAAAAACGGAGAAAACCGCTCGGCGTTCCTGATTGGAAATATTGACAGAGAGTCGGGGGAGGAAGCTCTTGTATTTTATGAGATAAATAACGCTTCCGCCGTGGATAGCGGAATCAGGATAAACGTTCTCGATAAGACGGGAGAAGATACATGGGAATCTGTATACGATCTTGCAGGCAAGGGAACGGATATAGACCGTGTGGATATATCTGCCCTTGGAACTGACGGGATCAAAAATATAATTATAGGTTATTCGGCTATGAGTATTGAGGAAAAGACCCTTCAGGTAGCCGCTTACGACCGGAGAGCGTTCAATCCATCCCGGTTTGAGGACGTATATTCCATGATGGAAATATTCGATATAGATAAAGACGGCTATGATGAGATAGTTACCGTTTACAATAACTCGGCAGAACTAAGCGTTCAAGCGTCGCTTATACAGTCTGACGGGGAAAATATCGTAAAGACTGACTCTGTTGCTATGGCTTCCGATACGGTGTCTTTTGCAAACTGTACAGTTGGACTTTCGGACGAGGAAACTCCTGCGCTTTTTGTTGACTGTGCAAAAAATAACGGTGAGCTTCAGACGGAAATAATTTATTACAAGTACGGCAAGCTTCAGAATCCCTGTTTGCAGATAACAGATAAGCTTCTTGCAAAAACCACAAGACCTGCGGGCTATTACTCAAAGGATATTGACGGAGACGATATCGTTGAGATACCCTCTACCGAGCTTATGCCGGGACATGAAAGCCTTGCGGAGGAGGAAAGAGTCCTTCTTACAAATTGGTGGACTTATAACGATTATTATACCCTTGAAATGAAATATTCGGGGTACTATTCCATAAGCGACGGATACGCAATGATGTTTCCTAAAAGATGGCAGGGGAACGTTACGGTAAAAACAGATACCGCGTCCGGAGAAATGGTTTTTTATAAATATGAGGGTGACGCGGTCGGATATATGACCGAGCTTATGAGAATAAAAGTATGCTCTATAAGCGAAACCGAACAATATACCTTTGACGGATATACGGTGATAGGTTCAAGAGGTCAGACAGATTATCTTGTAAAGCTTTCTCCCGACAGAAGCGAACCTCTCGTTCTGACATGGGATGAGCTTGAAAACAGCTTTTATATAGTAGATTAACATTTCTTAGCAGAAAAGGAGTAAAGAGATGAGCGGAAAGAAAATACTTGTTTGCGAGGATGAAGATTCAATAAGAGAGTTTATTGTTATAAACCTTGTAAGAGGCGGATATGAGGTGGTTGACGTAAACTGCGGTGAGGACGCACTGAAGGCTTTTGACGAATCGGGAGGAAGCTTTGACGTAGCGCTTCTCGATATTATGATGCCCGGAATAGACGGCTTTCAGGTCTGTAAGAAATTAAGGGAACGCAGTGCGACAATGGGTATAATCATGCTTTCGGCAAAATCTCAGGAAATGGATAAGGTATCGTCTCTTATGATGGGAGCCGATGATTATATCACCAAACCCTTTTCGATTTCAGAACTTGTGGCAAGAGTCGATGCTGTTTTCAGACGGGTAAACATGACCCACACAAAGCCTGAGGTTACTTCAACTATCAAATCGGGTCCTTTCACTCTTAACCTGAAATCAAGAACGGTCCTTAAAAACGGACAGCCTCTTGTTCTTACTCAGGTGGAATATCAGATAATGGAGTATTTTCTGAAAAACCAGAATACCGCTCTTGACAGAACAAGCATACTTACGCATATCTGGGGTGACAGCTATTACGGCGATGAGAAAATAGTTGACGTAAATATCAGAAGGATAAGAATGAAAATCGAGGACGAACCATCAAATCCAAAGTATATCCTTACTATATGGGGCTACGGATATAAGTGGAGTATGCCTAACGAGTAACTACTTGAAGAAGGAGAGGCTTTTGTGGCGAAATCACGCAGAAAAAGCATAACTAAACGCTGGCTTGTAAACAATCTGGGAGTTATAACGGCTGTGCTTTTTGTTATTGCCGTCATACTTGTTGCGGCGGTAAGGAACTACTACTATAATTCGGTAAGACAATATCTGAGTTCACAGATGAATGTTATAGTAGGCTCTGTAATACGCTATTCGGAAGAGCTTGGCACGTCAAGCAGCGGCGAACTCAGAAGTATTGTTGAAAACTACGACCAGAAGGATAAAATAGAACTTATGGCTGTGGATACCGATGGAAACGTTGCTATCACCTCGTCGGGATTTACCCCTTCGGCAAATACGTCGGCAGAAGATTATAACGAGGCGAAAAGTTCTTCGGACGGAATGGCTTATGCGGTTTTTAAGCTTCCTACAGGGGAAAAGGTAATGGCTCTTTCGGCTGTTATCGACGCAAGGACAAGCGATTACAGCGCAGTGAGAATGTTGGTATCCATGAAAAATGTGGACACCCAAATACTTATTATCGCAGTTATAATATTCGTCGTTGTGCTTTGTATAGTGGGGCTGATGTTTTTCTCGGGTCTGTTCTTTGTAAAATCCATCGTCTTTCCGGTAAGGCAAATAGGGGAGGTTGCGAGAAGGTTTGCCACGGGAAACTTTTCCGAACGTATAGTCAAAAAATCCGACGATGAGCTTGGCGACCTCTGCGACAGCGTAAACTACATGGCAAATGAGCTTTCAAGTGCGGAAACCATGAAAAACGAGTTTATTTCCTCTGTTTCTCATGAGCTCAGGACGCCGCTTACGGCAATAAAGGGTTGGAGCGAAACTCTTTCGGGAATTGACGACAAGGAAATGTTCAGAAAGGGTCTGAGGGTTATTTCAAGCGAAACGGAAAGACTTTCTCAGATGGTTGAAGAGCTTCTTGACTTTTCAAGGATACAGGACGGACGGCTTACTCTTCAGATGGATACGATAGATATTCTGGCAGAGCTTGGTGAAACCATCTTGATATATCAGGAAAGAGCAAGGATACTGGGCATTACCCTGAATTATTACGAGCCTGAGATGCTTCCCTTTGTTTACGGGGACAGAAACAGATTAAAGCAGGTTTTTATAAACGTAGTGGATAACGCCATAAAATATTCCGATAAAGGAGATACCGTTTCCGTTGAGGCATACGAACAGCAAGGGGATATCTGCATAACGGTTTCCGATACGGGAATAGGCATATCCGCTGAGGATCTACCTAAAATAAAAACAAAATTTTTCAAGGCAAATCATACAAGACGCGGAAGCGGCATAGGTCTTGCCGTTGCAGACGAGATAATAACCATGCACGGAGGTTCTCTTACTCTTGACAGCCAGCTTGGCGTTGGCACAACGGTAATGATAACTCTGCCTGCTATCGAGCCTTCCTCTAAGAAAGAAACCGAAACCGTAAGCGTTGAGGTTATTTCCACAAGCGAGGAAGCTCCGGAAAGGAAAAATCTTAATGAGCAAAACGAGTAATAACAGCGAAAAAACACAAAGCAAATTCAAATCTAAAATAGGCGGACAGGCTCTTATCGAGGGAGTCATGATGGTGGGGATAGATACCTCCGCTATGGCGGTAAGACTTCCAAACGGAGAGATACACCTTGAAACATGGGCCGCAAATAACGGAAAGAAAGCTCCATGGTATAAGAAAACTCCTTTTGTAAGGGGCATTTTCAACTTCGTATCTTCACTTATTCTGGGATATAAATGCCTTTCTAAATCCGCTGATCTTTCAATTGAAGAGGATGATGAACCCCAGAGTAAGTTTGAAAAGTGGCTTGACGATAAGTTCGGCGACAAGATAATGACTTTTGTTATGGGACTTTCAATGGTGCTTGGACTTGCCCTTGCAGTGCTTCTTTTTATGTACCTTCCTTCTCTTATCTCAAAGGGAGTAAATCACTTTATACCTATGGGGAATTTTGCAAAGACATTCCTTGAGGGAATTATAAAAATAATAGTTTTTATAGCTTATATCGGTCTTACGGGACTTATGAAGGATATGAAGCGCCTTTATATGTATCACGGGGCTGAGCATAAGACTATAGCCTGCTATGAAGCAGGACTTGAGCTTAATGTTGAAAATGTGAGAAAGCAGACAAGATTTCACCCGAGATGCGGCACAAGTTTTATTTTCCTTGTCCTTCTTATAGGGATACTTGTTTTTTCAATTTTAAGACTTCCATGGGATAACGTTCTTTTAAGAGTCGTATGTAAGCTTGCGCTTATGCCTGTTGTTATAGGTATAGCTTACGAGCTTATAAAGCTTGCCGGAAGATACGACAATATCTTTACGAAAATAATTTCATTTCCGGGACTAAAGCTTCAAAGACTTACCACAAGAGAACCTGAGGACGACATGATAGAAGTGGCGATTGCGTCGCTGAAGCCTTGTATTCCCGAAGATAAAGAGGATGACAAATGGTAAAGAATACTTACAGAAGCGTTTACCTTTCCGCAGTTGACGCACTTGAAAACGGTGAAATTGAAAACGCCGGATTTGACGGCGCTGTAATGTTTGAGGAAGCTTTCGGCGTGGATTATAAGACATTTAGATACTCTTCGGATTTTGACAACGAGCCGGACGGCAAAGACCTTGAAAAATTTGTTTCAATGATAAAAAGACGGATTACCGGCGAACCTTTGCAGTATATAATCGGAAAATGGGAATTTTACGGTATGGAAATGAAGGTGGGCGAAGGAGTGCTTGTTCCGAGACAGGACACGGAAACGCTGGTTGACACAGTAATAAAAAAATCAAAAGGCAAAAAAGACCTTGAGATAGTGGATCTTTGCGCCGGAACAGGCTGTATCGGCCTTGCGCTTGAAAAACATCTTGACGTTAAAAAGCTTACCTTTGTGGAAAATTCACTTCAGGCGTCGTCCTATCTTGAAAAAAATATTGCACGTCACGGTTCGCGGGGAGAAATCATTATGGGAGATGTTTTAAGCAAAAACACCCTATCGTGGATAAACCAAGCGGATATTGTTGTTTCAAATCCCCCATACCTTACCAAAGACGATATGGATAATCTGCAGACTGAGGTGGGGTTTGAACCTAAACAGGCGCTTTTCGGCGGCGAAGACGGACTTGACTTTTACAGGGATATAACAAGACTTTGGAAAAACAAGCTCAAAGACGGCGGACTTATTGCCTTTGAGATAGGAATAGGGCAGGAAAACGACGTTTCTGAGATTCTTATAAGACACGGATTTAAAAACGTAAGGTTCTATCCGGACGCAAACGACATTTTCAGAGTTGTTACAGGCGAAAATATCGAACTTTATACGGATTAGACGGGAAAATATAACTAAGTCGCCGATGTCCCCCTGCCGAATATTCGGCAGGTCTGCCTCATATTAGGCGGGTCCGCCTCCTATGGGATGATCCGCCTCCTATGGGATGATCCGCCTCCTATGGGAGGCGAGGTTCCATTCAGTTTTTCAGTAGGGGTTTTAATCCCCCACTGAAAAACTGAGGAGCTTTGCTCCGATTTAAATTGTACAGATTTACGGACAGTTAGTGTTTTATAATAGATATTGAAATAAAATCTCTTAAATTTCAGGAGGACATGACAATGGCTATTGAAAAGAAAAAAAACGATAAAAAGATGATCGAGATGCCTAAGACCGATGAGGAAAAGAAGAAGGCGCTTGAAACCGCTATAGCTCATATTGAAAAAACTTACGGCGAGGGAGCCGTAATGAAAATGGGTCAGAAAAAGACCCTTAATATTGCGGCTATATCAACAGGCTCAATGACTCTCGATATGGCTCTGGGAATAGGCGGCGTGCCGAGAGGACGTATAGTCGAGGTGTATGGACCGGAAAGCTCGGGAAAAACTACGGTTGCGCTTCATATTGCGGCTGAGGCTCAGAAAAAGGGCGGAACAGTGGCGTTTATCGACGTTGAACACGCTCTTGACCCGGTTTATGCCGCAAATCTGGGCGTAAACATTGATGAAATGCTTGTTTCACAGCCTGACAGCGGCGAACAGGCGCTTGAAATAGCAGAGGCTCTTGTACGAAGCGGAGCTATAGACTGTATCGTTCTCGACTCTGTTGCGGCGATGGTAACAAAAGCTGAAATAGACGGAGAAATGGGCGACTCTCATGTTGGACAGCTTGCAAGGCTCATGTCTCAGGCTATGAAAAAGCTTACATCTGTTATTTCAAAATCAAACTGCGTTGCAGTGTTTATAAATCAGGTCCGTGAGAAAATAGGAGTCATTTACGGAAATCCGGAAACCACTCCCGGAGGAAGAGCGCTTAAATTCTATGCTTCGGTAAGAATTGAAGTAAGAAGAGGAGAACAGATTAAAAACGGCGCCGAGGTAATAGGCAACAGAACAAGGTGCAAGGTGGTTAAAAACAAGGTAGCTCCTCCGTTTAAAGAATGCGAATTTGATATTATGTACGGCAAGGGAATTTCAAAAGTGGGCGAGGTGCTCGACCTTGCGACGGACCTTAATATTATCAAGAAAAGCGGCGCATGGTTCTCTTACGGAGATATGAAGATAGGTCAGGGAAGAGATAACGCAAAAGAATGGCTTGGTTCAAATCCGGAAATAATGGAAAAGATAGAGGCACAGATAAAGGAAAACGCAGGCGACCTTGTTATGGCTTCCAAGAAGAGCAAAAAGGCTGCGGCTGTAGCTGACGAAGCGGGAAAGGCAGCGGCAAAGGCTGAGGAGAAAAAGCCTGAGGTCAATGTGACGGTAAATGCCGACGACGACTTTGAAGAGTTCGCTCCTGCGGATATTGAGTAATAGAAATGGCTGTTATCGATACTTTGGAAAAATACAAGGGAAAAACATGGACGGTTGAGCTTTCTGACGGTGAGACTTTTTATATAAACGAGGATACAGTCTTTGATTTTTCCCTTAAAAAGGGTCAGGAGATAACCGAAGAAAGGCTTGAGGAAGTAAAAACCGCCGACCTTTTTCGCAAGGCAAGGGAAAGAGCCTTATATCTGCTCGATTACCGTGATTATTCCTTTACCGAGCTTTATAAGAAGCTTGAAGGGACGTATACCGAGGAAATTTCTCTTGAAGTAATGCGACGGCTTGCGGAATCGGGACTTATCAACGACAGAAGATATGCCGAAACCCTTGCAAGAAAATATATGGTGACCAAAAAGTTCGGATACTACCGGGCAAGGCAGGAAATGATAATGAAGGGGCTTGACAGGGATATCGTGGAGCAAGCGCTTTTAGTTTACGAGGATGATACCCTTGAAAGACTTGAAGAACTTGTTGAAAGCAAATATGCAAGAAAAATAACCGACGGAAAAAGCCTTGAAAAGGTGAAAAACGCTCTTGTCAGACAGGGTTATTCTTACAGTGATATAAATGCGGTTCTGTCGGAATACGAAACCGAGGACTGAATTTTACAGCCTGCTTGACAATTTGTGTTTTTTGTGTATAATTTACTTTGAAACTTCTAAGAGAAAACCGAAAGGGGTAATTTCAAGTGGCAACAAGAGTGGGATTTGTTTCTTTGGGCTGCCCGAAAAATCAGGTGGATGCCGAACATCTTATGTACGACCTTAAAAAAGAGGGGTTTGAGATCGTTCAGGACGCCGCCCTTGCAGACGTTGCGGTTATTAACACCTGCGGATTTATAGAAACTGCAAAACAGGAAGCGATAGACACTATACTCGAATTCGGCGAGCTTAAAAAAGAGGGTAGAATAAAAGCCATCATAGTTACAGGCTGCCTCTCGGAAAGATACAGAGAAGCTGTAGCGGAAGAGCTTCCGGAAGCCGACGCTGTTGTCGGAATCGGAAAAAACGGCGAACTTGGGGATATAATAAGAGAAGCGCTTTGCGATAAAAAACAGCTTTGTGTGTTCGATGACAAGCTGAAACTTCCTCTTGAAGGAGGAAGGATCCTTTCAACAGAGCCTTTTTTTGCATACTTAAAGATAGCGGAAGGATGCTCTAACTGCTGCACATATTGCGCTATTCCTTCCATAAGGGGGAAATTCCGCTCAAGAAAAATGGAAGATATACTTGACGAGGCAAGGTGGCTTGCAAGCGTGGGAGTTAAAGAGCTTACAGTGGTGGCTCAGGACACAACACGCTACGGCGAGGACCTTTACGGCGAGCCTAAGCTTGCCGAGCTTTTAAAGGAGCTTTGCAAAATAGACGGGTTCAAGTGGATAAGAACACTTTACAGCTACCCTGAAAGGATAGACGATAAGCTTATCGGGGTTTTGAAAAATGAAGATAAGCTTGTAAAATACCTTGATATACCTATTCAGCATTGCAATGACAGGATATTAAGGAAAATGAACAGAAAAAGCGACAAGGAAAGCATTGTTTCCCTTGTTAAAAAGCTCAGAGAAGAAATTCCCGGAATAACTTTGAGAACGACTCTTATCACAGGATTTCCGGGTGAAACGGAAGAAGAATTTGAAGAGCTTTGCAGGTTTGTAAAGGATATGCGATTTGACAGATTGGGTTGTTTTGCATATTCTCCCGAGGAAAATACTCCCGCTGCGGAATTTGACGGACAGGTGGAATTCAAGGTTCGTGAAAGACGTGCTGAAATTATTATGGACGAGCAGATGAGGATATCGGACGAGCTTAACGAGGAAAAGGTAGGACAGACTTTTGAAGCGGTCTGTGAAGGATTTGACAGATATGCCGAATGCTATTTCGGAAGGTCTGCCGCCGACGCTCCTGAAATTGACGGCAAGATATTCTTTACAAGCGAAAACAAGCTAAGTATAGGACAGTTTGTAAATGTGGCTGTAGACGATATTCTTGACTATGACCTTCTGGGTTCGGTTGTCGAATAAAATTTAAAGAAAGGATATTTTTATGAATCTTCCAAATAAGCTGACTATTTTAAGAGTGATTTTAATTCCGGTTTTTCTTGTTTTCTTGCTTGTTGATGCAATACCGTTCAATGTAATCCTTGCCCTTGTTATATTTGCGGCGGCTTCGCTTACAGACATGATAGACGGTAAGATCGCAAGAAAATATAACCTTGTTACAAACTTCGGAAAGTTCCTTGACCCTCTTGCAGACAAAATGCTCGTTATGGCGGCTCTTGTGTGCTTTTGCGGCATGGGCTGGGCAGACGTGGTAGCGGTTATAATCATTCTTGCAAGAGAATTCATGGTTTCCGCTTTAAGACTTGTAACAGCAGGGGAAGGAATTGTTGTTGCTGCGGGAATATGGGGAAAGCTTAAGACGGCATTTACAATGGTTGCTGTCGTTGTGATACTTTTTGCCGAGGGAATAGGTTTTCACAGCTTTCTTTTAAACGAGATACTTATATGGATTGCCGCCGCTCTCACAATTATTTCCGGAGCGCAGTATCTTGCGGCTTACTGGTCGCATATCGACCCTTCAAAATAAACACTTGAAATTATAAACCAAATGTGCTAAAATAACATATAATAATATTGATTTGAAATGTAAAGACAAGAGTAACTTTTTTTGAGGCTTCAGAGAGAAACGGTTTGGTGTGACGTTTTGCAACATAAAAAGGCGAAGTGCGGTCTTTGGAGGAATTGCTTTAAACAAGCTTTTCTTCAGGCTGAAAGGGCGAAAATATAGCTGAAATAAAAGTAGTCCTTTTCGTATGTCTGCGTTAAAGACGGGTTTTTGCCGCTTAGTATAAAACGGAGTGGGACCGCAGATGAAAAATTCTGCCTCCGAGAGAAAACGTAAGATATCTGCGTTTTTTCCGGGGGCTTTTAATTTATAAAAGTATAACCAAGTCGCCGATGTCCCCCTGCTGATTATTCAGCAGGTCAGCCTCCTATTAGGCGGGCTTCCAATCAGTCTTTCAGTGGGGGATATTGGGAATCCCATACTGAAACCTATGAGGAGCAAATCTCCCATCTGCAGCTTGCTGCAGTCAGCGACAGGTTGCAATCATATAAATAGTCATAAGGAGGGTTTTGATTTGAGTTTGATGAGCATAATCGAAAATATAAGACACGATATAAAAACTGTTAAAGAGCGTGACCCTGCCGCTAACAGTGCACTTGAAATAATCCTTACCTATTCGGGAATACACGCAGTTATCATGCACAGGATAGCGCATAAATTCTATGAAACAGATCATAAGACTATAGCGAGAGTTATTTCCCAGTTTTCAAGGTTCCTAACGGGAATTGAAATTCACCCCGGGGCTAAAATAGGAAAAGGACTTCTTATCGACCACGGAATGGGAGTTGTGATCGGAGAAACCGCTGAGATAGGGGATTATTGCCTTATTTATCAGGGGGTGACTCTCGGAGGAACGGGAAAAGAGCACGGAAAGCGTCATCCTACACTTGGCAACAATGTAATGGTAGGTTCGGGAGCTAAGATTTTAGGCCCGTTCAAAGTTGGAGATAATGCAAAAATCGCGGCAAACGCCGTTGTGTTGGAGGAGGTTCCGCCGGACAGCACTGCGGTTGGCGTTCCCGCGAGGATTGTCAGAAAAAGCGGTCAGAAGCTTGACCTCGACCAGATACACATTCCGGACCCTGTCGCACAGGAGCTTTGTAAGCTGAAGCTTGAGCTTGAACAGGTGAATAAAAGAGTTGAAAGGCTTGAAAAACAGTAACAAAAGGAAAGGATAAAAATTATGAAGCTATATAATTCCCTTACGAGAAAAAAGGAAGAATTTATTCCGAGATTTCCGGGTAAGGTTTCAATGTATACCTGCGGACCTACAGTTTATCACTATGCCCATATCGGAAATTTAAGAAGCTATATCATGGAGGATGTTCTTGAAAAATATATGCGTTTTTCGGGACTTGACGTTAAAAGAGTAATGAATATAACAGACGTTGGTCATCTTACAAGCGATGGCGATACCGGTGACGACAAAATGCTCAAGGGCGCAAAGCGTGAGCATAAGACTGTTATGGAGATTGCAAAATTTTACACCGATGCATTTTTTGAGGACTGCAAAAAGTTAAATATAAAAACTCCCGATGTGATAGAGCCTGCGACCGGCTGTATCGACGAGTTTATAAAGGTCATCGAAGGACTTATTGAAAAGGGATATGCTTACGAAGCCGGAGGAAACATTTATTTTGATACTTCAAAGCTTGAAAAATACTATGTTTTCAACGACTTTAAGGAAGAGGATCTTGCAGTCGGAGTACGCGAGGGCGTTACCGAGGATGCAAATAAGAAAAACAAGGCCGATTTCGTTCTGTGGTTTACAAAATCAAAGTTTGACGACCAGGAACTTAAATGGAACAGCCCGTGGGGAATAGGCTACCCGGGTTGGCATATTGAATGTTCATGTATCTCCATGAAAAATTTAGGAGAATATCTTGATATTCACTGCGGAGGGATAGACAACGCTTTCCCGCATCACACTAATGAAATTGCCCAGAGCGAGGCATACCTTGGTCATGAATGGTGCAGATACTGGTTTCACGTTCATCACCTTAACACAAACAGCGGAAAAATGTCAAAATCAAAGGGAGAATTTCTTACCGTTTCCCTCCTTGAAAGCAAGGGCTACGACCCTATAGTATACAGATTTTTCTGCCTTAACTCCCATTACAGAAAATCCCTTGTGTTTTCTTATGAAAACTTGGACAATGCGGCGGCTTCATTCAATAAGCTTGTTTCAAGAATTTCTGCAATTTTAAAAGAGAAACAGGGAGAAGTGGATAAAGAAAGCTTCGATACTCTGAAAGCTTCATTCTGCGAAGCGATGGACAACGATATCAATACATCTCTTGCCCTTACCGCTCTTTATGATGTTTTGAAGGCTCAGACGACTGCGGCAACAAAAATTGCTCTTATCAATGAGTTTGACAAAGTTCTTTCTTTAGACCTTGTTAAAAAGGCTGAACAGTTAAAGAGCGAAAATAATGAGGAAGATATACCCGATGAAATTATGGAGCTTGTTGAAAAGAGAGCGGTGGCAAGAAGAGAAAAGAATTTTTCTCTTGCAGACTCTTTAAGAGATGAAATTGCCGAAAAGGGCTACATTATCGAAGAAACAAGACAGGGAACACGGATCAGGAAAAAGTAAAGGAAGGTAGAATATGAATTACGACCCCACAAGAAGAAGGACGGGAAAAGTAGCAGTCTATACAAAGATATTTCAGATAATTCTCATTCTTTTTGCGTTTTTTGTTGTTGTTATGCTTTTCTTTGCGTTTCGCCAAAAACCAAGCATAGATTACTCAAAATCTGATTTTGTACAAGTAAAAGAACCTTCCGACGACGCTCCTGTTGTGGTTTTTGAAACCACCGAAGGAACTTTTAAGGCGGTGCTTTTTGAAGATGAAGCACCTGAATACTGCGAATATTTTGTTGAGCTTGTGGAAGACGGCTATTTTAACGACACTTATGTATGTGCGGTTTTAAAGGCTGAAAACGGCGATGAGGCAGGCTTTATCGGCGGTTCAAAGACGGAAGACGGACTTTCAAACGAAGATACAAACACAAAAATGACCTCTATTGAAATATCCGGGAATCTGCTTCCCATAAAAGGCGCAATTGGATCCCTTGTAAAGCAGAGAGGATTTTTTTCAAAGGCAAAGGCAGGCTCTGTTTTTACGATTATAAACGACGTGGTTGACGTGGCTGAACTTGAAGATAGCGTCAAGGATAAGGAGGACTCAAACGGTCTTTCAAAGGTCACCGAAATGTTTTCCACTTACGGAGGCGCACCGAATTTCCTTCAGCAGTATACTATTTTTGCTCAGGTCTATGACGGTTGGGACACCATCGAAAAAATAAGCTCAATGGAAATCGTTGACGAGGAAAAGTCGGACGAGGATGAGGATAAGAATTATTCCCCCAAGGAGGAAGTAAAGTTTACAAAGGTTTATATGTCAACCTACGGAGAAAATAAGGAAAACGGCTATATTATCCCTGAACACACCGAAAATCAGCCTTCTGACCCGAATGATAATTCGGACGGCGGCGAAGGTTGACAAAAGGGGATAAATGCTGTATAATTTATATTTGAAATGTTTTTTCAAATCGGCTTTGCTCCGATTTAAATTCGATCGAAAGGAAAATAAAAATGTCTTTGAAAAAGAGATTGGCAGCCCTTGCGGCAGCTGCTGCAATTACTCTTTCGCTTGCCGGATGCGGCACGGATACGTCTTATGTTATGACAGCCGACGGAGAAAAAATTGCGGCAGGAGTTTATATAGACCTTATGCTTTCCGAGCTTACAAATCAGATGTATGCGCTTTATTTCAGCGGAACAGAAGTTACAGGCTCCTATATGGATCAGGAGGTTGACGGCGTTCCCATGAACGAATACCTTGAAAGCTATGCTTATGATACCTGCCTGAAGATTGTGGCTGTTGAAAAGAGATGCGAGGAACTCGGAGTAACTCTTTCCGACGAGGAGACTAAGGAGATAAGCGAAACTGTAAACAGCTCATGGGACGCAAACGGGGATTACTATCACACCATGGGTATTTCCAAGGACTCTCTCAGAAGGGTTGAAAAATATTCATATCTTACCGAAAAGCTCTTTGACAAATATTACGGCGAGGGCGGAATTGAAGAAGTGTCACTTGATGAGATCAAGGAGTACGTAAATGAGAATATCCTTCGTTATAAGATAATAACCTTTGAAAAGGACGATGAGGACGAGGGGGCTGCTGCCAAGGAAGAAGCAGACAAGTATTTTGCACTTATTGAGGACGAAGGTCTTACAATGGACGAGCTTATCGAGCGTTACGAAGCAGATAACGAAGCCGAGGAAGAAGAGGAAGAATCTGAACAAACAACCGATGATTCAACAGGTACAGATGACAGTTCAAGCGACGCTGATTCCTCTGCAGACGATAGTTCAAACGGTACCGATTCTTCCGCAAACGACAGTTCAAGCGATTCCGATTCTTCCGCAGACGATAATAACAGTACAGAAGATGAAGAAGAGGAAGAAAAGACAGAGGCTGAGCTTGAAGCTGAAAAATATCCAAACGAGCATCTCAGAAATAAGGAAAATGTTACTGATGATGAGTTTGTGTCTTTCGTTGACCAAATGGAAATTGACAGCATCGACATTTACGAGGACGACAACGGATACTACATTATTGAAAAGCTTGATATGGCAAAGAGAGATACTTATGCCGAAGCAAACAAGGATACTCTTATTTCAACAATGAAAGCTGAGGATTTTGAAGGGGTTGTTGACGCTCTTGCAGAGGCTGTTAAAGTTGTTGACAACAAGGAAGCCCTTGAAAGATACAATGCAACCGATGTTTATGAAAGACAGACCGAGGCGTCTGAGGACAACTGAAATCATTAAAAATTGCGCTCTCCCGGAAATTTTCGGGAGAGCATTTTTGTAAACTTGCCAAACACAAAAACTCTCCTGCCGAAAACGAAAGGAGAGTTTTTTGATTTGTGAAAACTGTTAATCGTTTGTAAGCTGTTTTATCTCCTCAAAGTGACCTTTGAGATCATGATAAAATTCACAGCCCTTTTTTTTGCCGAAATCCTTGATAAGAGTAATGTAAAGGTCCTGCTTGCGCTGGCATTTTCTAAGGCTCTCCATAAGCTCCTTCTGTCTGGCAGGAGGATATTTTTCTAAAAGAGAGCTTTCAGACGGCATTTCTTCTTCGTGGGAAGAGTTTTCTTCAAGGTGAACCGCCTGCTCCTGAGATGGCTCGCTTGGTACAGCCTCAACCGTCTGAGAAGGCATCTTCTGAACGGGTTTTTTTCTTCCTCTCTTTCCCTGAACAGCCTTTCCATGCTCTTTTTCAGCTTCGGATACCTTTTCCTTTACTTCTTTTGCAAAAGCCTCGGCTTCAATCTCATCAACAGGCTCGGGAATCTCCTCGCTTTCTACCTCTAAAGCGGCAGCCTCCAGTTTGTCATTTTCATAAGAAGCAGCCGAAAGTTCAGAAGAGTAATTTAAAAAGCTTCCTATAGTGGCGAATCTGAAAAGTCCCGTGTCCGATTCTGCAAAATTGCTTTCCCAGAAATCAAGAAGAGAGTCAAACCCCTGATCCCGGCTTATGATAACTGCACTTTTATAATTGCTGTCCTTCATCATATAACCCAGATAAGTGGAAAGCTGAAAATCGAGAAAGTTTTTTCCTCCCCTTTTGATTTTGTAAAAGTCGATATCGCATCTGCTGTTAATAAGAGTCTTGTGCATTTCAAAGCTTATCATATCGGCGTTGGGACTGTAGAAAATTACTGCCCTGTCGGTGCTGTCAAGTCTGTCAATACCCATAAGACCCGCATTTTTCACGTTTTCATAATCGATAAGATACAAATTCAATCTATTTCACCTCACTTTTCAATAATCATTATACACAATTTTCATTCCTTTGGCAAGGGGATGAATAAATATTCCTTACCTTTCCAATACTTTTTTAAAACCAAAGGAGAGATTTTTATGCAGACTCTTATTTTTTGCAGTACAACAAACAACACATTGTCACCTATGTGTCAAGACAACTCCCTTCCTCTTTGCGATATGCCTCACAAGCCGTATTTTCAGATGGTGCTTGAAAAGCTTTTTGAATCGAGAATTGAAAATGTGGCTGTGATAACTCCCGAAAGGTCGGGAAATTACCTTGAATTTGTCGAAAACGCAAAACTGCCGGCTGATGTGAAGCTTTATTCCGGAGGAAAGCATACCATGTTCGGGGTTGCGAGACGTCTTTGGGAGGGAGGAGATATGATGCTTTTAGACCTTTCATATTTTAATCTCCTTGAATTTGATAAAATGACGACTGAATTTTATTCCGCAAGGCAAAAGCCTCACTGCATGGTATCAGCTTCGATGGTAAAGGGTTTCAAAAACCTGATTCCTGTGAAAATCAAGGAGAATAATCTTGTGTCAGACTTTCTTCCGGGAGCTGATAACCGTAATTCTTCGACAGATTTCGCATTTACCGGGGTGTATATTTTATCACAGGAGTTTGTTTCGACGCTTTCTCCCGACACTGAGGAAGATACAGAGAAAGTTCTGAAGAAACTTGCAAAAGACGGCGGACTTGCGGCGTTCTGTCACAACTCGCCATTCATGCGCCTTTGTGAGCCTGAGGATGTAAAAAAATGTCTTGACCTTATTCTGCGAGGTGAAATGGGAGTTTCTCTTAAAGAATATGAAATATCAACAGGCTATTATTCCATGGACAATAAGCCTTTGAGAGGAGTGACCGTTGTACCGCCCCTGTTTGTTGGAAAAAACGTGACCGTGGGAATGGGAACAGTGCTTAGCTCAGGCACTATACTTTGCAGAAACGTTTCCGTCGGAGAAAAATGTACTCTGAAAAATTCTCTTTTTATGTCCGGAGCTTCCTGCGGAAATGGCGTTTCGGCAGACGGTTCGGCAATTGCAGAGGGTGCTGAACTTATGAACGGAGCAGAATGTGAAAAGCTTTCGATTGTCGGGGCAAGTTCGGTTATCGGAAGGGAAACCATTGTAAAAGGCAAGGCGAGAGTGTGGGACGGAAAGGTTATCTCTCCCGGACTTGTGGTTAAAGGCGATGTAAGGGAAATGCCCGACGGAGAGATACTTTTTGACGACGATGGAAAATTCTTTGACGCAGGAGGCTTTCTGAATCCGGTTAAAGCGACTGAAATAGCCATGGCGACAGCTTTCTGCCTTGACGGAAAGGACAGCGTCTGTATTTGCGCCGGAGAAAACACGTCCGCTTGCAATGCTGTGAAAAGCGCAGTGATATCGGGATTTTCTTCTTCCGGAATAAAGGCTTGGGATATGGGGTCGTGTACCGAGGGACAGCTTTATTACGCTATGGATATTACGGATTCAGCTATCGGAATAATTGTTTCCGCCGAGTTTTCGGTTTCTCTTGGTTTTGTTTCAAAGGGCGGACTGAGGCTGACTTCATCTCTTGAGAGAAAAATAGAAAACGCTGTAAACGGAAGAAAATTCAGATGCCTTTCTCCTTTTGAATACAAACAGCCGTCAAATGGCGAAGCTTTTAACGAACTTTATGCAAAGGAAATTGAAAATATCCTTGAGGACAGACTTTCGGGTGTGTGCGTAAGCGTCAGAACCCCCGATAAAACTGCGTCCGTTCTTGCCGACAGGATATTTTCCCCAAGAAACGACATTAACGGTGAACAGGTAATCTTTCACCCGAATCATTCACAAGGCACATTAAGCGCATATACAGAAAACACAGGCTATGTTTTCTGGGAAAAGCTGTGTCTTATTGTCGCAAAGGAGGATCTTGCGAAAGGACTTGACGTTGCTCTTCCCGAAACCTTTCCTATGGCTGGGGAAGAGCTTGCTCGTAAGTACGGCGGCAGGATACTGAGATATGATATCAAACCCTGTGGCAGATGTGATACTGAGGCTTTAAGACTCGCTGAGGACAAACAAGGACTGTGGGTAAGAGACCCGCTTTATCTTGCGGTGAGAATAACGGATATTTTAAGCCGCAGAGGAATTTCGCTGCGCTCTCTCGCGAAAGAAATACCTGATTTTTACTGCACAAGAAGATTTGTAGCGGTAGATTCAACTTCCGAGGAGTTGAAACAAGCCGTGGGGGGTGATTATTACGAAAGAGCCGGAGCAAGGGCTTTTGTAAGACAGGTAAAAAACGGAGGCATAATGATCTATGCAAACGCCTATGATTCTGAGACCGCAGCGGCTTTATGCGAGGATATCGAAAGTATACTGAAAAAACAAACAGGGCGAAAAATCAATAACATATAACCCCTGCCTAAACGGCATGTTCCGTTCGGGATTTCGGCGGAGGGTTAGTTAGGTGATCACAAGTCGTTTTTATCTTTGAAAAAACAACTATTGAAACCTTCTGAGGAGATTTAAAACACAAGTCTTATTTTCATTGACAATTGCGCCGTTGAGGTGTATAATAAACATAAGTATTTGTGTGCGGAAAACAAAACTTTTTTGCGACAGCTGTCTTACCACGGTGTTTTTATTATAGCTGTCGCTTGTACATTATGAAACGTAAAGCCAAAAATATTATGAAAGGAGCCTTCGCCGATAAAAGGCGAAATTTATTGCTGATGACAAATAACAGAACAACCTCCCGAAACGCCCCGCGGAAAAACCGTTCGGACGCAGAGGGACTTACTAACTTGATTACTATTGAACAGACAAAGAAGGATATTGCTTCGGCAAGGACCAAACGGCAGACAAAGCTTACGGGAAAGCCCCCTGTAAGAAACCGTCAGACTTCATACAAATATTTAAAGACTCCAAAAGGCGATCAGCCTCAGAGCAAGTCGGCTGATAAAAATCAGAACGGCAAAGGTGAACAGACTCTTTTGCCAAGATCAAAACAGAATACCTCTCATCGAACAAGAAGAAAGCCTGAGGACGCAATGAGAAAAACTCCCGTAAGGATCATTCCTCTCGGAGGACTTAACGAGATCGGAAAGAATTTCACTCTTGTGGAGTGCGCAAACGATATTTTCGTTATCGACTGCGGACTTGCGTTTCCCGACGCCGAAATGCTTGGAGTAGATATCGTTATCCCGGATTTTACTTATGCTGAAAAAAACAAGGACAAAATAAGAGGCATCGTAATAACCCACGGTCATGAGGATCATATCGGTTCTTTGCCGTATTTCCTTAAAAAAGTGAACGTTCCTGTTTACGGGACAAGACTTACTATCGGACTTATTGAAGGAAAGCTTGCGGAGCATGGGCTTCTCGGAAGCGTAAAGCTTAATGTTGTGACTCCCAGACAGACTGTAAAATTCGGATGCATGGCGGTTGAATTTATAAGGGTCAATCACTCGATCCCGGACGCTGTGGGGCTTGCCATACACACTCCTGCCGGAGTTATCGTTCACACAGGGGATTTCAAGGTAGACTACACTCCCATCGAGGGAGAAGTAATTGACCTTGCAAGATTTGCAGAGCTTGGCTCAAGGGGAGTTCTGGCGTTGATGGCTGATTCGACCAATGCTGAACGACCGGGCTTTACAATGAGCGAGCGCAAGGTGGGAGAAAGCTTTGAGAAGCTTTTTGTAAAGGCTGAGGGAAGAAGGATAATCATTGCTACCTTTGCGTCAAATATACACCGTGTTCAGCAGATAATCGACAATGCTGTAAAAACAGGCAGAAAAGTTGCGATCTCGGGACGTAGCATGGTAAATGTCATAGGCAAGGGTATTGAGCTTGGATATCTTAAATGCCCCGAAAATATTTTAATTGATATTGACCTTGTTGACAGATACCCGCCCGAAAAGATAGTGCTTATTACAACAGGAAGCCAAGGCGAGCCTATGTCCGCTCTTACACGAATGGCAATGAACGAGCACAGAAAGGTTTCTATTACTCCAAACGACTTTATCATAATTTCCGCTAACCCTATTCCGGGTAATGAAAAGTTTGTTACAAGAGTAGTAAACGAGCTTATGAAGTCTGGGGCGCAGGTTGTATATGAGGCAATGTACGACGTTCACGTTTCGGGACACGCCTGTCAGGAGGAAATGAAGCTAATGCTGAGTCTGACAAAGCCTAAGTTTTTCATTCCCGTTCACGGAGAATACAAGCATCTTGCAAAACAAAAGGAGCTTGCAAAGACAATAGGTATTCCGGAGGAAAATATAATCATCGCAGGTCTTGGAAACGTTATTGAAACAGACGGGGTTGATATGAAAATAACAGGTCAGGTTCAGGCAGGTCAGGTGTTTGTGGACGGGCTTGGAGTCGGAGATGTGGGGGCTATAGTTCTTCGCGACAGAAAGCATCTTGCACAGGACGGACTAATAATCGCAGTCGCAACTATAAACAGGCAGACGGGAGAAATACTTTCAGGTCCGGACGTGGTTTCAAGAGGCTTTGTTTATGTCCGCGAAAGCGAGGAGCTTATGGACGAGGCCAAAAAGCTTCTTTCAAATTCACTTCAGAAATGCCTTGACAGCAATGTACATGAGTGGAATACCATAAAAACAAGAATGAAAGACGGACTTGCAGACTATATATACGCAAAAACCAAAAGAAGTCCTATGATACTGCCTATAATCATGGAGGTTTGAGGAGTATACAAAGGTAAAAAAGAGGAAGAAAATTCATGAAAGGAAAAAGATCGGTTTTATATTATATCAACTGTGCGGTTATATGCGCATTGCTTATAGGTTCGGCATGGTATATCTACAGACAGCCGGACAGCGGAGCGTTTGCAAGGATTCTGCTTGCGGTTTCGGGACTTGCGGTCATATCACTTGCGGCAGCGCTTATAGTAAGAGAAAGAAACTATGTGAAAAACGTTTCTGCTTTTGCCAAGGGAATTACAGCCGCCCAACGTGAATCACTTTATAATTTTCCCTCACCCGCAATTATAATCGACGGAGAAAAAAATATAATATGGTCAAACCTTGCATTTGACAGGGACGTTTTGCCGGATGGAATATCTTTTGGGAAACCTGTAACCGACTTTTTTGAATACGATGAAAAATCAGTGCTTTCCGACGAAGGAAGCGTTATAACCTTAAACGGGCGGTTTTACAAAGTAAAAGGCATGAGAGCCGATACTCAGGGGGAAATGTTCACCGTAGTTTACCTTAGCGACGAAACCGCTTTTGAACAGCTTAAATATGAATACAAACAGTCAAGACCTACGGTCATGCTTGTTGTGATTGACAACTATGACGAGCTTCTGCAAAACGCAAAGGAAAGCGAGAAGTCCCATACTGTTGTTGAGATCGAAAAGCTTGTTGAGAACTTTATTGAGTCAACAACGGGAGTGGCGAAGAAAATTTCTTCCGACAGATTTATGATGATAGTTGAGGAAAGACATCTTGTCCAGATGATAAAAAACAGATTCCCTATTCTTGACAAGGCAAGAGAGATAAAAGTGGGTGAAAGACGCTGTGTGACCCTGTCAATAGGCGTTGGTCATCTTGCTGAAAATATTGCTCAGAGCGAAGTTTATGCAAGACAAGCCCTTGATATGTGCTTGGGACGCGGAGGAGATCAGGCGGCTGTTAAAACAGACAGCGGATTTGAGTTTTTCGGCGGCGTTTCAAACGGCATGGAAAAGCGCACTAAGGTCAAGTCAAGAATTATTGCCACAGCTCTGCTTGAACTGGTCAAGGAAAGCGATACCGTATTTATTATGGGCCATAAAATGGGCGATATGGACAGCGTCGGCGCCGCAACGGGACTCTGCGCTGCAATGAGAAGTATCGGAAACGAAGCTTATGTTGTGGTGGACCCCGATAAAAACCTTGCAAAGCCAATCATAAACTACATAAAACAGTACGAAAAGCAGGAATTTTATATAAGCCCGTCGCAGGCTATAATGCGCCTTGACGAACAGTCTGTCGTAATTATCGTCGATACTCATAATCCCGATTTTGTAGACAGCCCGGAGCTTTATCATTCCGCTGAAAAGATCGTTGTAATGGATCACCACAGAAAAATGGTAAAGCATATTGACGACGCAGTTATTTTCTTTCATGAGCCTCAGGCTTCATCTGTCTGCGAAATGATAACAGAGCTTATACAGTATTTCGGAGATAAGGCAAAGCTTACTCCTCCTCAGGCTGAAGCGGTGCTTGCGGGAATCATGCTTGACACCAAAAACTTTGTTATGAGAACAGGCGTAAGAACCTTTGAAGCCGCTGCGTATTTAAGACGGATTGGAGCGGACACCGTTTCAGTCAAAAAGCTGTTTTCAAATTCTATCGACACCTATCAGCAGAAATCGATGCTTATAACTAATGCCGAGGTTTATGAGGGATGCGCTGTGGCAACGGCAAGGGCTTCTTCTCCGTCAATGAAAGTGGCTGCGGCGCAGGCGGCGGACGAGCTTCTTGGAATAAACGGAGTTGACGCTTCCTTTGTAATGTACGAGGACGGAGGAATAGTTTACGTTTCCGCAAGAAGTATGGGAGCTTTTAACGTTCAGATAATCATGGAGGCTTTAGGCGGAGGCGGTCACCAGACTATGGCAGGGGCTCAGCTTAAATCAACCCTCACAAATGTAAAGGCGATGGTTTTCCAGGCGATAGACGACTATCTTGACACGCTTGAGGAAAGCGAAAAAAACAAGAAAAAGTAACCGTTGTGAAGATAAGACTCTGAGGCGACGGGTCCTGTTCAGAATTTTATAGGGGACTCAGGAACAACTATTCAAACCCTCTGAGGAGCAAACTGCGACCGGCCGCAATTGTCGCAACAAATTTTAAGCAGAAAAATCATATAATGAAAGGAAAGATAATAATGAAAGTAATTCTTTTAAAAGATGTAAAAGGTTCAGGAAAAGCGGGAGAGATTCTTAACGTTTCAGACGGCTATGCAAGAAACTTCCTTATCGCAAAGGGAATGGCAGTTGAAGCTACGGCTAAGAACTTAAACGACCTTCAGGGCAAAAAGGACGCCGCCGCTTATAAGCTTGAAGTTGAAAAGGCAGACAATGAAAAGATAGCCGAACTGCTTGATGGCAAGGAAGTCGTTATCAAATCAAAGGCAGGTCAGGGCGGAAAGCTTTTCGGCTCGATCACATCTGCCGTTATTGCAGAGAAGATAAAGGAAACCTACGGGGTTATGGTTGACAAGAAAAAAATAAACCTGAGAACTGAGATCAAGGCTTTCGGTGACTTCAACGCTGAAATAAGAATGACTCAGGGAGTGTCCTGCTCTATAAAGATCAAGGTTGTAGAGGAATAACCATGTCGCCAGATGTCCCCCTGCTGATTATTCGGCAGGTCTGCCTCCTGTAGGAGGCGGGTTATATGCAGTCTTTCGGTTGGGGAGATGCCCCCTCTGAGGAGCAAACTGCGACAAACTGCAATCGTCGCCGGCGTGATTAAGCCTGTCTGCTGATAAGCAGACATCTCTGCTAACAAGCAGACATCTCTGCTGACAAGCAAATATCCTTATCACGCTTTGCTGCGATTTGAATGGATCTTAAAATTTTAACAATTATCAAACGAAAGGAGTAAGGACTGTGGATCAGATCACAGCCGATGAATTTTCCGGTAGAGAGCTTCCTTTCAGCCTTGAGGCAGAACAGACGGTTCTTGGCGGAATACTTCTTGAACCTTCGGTTCTCCCGGTGGTTCTGGAACATTTAAAGCCGGAGTGCTTTTACAAGGAACAGCACAGAGAGCTTTTTGCAATTTTTATGCGGATGTTTTCAAACGGTCAGACCGCAGACCTTATTACTGTTCTGAATGAAGCGGTAAAGCTTTCTGTTTTTGAAACCTCCGCCATGGCAAAGACATACCTTAAGGGCCTTATGGAAAGTATTCCTTCGGTAGCAAACATTGAAAGCTATTGCAAAATAGTTGAAGACAAGTATTATACAAGGTCTCTTATGAATGCCGCAAATGAAATACTTGAAGCCTGTTCTCAGGGACTTTCCGACGCTTCGACTCTTCTTGACAGCGCAGAACAGAAAATCTTTGATATAAGACAGGGCAGGGCTTCAAACGGTATGACAAGGATAGATTCTATTCTTGTTGAAACAATGGAACGCCTTGGTAAAATAAGCGGTGAGGACTCGGAAAAGTATGTAGGCGCAAAGACGGGATTTTTGGATCTTGACAACGTTACTACAGGACTTAATAATTCAGACCTGATTATTTTAGGCGCAAGACCGGGTATGGGTAAGTCTGCATTCGCACTTAATATCGCTGCAAACACCTGTAAACGAAACAAAAAAGCTGTGGCTATTTTTTCTCTTGAAATGGGAAGAGAACAGCTTGTTTCAAGAATGCTCTCCGCAGAAAGCTTTGTAAACAGCCACTCTTTAAGGTCCGGACAGATAGACCCGGGAGATTGGGAAAAGCTTGCAAGAGGAGCCGATGTTTTAAGCTCCTTGCCAATATATATTGACGATACGGCGGGGATTACTGTTCCTCAGATGAAGGCGAAGCTCAGAAGAATGAAAAACCTGGGGCTTGTTATAATCGACTATTTGCAACTTATGGAAAGCCCTAACAAGCACGCAAGCCGTGTTACCGAAATTTCGGAAATAACAAGACAGCTCAAGCTTATGGCAAAGGAGCTTAACGTGCCTGTTATCACCCTTTCACAGCTTACAAGAACTGCCGAAAAGCGTGACGACAAGCGACCTATGCTTTCAGACCTGAGAGAATCGGGTTCTATCGAGCAGGACGCAGATATAATTATTTTTATTTACCGTGACGATTATTATTCAAAAGAGACTGACAATAACCCGAATACAGTGGCTGAATGTATCGTTGCTAAAAACCGACACGGCGAAACAAGGACTGTAAAGCTATCATGGATAGGCGAGTATACTTTGTTTACGAATATTGATAATTCAGGCAGAGGAGAATAACCAACTTTACGAACATTAAGAAAGGACATGAAAAAATGGCTAAAAAGAAGCTGGGGCAGGGAATGGATTTTCTTTTTAACGACAGCGTTGAGGCGGGGGCTTTAAGTCAGACCTCTGTCTTGCGGGTTTCTTCAATTGAACCAAATAAAAATCAGCCCAGAATGGAATTTGACGAAACGGCGATAATCGCTCTTGCAGACTCGATAAGACAGCACGGCGTTTTACAGCCTCTTCTTGTCAGACCAATGAACAACGGCAATTATCAGATAGTCGCCGGAGAAAGAAGATGGAGAGCTGCAAGAATGGCAGGTCTTACTGAGGTGCCGGTCGTTATAAAGGAAATGGACGACAAGCAGACTGCTCAGGTGGCTCTTATAGAAAACCTTCAGCGTGAGGATCTGAATCCCATCGAAGAAGCTATGGGATATAAGGGTCTTATGGAGGATTACGGCATGACCCAGAACGAGGTGGCCCAGACTGTGGGAAGATCACGAGCGGCAATTGCAAACGCAGTAAGACTTCTTGAACTTGCCGACAAAATCAAACAAAGGCTTAAGGACGGGGAAATTTCGGTAGGTCATGCAAAGGTCATACTCAGCGTTCCTCAAAAGGAAATGCAGGAGGAACTTGCAGAGATGATATGCGAAAAGGGGCTGACTGTAAGACAGGCTGAAAAGGCGGCAGAAAGGATAAAGTCTGAAAAAGATTCTGACGACGAGAATAAGAAAAGCCGGGACGAGGAGTACTTCAAAAAGCCCTCTGTCTACAGCGAGCTTGAGATAGCCTTGTCGGGATACATCGGACAAAAGGTAACTGCAACGGAGAAAAAAGACGGTACTGCCGAGCTTAAAATCACATTTGACAGCACCGATTCGGTAAGGGATTTTGCAAAACATCTTTCAGACGTCTGGGATAAGTAATATGCTTGAAAAATTCGAGAACAAGATTAAATGTACCATTGAAAAATATAATATGCTTGATTCAGGCGAACAGGTCATTGCCGCTCTTTCGGGAGGGGCGGACTCTGTTTGCCTTGTTTTGGTTTTAAAAAAACTTGGATATAAGGTATGCGCAGTTCATGTGAATCATATGCTGAGAGGAGAGGAAAGCGACAGGGATGAGGATTTCTGCCGCGATCTGTGCAGGACGCAGGGAATAGAATTATTCAGAGAAAGAGTAAACGTCCGTGAATACATGAAGGATACAGGGCTTTCACTTGAAACTGCCGCAAGAGAATTGAGATATAATGCGTTTAAACAAGCGGCAAATTATTTCGGCAATGAAAAACTGAAGGTCGCTACTGCCCATAACGCCGACGACTGCCTTGAAACGGCTGTTTTTAACCTTACAAGAGGAAGCGGGATAAAGGGACTTTGCGGAGTTCCTCCCGTGAGGGAAAATTTTATCCGCCCTCTTGTCAACACTTCAAGAGCGGAGATTGAGGAATATTTAAATGAAAAGTCCCAAAGGTTTGTTACAGATTCTACAAACTTTGAAGCGGACTGTTCAAGGAATATAATAAGGCTCAATGTTATCCCGCAACTGAAAAAAATAAACGGCGGAATTTTAAAAAGCTATATGCGCTCAAGAGAAATTTTTTCCGAGGATGACGATTTTCTTATGAGGGAAGCGACAAAGGTTTTTGAAAACTCAAAAACTAACGGCGGGTTTGAAACAGCGAAATTCATTTATCTTCATAATTCAATAAAAAATCGTGTTTTGGGGGAAATTCTGAGAACCGTTAATGTAGGCATATCCGCCGAAAAGATTTCAGAACTTGACGAGGTCTGCAAAAGGCAAGGCAAAATCAATCTTAAAAAGGATCTTTTTGCGGTTTGCAGGGACGGTTTATTAAAATTTGAAACAGCTCCCAAGGAGCATATTTGTTATGAAACGGAGATTGAAATAAACAGGAAATATGACTTTTTCGGGAGAAAAGTGACGCTTGTTGAAATTGATCCCGAAGAGGCTAAAGTTTATAAAAAATTCACAAAAGACATTATGGATTATGATAAAATTAAAGGGATAATTGTTCTGCGCAACAGACGGCAGGGGGACAGGATATCCCTTGCGGGACGAGGCTTTACTTCAAGCGTCAAAAAGCTATTTAACGCAAATGTCGACGCTTTGCTGAGAGAAAGCCGGGTTATACTTGAAAATCAGGGGGAACTTATTTTCCTTGAGGGGTTCGGCGTATCCGAAAGAGTGAAGATTGACGAAAATACAAGCCGTGCGCTGAGAATAGTTATTATATAACTATCATACAGTTATCACAAAAAAGTATTAAAATATACAAGTCTTTAAGGCAACATCCTGCAATTGTCATTATTTGGCTTTGCGTGCGCTTTACTTGAATATTTTCGGCTGTATAGCCAAAATCCTTCTTGGCTGATGCAAGTCAGACTGCGTTGGATTCAGGCGATCCGGCGAAAAATCTTGTTTTGAAATAGGTGCGTGGCAGTTGTGCAATATTGCTTTAAGTTTTGAGCCTGAAAGGGGAAAACTCCATGGAGATTGAAAGAGAACAGCTTCAGGTGCTTTTTACAAGGGAACAGCTTGCACAGAAAGTAAGCTGTACCGCAAAAAGAATAACCGAGGACTATAATGGGAAAAATCCTCTTATTATAGGTGTGTTGAACGGGGCGTTTATGTTTTTTGCAGACCTTGTAAGAGAGGTGGATATTCCCTGTGAGGTGGATTTTGTAAGGGCTGAAAGCTATTCCGGAAAATTCTCCATCGGGGAAGTTACTCTTTCTCTTAAAGGAAAGCTTCCTGTCTGTGGACGTGATATTATTATTGTTGAAGATATCCTTGACACAGGCAGAACACTTAATAAGATCAGAGAGGAAATATTAAAGGACTCTCCAAAATCAGTAAAAACCGCAGTGCTTTTTGATAAGCCCTCACGGAGAACGGTTGATTTCAAGGCGGATTATATATGCTTTGAGATACCCGACCTGTTTGTTGTGGGATACGGGCTTGATTGCGATGAAAAGTACAGAAATCTTCCGTTTGTTGCGGTAAAGAAATAGTTCAACAGGCAATTGGCAAATCCTTTATATAAATCAATCTGAATACAGAAAGGACAGTGATACATTGAAAAAGAACTCCGGTAAAAGTCTGCTTATCTATCTTGCAGTTTCCGCACTGGTAATATTCGGACTTATTTATGCACTGACAAACTTTACAAGCAAACAGAGTGATGTCAACTACTCTCAGATAATGGAGTATTTTGATAATCTTCAGGTAAAGGAATATGAATTTGACCTTGGGACCGGAAAGCTAACCTACATTCTCAAGGGTACCGACAAGGAAGAGGTCTATACCGTTCCTAACGTTTCGCTTTTTGTAAACGAGGTACTTGGCGTTGAGGGAGAAAACTACCGGCAGAAATATAACGCCGAAAATCCCGACGAAAAATTGGTTTATAACCTTATTAAAATTTCAGACAAAAGCTTTCTGTTGAACCTTCTTCCAACGCTGCTGCTTCTGGGAGTCATGATATTTTTCTTTGTCTACATGATGAAGCAGGCGGGAGGAGCCGGAAAAATAGGCTCTGTAAGCAAGGCGAACACCAAGCATATGAATCAGGGCAAGAAAGCCACGTTTGCAGATGTTGCAGGCGCTGATGAGGAAAAGGAAGAGCTTCAGGAGATAGTTGATTTTCTTAAAAATCCGAGAAAATACAGCGAAATAGGCGCAAGAATCCCCCACGGAGTGCTTCTTATGGGACCTCCGGGAACAGGTAAGACTCTGCTTGCAAGAGCTGTGGCAGGAGAAGCGGGAGTTCCGTTCTTCTCGATTTCAGGTTCTGACTTTGTTGAACTTTACGTCGGCGTAGGTGCGGCAAGAGTCCGTGACCTTTTTGAACAGGCTAAGAAAAACGCTCCGGCAATAATTTTCATTGACGAGATCGACGCAGTAGGTCGTCAGAGAGGAGCAGGTCTGGGAGGCGGCCATGACGAACGTGAACAGACTCTGAACCAGCTTCTTGTTGAAATGGACGGATTTGTAGGCAACGAAGGAATTATCGTTATGGCTGCAACAAACCGTTCGGATATTCTTGACTCGGCGCTTTTAAGACCGGGAAGATTTGACAGACAGATACTTGTAAGCTACCCTGATGTCAAGGGCAGAGAGGAGATTTTAAAAGTTCACACAAGAAACAAACCTCTTGCACCGGATGTCAGCTTAAAGACTATTGCTCAGACCACTGTGGGATTTACAGGAGCCGATCTTGAAAACCTTGTAAACGAAGCAAGCCTTCTTGCTGCAAGAAAAGGAAGAAAGGCTATTACAAAGGCAGATCTTGAGGAAGCTTCCATAAAGGTTATCGCAGGACCCGAAAAGAAATCAAGAGTGGTAACAAAGGACGAAAAGCGCCTTACAGCTTACCATGAGGGCGGACACGCAATTTGTACCTACTACTGCAAGACTCAGGACAAGGTGCATCAGGTGTCCATCATTCCGAGAGGTCATGCCGGAGGCTATACGATGAGTCTGCCCGAAAAGGACAAATCCTACGTGAGCCGCAGTGAAATGTACGAAAATATTGTTGTTCTCCTTGGCGGACGAGTGGCTGAAAAGCTTATTCTTGAGGACATTTCAACAGGCGCGTCAAACGACCTTGAAAGAGCGACTTCAACTGCAAGAAGCATGGTAACAAGATACGGATTCTCCGAAAGACTCGGACCTGTGGTTTACGGTAATGACGAGCATCAGGTTTTTCTTGGAAGAGATTACGCAAGCGGACATTCCTACAGCGAAAATGTTGCCGCTGAGATTGACGCTGAGATAAGAGAGATCATTGAGGACTGCTTTGTCAGGGCTGAGGATATACTCAAGGAACATACAGATCAGCTTCATCTTGTTGCAAAATATCTTATGCACTTTGAGAAGATAGATTCTGATGAATTCTACAAGCTTATGAGCGGCGAGATAACCTCAGATGATATCGACGCTATGATAAATGCCGATAAGGAAGAAGATCAGGCAAAGAAAGCCGATAAACCGGACGAAAAGGCGGAAGAAACCGCTGAGCCAAAGGCTGAGGCGGATAAGACTGCCGAGGCTCACGAGGAACCTAAAGTTTCTAAGGACGGGGAATAACTCAATTTAATATTAATGGAAACGCACATCATCTTTGGTGTGCGTTTTTTTGTTCTTTTCAATAAAAGTTGCACAGACGAATTGTGCAAGGCTACAAATTTATAAATTGAGAAAGAAAAATTTCGGGAAAGTTGCACTGCAGCGTGCAACTTTTGCCCCTTTTTTCGCTGTAAGTGAGAGGGGCTTTAAGCCGTGTGAACAAAAGGAGGAAATTTTATAACAGAAGAAAATCAGGTAAAAAGGCTTTTTGCGCTTTTTTACGCAAGCTGCAAAAACCCTGCCGAAGCAGCCGTAAGGGCAGGGATAACTTCGGAAGAAGCTGAGAAAAAAGGACTTGAAATGCTGAACTCAAAGTCGGTGAAAAAAATGATAAAGCGATTTGCCGACGATGGTCTTTGCGCTGAAGAGGGAGTAAGGATAGGACTTGAAAGGCTTGCTTTCGGGGCGGTAAACGACGTTATAGAGGTGGTTATGAGCGAGGAGGGAGTGGCTTCTCACAAAATAAAAACCATGAACTTCTTTAACGTTTCGGAAATAAAAAAGGTCAAGGGCGGCGGAGTAGAAATAAAACTTTTTGACAGGCAGAAGGCTATGGAAAAGCTTCTTGAAATTTATGAAAAAAATGAAAATTCAAGCTCTGCTCAGGAATTTCTTTCGGCTCTGAAGGGAGCTGCGGCGGAGGTGACGGAAAAGGTTGAAGATTAAACCGTTTTCCGAAAAACAGCTTCGAGCCATGCTCTGGTGGAAAAACGAGGACACAAAGGACTGTGCCGGCTGTATTGCAGACGGTGCGGTGCGAAGCGGAAAAACATTTTCCATGTCCTTAGGGTACATTTTCTGGTCGGCGTCCTGTTTTGACAAGCAAAGCTTTGCTATTTGCGGAAAAACCATAACATCGGTAAGGCGAAACCTTGTAAAACCCCTTCTTGACTATCTTGACGCTTTCGATTTTATAAAAGTTAAAGATCTTCCCTCAAAAAATTATTTCGATGTGACTTTCGGCAAAAACCGAAACCGCTACTATCTTTTCGGAGGCAAGGACAGCTCAAGCGAGGGACTTATCCAAGGTATGACTCTTGCGGGAATACTTATGGACGAGATAGTGCTTATGCCACGGTCGTTTGTTGAACAGGCTGTTGCAAGATGCTCTGTTGAAGGATCAAGGTTCTGGTTCAACTGCAACCCGGGAAGTCAATTTCACTGGTTTAAAAAGGAATGGATCGACAAGGCGGAAGAAAAAAACTGCTGCTATTTTCACTTTGACCTTAATGACAACCCCTCTCTTTCCCAAAGGATAATAAACCGCTATCACTCTCTTTATTCGGGAGCGTTTTACAAGCGGTTTGTTCTTGGACAGTGGTGCAGCGCCGAGGGACTCGTCTATCCCAGATTTGACCCGGAAAGGGATAGCGTAGACAGCCTGCCCCGGTACTTTGAACGCTTTGTGATATCTGTGGACTACGGAACTGTAAACCCCACTTCGGCAGGACTTTGGGGTAAAAGCGGCAAGGTCTGGTACAGAACGGCAGAGTACTATTATGATTCAAGGCGTGAGGGATGTTCACGGACGGACGAGGAGCATTATAATGCTGTAAGGGAGCTTGGACTGTCCTGTGAAAAATACGGCTGCAAAGCAGATTCGATTGTCTGCGACCCTTCCGCCGCAAGCTTTATGGAATGTATAAGGCGGCATGGGGAGTTTAATGTGATAGGCGCCGATAATGACGTTGTAAGCGGAATAAGACGGGTATCGGACGCTCTGAATACAGGCGAGATAGCAATATATTCAGGGTGTAAGGACATTCTCAGGGAGTTTTCACTTTACCGCTGGAATGAAAATTCGTGTTATGACGCGCCTATCAAGGAACACGATCATGCTATGGACGATATGAGATATTTTGTAACAGCATTTTTAAAGGAACAAACAGACTGCTTCTGCGTGTTCTCCCTTGATCGGAGGGGCAGTCGGAAAGGAACGGATAAATGAATTTTTTTTCAAAAAAGCAAAAGCCTTGTGAGTTTAGTGTTCCTGCCGCGGTTTCACAAAGGCATAACAGGGGATTTTTCAGGACGGTCACTAATGGAAGTGTTTTTGAGCATGAGCTTTATGATGAGGTGAGGACGAAGATCCCTGTAATTGACGCTGCTATCGGAAAAATAATTCGTCTTACGGGTGAGTTTCATGTGAACTGCGGAGACAAAAGGCTCCAGCCTTACCTTGATAGATTTGTAAAGGACGTTCCCGTGGGACTTACAGGTGTTTCATTAGGGAGTTTTCTTGAGGGCTATCTTGACAGCCTTCTTACCTACGGAAAAGCCGCCGGAGAAATTCTTGTTGATGAAAAGAATGGTGAGATAGTCGGACTTCTGACAGCCGATCCTACAGACGTTCACGTTTGCGAAGGTGAAAACCCCGTAGACAGGCAGTATTACATAATAAAGGACGGAAGAGAGCTAAAGGTTTCTCATCCGGAAAGGATTCTTTTTACTGCATTGAACCCAAGTCCCAGATATCCTGAGGGAGTGTCCGTTTTAAGGGGAGTGCCGGTATTTTCCGATATTTTAGAGGAGATATACAGTTGTATCGGAAAGAATTTTCAAAGAGTGGGAAATGTAAGATATTCGGTGACCTACAAACCCCAGACTGAAAACGACATGGCGCGTTCAAGGGAAAGAGCGGAGGCTATTGCAAGAGAGTGGGCAGACGGAATGGAGTCCGCCGCAAACGGAGTTGTAAAGGATTTTATTGCGGTGGGAGATGTGGATATCAAGGTAATAGGGGCTGAAAATCCTCTTCTTGACACCCAGATACCCGTAAGGCAACTTTTAGAGCAGGTGCTTTCAAAGCTTTCTATACCGCCGTTTCTTTTGGGACTCAACTGGTCAAGTACTGAAAGAATGTCTGCACAGCAGGTTGATATTCTGACCTCCGAACTTGAATATTACAGGCGTCTTTTAAACCCGGTAATAAGAAAAGTAGCTAAGACATATCTTTCTCTTCAGGGATGCGAGGCCGACGTGGAGATAGAATGGGACAACATCAATCTTCAGGATGAGTCGGAGCTTGCAAAGGCAAGGCTTTACAATGCTCAGGCCCACGCTCTTGAAATCGAAAACGCTTTAAAGGAGAGTGAAATTAGTGACAGATGAAAATTATGAAGAAATTGACCTTGCAAAGGATATTGAAAAGGTAAACAGATTCGCAAGAAGGGAGCTTTCTCCGGAGGAAATATACTGCTTTCCTCTCGTTCTTTGCGACAATGAGCCTGACAGGGACAATGAAAGGTTTTCCGTAAGCGCCCTTGAAGAACTTGCAAAGCTTTTTGTAGGGAAAACCGGAATTTTCGACCATGATCCCAAGGGAAAGAATCAGACCGCAAGGATATATGAAGCTCAGGTGCTGACCGACCCTGAAAAGACGACTTCCGACGGAGAGGTCTATACCTATCTTTTTGCCAAAGCATACATGATGAAGTCTGAGAAAAATTCCGACCTGATAAAGGAAATCGACGGAGGAATAAAAAAGGAAGTTTCGGTTTCATGCTCGGTGAAAAAGAAGATATGCTCAGTTTGTGGAAGGGATATTTTCAAAAAGTCCTGTGCGCACAAAAAGGGCGAAGTATATAACGGAAAAAGCTGTGTTCATATTCTGGACGAACCGTCTGACGCTTACGAATGGAGCTTTGTGGCAGTGCCTGCTCAGAAAAACGCAGGTATAAAAAAGAACTGTACATCGGACAGCGACAGACTTTGCGAAGAGGTAAGCAGGCTTTTGTATCTTGCAGATACGGTGCTTCCCCTTTCGGTAATCAAAAAGCTTGTTTACAATGCAGACAAGGAGCGACTTTGTGAAATCAAGACGGAGCTTGAAAAAAAGCTTTCAAAAAGACCGGTTGTCCAGCTTTGCTCTGAATTGGCTTTAAAATCAGCTTCCAAAAAAAATAACAATTCACAGTTCAGACTTTAAGAAAATCTTATTTTGAATATTTTGAAAAGGAGAAATTTTATGTACGATAATATTACAATTGAAAAAGGACTCTATTCGGTTTCGGGAAAGACATTCACTCAGGTGCTTTCAGAGCTTGACCCCGATGAAATTTACACAGGCACAGACCTTGAGGGACTCGACGCTTTTGAAAGACAGCTCAAGCGTTTTGACATCAAGGTAAAGGGCGCAGACTGCGACAGGGTTGAAAAGTTTTTTGCAAACACTCAGTCGGCTGTTCTTTTCCCCGAGTATGTAAGAAGGACTATAAAGCAGGGTCTTGACGAGGCGTCTATTCTTCCCGGGGTTGTCGCCGCAACGACTTACACGGATTCGATTGATTACAGAGGTCTTACCGTTGAGGCTGAAGGAACTGTATCCGGCGTGGCTCAGGGTGGAACTATCCCTGTGACAAATGTAAGGCTTGCTTCGACTGCTTCCGCTCTTACAAAGTTTGCAAGAAGGATATCATGCTCTTACGAGTCAATAAGAAAGCAGCGTCTTGAAGCTTTTGCGGTAATACTCAAAAACATGGGCGCCGAGATCTCAAGAGCCATAAACAAGGCGGCGTGCAATGCGCTCAAGGCGGGAGAAACAGCTACTGAGATAACAGGCAGTTCTATCACTTATGCCGAACTTGCGTCATTCTGGGCGTCTCTTGAAAATCATGACATGACTACTGTTATTGCTCCGCCTGCCGCCATTGCGCAGATAGTTGCAATGGATCAGATGAAGTGCTGTACGGCAGTGAACGCTGACGGAAATATTACTACTCCTTTTGGTCTTACCCTTATAAAGTGTGGAAACATGGGAGAAAATATTGCTATCGGACTTGACAGAACAAGCGCCCTTGAAATGGTTTACGGCACAGATGTTATCGTCGACTTTGACAAGCTTATCTCAACTCAGTGCGACGAGATATCTGCAAGCATTATGGTTGGATTCTCAAAGCTTACCGAAGGAGCTGTAAAAACAATAAAGACAGCTTAAAGATTTTGCGGCAAAGTAAGTTCCCTGTCTTATAACCAAGTCGTCGATGTCCCCCTGCCGAATATTCGGCAGGGTTCCATTCAGTTTTTCAGTGGGGGTTTAATCCCCTACTGAAACCCTGAGGAGCAAAGCTCCTCGGCGATGATTGCAATCGTCGCAACGTGATTAAGCCTGTCTGCTGAAAAGCAGACATCCTTATCAACGCTTTGCTCCGATTTAAACAGGCAGGGAACTAAATTATAAAGGAGATGATTTTTATAAACTGTCTTGACTATGTTAATATCAGCAGAAGATTTTCCGATATTGCAGGTATAGATGAGAACAGCATTGCAGAGTGTTCGGATTATATAACCGCCGGAAAAAAATACGTTGAGGACAGGCTTGAAAAACCGCCGGAAAACGAAGATCTGGTGCTTTGCGAATACTGTGCGGCATGTGCTGCCAATTATTCTTATGTTCTTGCCAGGCTTTCAAGAGAAAAAAACCTTGTAACAAGCGCGGGACTTTACACTGCCGATATGTCCGACAGCTCCTTAAAAGAGGGAGCAAAGGAATTATTTTTAAATGCAAGAGCGCAGATTGAGGGCTTGTTCGGCGGGTCGTTTGTTTTTATGGGGGTATAGCATGACCTACAACGAAACAAAGTCGGCAGTAAAATCCCTTTGCGACAGCCTTGGCATAACTCTTTACAGCGCCTTTGAGCAGACTGCTGTAAAGCCTCAGTATAAAACTGCATTTCTTGACAGGGTGAAAACAGAGATAGCAAAGGAACTTATCGATACCGCCGCCTCAAAGAGAATAGTTTATCTTAAAACTTCTTACTCTCTTGAACTTACAGGAGCCGAGGAATGTTTCGCTCTGTTTTATCAGCTTTATAAAAGCCTTTGTCAAAACAAGGATATACATGAAGCGATAATGGGAAGCTGTAAGCTGTCCTCTGTTCATAAAATGCCTGTTACAACTATAACCTTTTCTGTTTACAGCAAGGAAACTGCTGATTTTGTAAGAAGGGACAATGAAGATATATTATTTTGCAAAAGCATGAAGGTTTTTCTTGACGGAAGAGAAACAGACCGTAAAGCCAATTCTTACGGGGTGATTCTTGCAAGCGGGAATTTCAGGTGCGGAAATACAGGGAGCAGTCTTTCTCCATGCAGATTTGATTTTTCCGTAAGGGCTGAGGACGAAGAAAATATACGGAGTGCATTTGAACAGTGCGTAGGCAAAAGCTATTCGGGATTTAAAGTAAACGACTCGTCTTTTCCCTCTGTAAAGGGTGTACGGCTTTATGTGGGCAAAAAGAACAGTATGTGGACCGACATGGTGTTTGAAGGATATATCGAGGTGTAGAAAATGAGCAGTATAAAAATTGTTGCGACCCAGTATAACAGAACTGAGGTTACCCTTACCGACTGCGTGTCCTTCCGCCTTGAAAAAGAGCGTTACACGCCTTATTCCATTGTTTCGGGAATGTATGCCATAAACGGAGATATAGGCGAGGTAATGCACCTTACGGTCTATATTGACGATGTGAATGTTCATTACGGACCTATAGATAAGTTTGAGGTAAAAGAGGACAGTACCGGAAGGTATGTTACATTCAGGTCAAGCGGATTTTCCATGGGGCTTGCGCAGAATAACATTACTCCGGGAATGAGGTATTCCCCAACGCTTGAAAACCTCATGGTGAGCGGAACGGAAACTCCGTTTGTCACATGGGAAAACCGTACGGAAACAATAAGATATATCTTTGTCAAGGAAGGAAGCAGTAGGTGGGACGCAATTGTGGCTTACGGAAGAAAGCTTAACAATTCATATCCGTATATAGTTTTTCCGAACAAGGTGAGAGTTACGTGGGACGACCCGGCTGCGATAACGATAAATGAGGCGGAAATCATCAAGAAGGGCTCCGGAAGCAATTACTCTTCTATGGTTTCCGGATATTACATGAAGGACATTGAAGATGAATATACCCTTACTTACGGAAGTCCTGTTGCGGGAATGAGAAGCATTATCAGAGAAAAGTACATAAATCTTGACAGGCAGTGGCTTGACGACCCGGAGGGCGGATTGAAGCACAAGACCGATTATACCTCAAGAGGGTACAGGTATTATTTTTTGAGCTATGCAGGATACAAGGGCGAGGATTTGAGAAGCAATATAACCACTGCCGCTAAGATCATAGGCGAGGATTTCGGAACAAAGGAAGTATCAAGGCTTGTTGTTGAATACAGCAAAAAAGGCTTTGTAACAAACTTGTGGTTCTATGAGGACGAATATGCGGGAATTTAGTCAGAAAAAAGATTTACAAGGGATTTTCCTATAAGTTTTCCCGAATATACTGCTTCGTCGAGGGAATTTCCGTGAGAGCCTACTTCGATAAGCAGGCTTCCTACAGAAAGATCCTGATTATAAAAGCGATAATCAAAAAGCACCGGTCGCGTCAGCCCCTCCCAATCACTTTCAATACGGCTCTGAAGCGCACAGGCAAATTTGAAGTTATCCATATAATCGGGAATGTTGCCGCTTCCATCGTCGCAGCATGAAATTATCATTATCTGGGCGGCACGCCTGTTGTCGATTTCTGCAATCGGACTCAGGCGTGTTCCGTCCGCTTTTTCTATTCCGTCACGGTGAATGTCAAGAACCACCTTGATGCTCGGGTACTTTTCAAGTATGTCTTTGACGGTTTCACGGCTGCTCTGATATGAACCGTTATAGCTTGGATAGTCATGAACCGTGGTATCGTGAAGAACAGCAATGCCGGCAGATTCAAGCTCGCTGCATATTGCGTTTCCTACTGCTACCATATTTTTAGATGTGTCGGTAGTTTTAGTGGTGAAATCCTTGTCGAAAAAATCTCTTGTATAAGGTTCAAAGCTCTCTGTTGTATGGGTGTGATAAATAAGCACCTGAGGCAGGGAGCTTTTTGTATCAACTTCAAAGGGAAGTCCTTCCTGTGACGCTTTAATGAGAACTTCATTAGGCGTATCGGTGCAGTTCCTGACCTGTCCTCCGTTTTCAAGGGTTATGTATGACGCAGAATCGTATGTTCCGTAATGAACTGTAACGATATCTCCATCGTTGTCCTCTATGTTGTCCGGATAGGGGATAGCGTTCAGTATCTCCTCGCTTGGAGTTGGAAGCGGGGGGATTTCTGCCGGAGTTTCTATTTCATCGGGCGCCATATCAATGCTCCATGCCGAGCCGCTTCCTATATGCAGGGTGTTCTTGTCGGGAAGATATTCGTTCATGGGGAAGGTTATAAGCTGAGTGAAAACAGAGGAGGAACTTTGTATCTCATGTGAAAAAAGCCTGTCCGGAGTGTCGGGAGATAAAAATGAAAGTTCTGCGCAAAATCTTCCGACAGTTTTGCAAAATCCTGCGAGATAGGGCGAAAGCTTATCAAAGCTGTGGCATAAAAAGGGCAGGGTAATAATTGAAGCTATAATGATGACCGCTTTTTTTGCTGCTTTTTTAATACTGCTGTTCATATTTTCATTCCTTTCTTATATTAAAATATATTCCTGTCTTATGGAATTTATAACGGGGTCGGAACATAAAATGTAAACTGTACTTTTAAAAAAGGAGAAACACATAAAAATGAATTATCTTTTGCTCGTAAACAAGAAAAATCCTGTTCCGGAAGGGTTTTATCCCGGTCTTTCAAAGGCGGACGGGAAATACTGTGAGGAAAAATGCGCCAAAGCATACTTACAGATGAAAGCCGCCGCAATGCGTCACGGACTTAAAATAAAGCTTCTTTCCGGGTACAGGTCGGCAGCTTATCAGAAAATGCTGTTTCTTAGAGAGGTAAATAAGCTCAAAAGTATTGGATTATCTGATGAGGAGGCTTATTTTAAGGCAAACGAAAGCGTGGCGCTTCCCGGCTTTTCAGAACACAATACAGGACTTGGACTCGATATTGTAAGAGAAGACGACGATGACGTTTATGAAGAGTTTGAAAAGACAGAGGAGTTTTTGTGGCTGATAAAAAACTGCGCCGATTTTGGATTCATTTTAAGATATCCTGAAGGGAAAACCGAGATTACAGGTTATATTTACGAGCCGTGGCATTTTCGATACGTTGACGAATATGCTGTGAAAATAAAAAATTCGGGCAAAACCCTTGAGGAATATTTGACTTATCGTAAATAATGTGGTACAATAATTGTGTATATTAAATAAATCAGATCAAGATAATAGCTTTTCCCCGAAGGAACAGGGGAAGGTTTTGAAAAAGGGAGGAATCTACATGAAAAACAAGGCAGAAAAAAGGTTTTTTTACACAATTATGGGCGCTCTTATACTTGTTGTGGCTTCTACTGCATTTTTTGTATACAAACTTCT
The DNA here is from genome assembly GCA_944382845.1 of uncultured Clostridia bacterium. GTDB lineage: Bacteria > Bacillota > Clostridia > Oscillospirales > Ruminococcaceae > JAAZZIT01. The sequence goes on from CALWNN010000003.1 coordinate 58,371, forward strand.
GAGCAACAGGGCTTATCTTGAAAGATGGAAGGACTACGACGAGTGCGGAATGGTCTGAGCTTTTGAGTTTGAAGCCGTTAAAGACCAATCAACAGGATTTTGAAAGGAACTGAATTAGTATGATAAAGGCTTGCGAAGCCATGGTAAAATGTCTGGAGGCTGAAAATGTAAAGGTGGTTTTCGGCTATCCGGGGGCGGCGATATGCCCTTTTTACGACAAGCTTCTTGACAGCGGCATAAGACACATTCTTGTGCGTCATGAGGCAAACGGCGGACACGCTGCAAACGGTTATGCAAGAATAACGGGACGTCCTGCGGTTTGTATTGCAACAAGCGGACCGGGGGCGCTTAATCTTCTTACCGCTATTGCTACGGCTTATGCGGATTCTATACCTCTTATCTGCATTACCGGACAGGTAAACAGCGACCAGATAGGACGGGACGTTTTTCAGGAAGCAGACATAACGGGAGCTGCCGAACCCTTTGTAAAGCACAGCTATCTTGTAAAAAACGCTGACGAGCTTCCGAAAATTTTCAAAGAAGCATTTTACATTGCAGGAACAGGCAGACCGGGACCGGTACTTATTGACGTGCCAATGGATATTCAGAACACATTAATTGATTTTGAGTATCCTGAAAGCGTTGAGATCAGAAGCTATAAGCCCACGGGAAAGGGAAATTACGCTCAGATAAAGAGAGTCATGAAGGCTCTGAATGAAGCAAAACGTCCTCTTATTTGCGTGGGAGGAGGAGTTTTTGCATCAAACGCTCAGACTGAGATAAAGGAGCTTTCCGACATTATGCAGATTCCCGCAATAACTACGATGATGGGAATTTCTGCGTTTTCCACGGACAACCCCTTGTTCTTCGGAATGCTTGGTATGCACGGAGTCAAAAGCGCAAATATTGCGGTAAAGGACTGCGACGTGCTGTTTCTTATAGGTGCAAGAGTCGGAGACAGAGCGGTAAGGACGCCTCTTTCTGTTGAAGAGAGCACGACAATAATCCACATAGACATAGACCCTGCAGAAATCGGAAAGAACATGAATGCGGATCTTCCTCTTGTGGGCGACGCAAAGCTTGTATTAAGGCAGATACTTGATCTTGCAAAACCGCTTGAACACAAGGAATGGATAGAATATCTCAATTCGCTGAAGAGCGAGCCTGTCTATGAAAAAACAAAAGACGGAACGATAAATCCGAGAAAGTTTATTTCCGATCTTTCAGACGCTATGAGCGACAACACTACGGTGGTCGCAGACGTAGGACAGAATCAGATATGGACGGCTACAAGCTATAAAATAAGAAACGGAAGATTTCTTACAAGCGGCGGTATGGGAACCATGGGGTATGCTATTCCGGCGGCAATCGGAGCCAAGCTTGCGGACAGCGGCAGACCTGTTGTTGCCATATGCGGCGACGGATCCTTTCAGATGTCTTTAATGGAGCTTGCAACAGCGGTTCAGCACGGAGTAAAGCTTAAAATAATTGTTATGACAAACAGGTATCTCGGCATGGTAAGAGAAGTTCAGCAGAATGTTTACCACAACAGATACACTGCTGTTTCTCTTGATGGCTCTCCTGATTTTATAACCATCGCTTCTGCTTACGGGATCGACAGCATGAGAGTAACAAATGAAGAGGAAGCAAAGAAGGCTATAGAGATTTTAAGTTCCTCTGATGAAAGCTTTTTTGTTGAATGCATTGTTGACGAACACACGGCAACAATTTAAGCATATATATTGTTACCAAAGCAAACATTTAAGTTAACACGTCGTTCATATATAGGTGTTACAATAATTTTTGTTGAAAAGGAGTGCAAAACTCTATGAAGCATACCATATCGGTGCTTGTTGAAAACCACGCAGGGGTTCTTTCGAGGATTTCCGGGCTTTTTTCAAGACGTGGATTTAATATAGACAGCCTTGCGGTGGGCGTGACCGATGATCCTGCCGTTTCAAGGATTACGATAATCGTGGACGGAAACGAGTACACCGTTGAGCAGGTTGAAAAGCAGTTAAACAAGCTTATTGACGTTATCAAGGTAAAATGCCTTGAATCAGATGAGCTTCTGGCAAGGGAGCTTGTTCTTATAAAGGTTTCCGCTCCGGCTGACAGGCGGGCAGAAATAATGACTATTGCAGAGATAACCGGTGCATCTATAATTGACATTTCAATGACCACGATCACTTTGCAGATAGCTGATACAAACGCCCACATTCACCGTCTTGAAGAGATCATCAGACCTTACGGGATCATTGAAGAGGTAAGAACAGGAACTATTGCAATTCAGAAAGGCGCAGAAAGCATTACTCTGAAAAAATAGTTATTCAAGCTGAAAGCCCGTAAAGACAGGGCGGTAAGCTTTAATAATAAATCTTAGTAAAATACTCTTTTTAGGAGGAAAAAATTATGGCAAACAAAATTTATTATCAGCAGGACTGCAACCTGGGCGTTTTAAACGGCAAGACAGTTGCAATTATCGGCTACGGCTCACAGGGTCACGCTCACGCACTCAACCTTCAGGACAGCGGTGTTAATGTTGTTGTAGGTCTTTACGAGGGTTCAAAGAGCTGGGCTAAGGCTGAGGCTCAGGGACTCAAGGTTATGACAACGGCGGAGGCTGCTAAGATTGCCGACATTATCATGATACTTATTCCTGATGAAAAGCAGGCTGCTCTTTACAAGTCGGAGATTGAGCCTTATCTTACAGAAGGCAAGACTCTTGCATTTGCACACGGATTCAATATTCATTTTGGCTGCATCGTTCCGCCTAAGGACGTAAACGTAATCATGATCGCTCCAAAGGGACCGGGACACACTGTAAGAAGCGAATATCAGGCAGGAAAGGGTGTTCCTTGTCTTATAGCTGTTGAGCAGGACGCAACAGGAAACGCTACAGATATCGGACTTGCTTATGCCCTCGGAATCGGTGGCGCAAGAGCAGGCGTACTTGAAACAACATTCAGAACAGAAACCGAAACAGACCTCTTTGGAGAGCAGGCTGTACTTTGCGGCGGAGTTTGCGCACTTATGCAGGCAGGTTTTGAAACACTTTGCGAGGCAGGCTACGATCCGAGAAACGCTTACTTTGAGTGTATACATGAAATGAAGCTTATTGTTGACCTTATTTACCAGTCAGGCTTCTCCGGAATGAGATATTCAATTTCCAATACTGCTGAATACGGCGACTACATCACAGGTCCTAAGATCATTACCGAGGAAACAAAGAAGGCTATGAAGAAGATTCTTTCTGACATTCAGGACGGAACATTTGCTAAAGACTTCCTTCTTGATATGTCCGACGCAGGTTCTCAGGTTCACTTCAAGGCTATGAGAAAGCTTCATGCTGAGCATCCTTCCGAGGTTGTAGGAGCTGAAGTAAGAAAGCTTTACAGCTGGAGCGACGAGGACAAGCTCATCAACAACTGATTGCTTTCAGGAAATAAATTTCACACAAAAAATAAACTCCGCTCTTTTTGGGCGGAGTTTTTGCGTATTGAGTCATCAATCGTGACATGATGGGCAGATATCCATAAGAGGGCAGTCCTTACACCGTTCCCCTCTTGCCTTGCAGATATCTCTGCCAAAAATCACAAGCCTATGGCAAAAGTCGGAGGATCTTTCCGGTGGAAGTATCTTTCTCAAGTCCTCCTCCACTTTCGCAGGCTCTTTGTTCTTGGTAAGTCCCAATCGGTTTGTAATCCTTATACAGTGTGTGTCTGTTACAACTGCGGGAAGGTGATAAACATCGCCTAAAATAAGGTTTGCGGTTTTTCTGCCAATCCCCGGAAGAGTGGTAAGCTCATCGATGGTTCTTGGAATTTCCCCACCGAAATTTTCAAGAAGGGCTTTACACATTCCCTTTATTGAAGCGGCTTTTGTTTTATAAAGTCCGCAAGGCTTGATTATTTCTTCGATGTCCTTTACGTCTGCATTTGCAAAAGATTCCATTGTCGGGAATTTTTCAAAGAGAGGCTTTGTAACTATATTTACTCTTGCGTCAGTGCATTGGGCGGAAAGCCGTCCGGCTATCATAAGTTCATAAGGCTTTGAGTATGTAAGCGAGCAGGCTGCATCGGGATAATATTTTTCAAGACGGTTGCAGATTTCCACAGCCTTTTGCTTTTTAGTCATAGAGATTTTCCTTTCTCATCAGGTAGTGTTGTTTTTACAGTCAGACAGTTATACAAATATTTTAATACGGCTTGTGTAAAAATGCAAGAGCAGATCAGTCGTTTTTTAAAAATATTTTCTTGAATCCAAGCCTGTCAAGGGCCGTTCCTGCAAAAATATACAGCGCTGCGCTTGCTCCCGTCTGAACGGCATATGATGGAATAGCAGTAACTGCGGTTGCGAAGTTTGAGATGACAAGCGCTTCATAAAAGGTATATCCTGCGGCACACACAACAAAGGCAGGTAACAGGGCAACAAGATTTCTGATAGTTATTATCCTGTCACTTTTTCTCGTAAACAGGCAGACTGTAATACCCTTGATAACAATAGTTGCAGGCGCCCAGACAGGAAAACCGCTCAAAAGATCGGCAAGGGACGCGCCTACTATACCTGCTCCTACAGCGTAGGGAAGAGGCAGTATTGAGGCGGCAAGAAAAATTATTCCGTCTCCGATATGGGTTATGCCGTTATTTGTAGGAATATGAAGATATGCCGTAAGAACAAAGCAAATCGCTGAAAAAAGGGCTGATAAACACAAAAGTTCAAGGCTTCCCCTTTGTCTTGGTTTAATTTGTTTTGCGGGTTTTCTGTTCATAGAGTCCTCCTACAGGCAAAACAACTCAGCCTAAATTTCGGTGAGAATCGAAAGGATTTCTTCAAAGCATACGCCGTCTGTTCTTGGAATATCAAGTTCATCCGAACGCCTGATAGCCTTTCCCACAAAGTCGGCTGCAAGTCTTACGCTTTGCTCAAAATCAATTTTCCTTGCAGCGCAGCCTGTAATTATTGAAGAAAAAACATCTCCCGTGCCGCTTCTCTGCTGTCCTGTCCGAGGAAGTGTGAGGGTCGTAAAACCTTTGTCTTCTTCAAAAATGAAGTTCATGACCCCTTCCTTGCGTTCGAGACCGGTAATGACGATTTTTCCGGCGCCTTTTCCGTTGTCACAGAGCTTCAGGCAAAGATTTTCAAGAAAAGCGTCGTCCGGATTCTCGCGGTAGACCTCTCCTGTAAGTATGCAGGCTTCGGTCAGATTCGGAGTGAGGATATCTGCAAGTCCCACAAGTTTTTTCATTTCTATCGCAGTTTCAACTTTATAGGTGGGATAAAGTCTGCCGTAATCCCCCATAACAGGATCGATCACTACAGCGGTATTTTTGTCACGAAAATCATTTATGAATTTCATAACGATTTCGATTTGTCTGCTTGAGCCTAAAAAGCCCGATGTTATAGCTCCGAACCTCAGATCGAGCTTTTTCCATTCACGGATATATGCTTCCATATAGTCGGTATAGTCATGAAAAACAAAGCTTTCAAATCCTGTGTGATTTGAAAACACTGCAGTAGGAACGGCACAGCACTGGACCTTCATTGCAGAAAGAATCGGCAGGGAAACGGCGATAGAACACCGTCCGAAGCCTGAAAAGTCGTTGATTACAGCCGCTTTAAGCTGGTTGTTATGTGATATTTTATTCATTGTATAAGGTATACCCCCGATATTACGAAACGTTTCAATTATATATGATACTCAAAAAAATAAAAATTGCAATGTAAAGCAAGATTTTTATGTGAATCTTTTTGTGTTTAACTTGCATAAAAATCAGCTTTAAAGCAGGCGAAAAACTATTGCAAATTTACTAATTTCTTGATTTTTAAAAAAGCGGTACAAGGCTATTGTTGTGATTTATAACAAAAATACAATTGATATCAAGACGATAATTATGCAATTTTTAAAAAATAAAGATTTCGGCATAATTATAAAATTAATGGCGGCAAATTGTTTTATTTTATTGAAAACTACAAAAAATTATCGGGGTTATTTACTTTAGTATTGTCCTGTGATAAAATAAGAACAATATACGAAATTACGGAGGAATCAATATGAAAAGATCATTATTTGCAAAAGCCGCAGCTGTTTTTATGGCGGCATCCATTGCCCTTTGCGGCTGTTCATCTGACAACTCAGGCAGTTCATCTGAGTCGGGAGTTGACAATTCACTTAAGAAGGTTCAAGACGCAGGAAAGCTTCTTTTGGGACTTGACCCCACATTTAAACCCATGGGATACACTGACGAAAACGATGAGATAGTTGGCTTCGATATCGATGTTGCAAAAGAAGTATGCAAGAGAATGGGTGTAGAGCTTGAAGCTGTTCCGATAAACTGGGACACAAAGGAATCCGACCTTAACGCAGGAACCATCGACTGCATATGGAACGGACTTTCCGTTGACGGAAAGAGAGCGGAGGTTATGCTGCTTTCAGAGCCTTATATGAAAAACGACATGGTATTTGTCGTTAAAAACGGAAGCGGATACAGCACTATGAGCGATCTTGCTGACAAGACAATTGCCGTACAGAACGGTTCGACCGCTCAGACAATTCTTCAGGAAAGCGAAATAGGTTCGACTTGTACTGTCTCAGCTCTTGCAACCAATGTTGAAGCTTTGCAGCAGCTTGAGCTTGACCTTGTTGACGCAGTTTTTCTTGATTCTGTAGTTGCGAATTATGAGATAGTAACAGGCGGAAAGGATTATGTTATTCTTGACGACGGTCTTTATTCCGAGGAATATGCCATTGGATTCAGACTTGGAGATAAGAAGCTTTGCGCTGAGGTTGAAAAGCAGCTCAAGGAAATGAAGGCAGACGGAACTCTTGGAGAAATTTCAACAAAGTGGTTCGGAAGCGACGTTACTACCATAGGAAGCTAAAGGACAAAATATTACCCGGCAATGGCGAAATAAACTTAATATTGGAAAGCAAAACCCTTCTGCGGCAAATAAATGCTGCGGAAGGGTTTTTTATATCAATCCGGGATACAGCTTTCGGCAAATTTTTTAAGGACAAGCTGATATTATAGCTTTAACGGAATAAAAAAACAAGGGGTTGAGAAAATGAATGCAGCATTTGTGTTTTGCAACGGAAAGCTCACCGTTTATTTAAAGGGAGAGCTTGACCATCACGCCGCAAAGGAAATACGAACAAGAATTGATGGCGAGATACTCAGGAGAAAGCCTGAAATACTCGGACTTGATTTTCAGAAGGTGACTTTTATGGATTCCTCGGGATTGGGGCTTGTTATGGGAAGATATAAGCTGATGGCAGAAAGCGGAGGAAAGGTTGTTATTGAGAATCCGCCCTCCCACATTAAAAAGGTCATGCATATTGCAGGGATATCAAAGCTTGCGACGATCGTTTTTACAGACAAGAACAAGACCGATATAAAGAAATCAAAAAAGGAGGAGCAGGAAAATGAAGCTTGCAAAGGACAGGATAATAAATCAGACGAAAATACAGTTTCCGGCGTTGTCGCAGAATGAAAGCTTTTCAAGAATGGCTGTAAGCGGATTTGTGGCGCAATTAAACCCATGCATCGATGAGCTGTCCGATATCAAGACCGCCGTATCTGAGGCGGTGACAAACGCTATTGTTCACGGCTACAGGGAGAAAATGGGGAATGTGGAGCTTATTATGAAGATCTATAAGGACAGGATACTTTCTGTCACCGTTCGGGACAGGGGCTGTGGAATCGAGAATATAGAAAAAGCAATGGAGCCTTTGTTTACAACCGGGGTTGACGAAGAGCGTGCTGGGCTTGGGTTTACGGTGATGGAAAGCTTTATGGATACTGTAAAAGTGCACAGCACAGTGGGAAAAGGTACGACAGTGACTCTTGTCAAGCGACTGAGGATAAAAGGCTGATACATAGGATATCAAGGATACAGACTATAGGAAAGGTGACGGCTTTTTGATATGGAAAAGGTAAAAACTGACGCTCTGGCAGAAGAGAATATCGGGCTTGTTCACCTTTGTGCAAACAGGTTCCGTGGGCGAGGAATTGAATATGACGATCTTTACGGAGCAGGTTGCATAGGGCTGATGAAAGCCTGTCGTGGGTTTGACAGCGAAAGAGGAGTTAAATTTTCAACTTATGCAGTGCCTGTTATTTTAGGTGAAATAAGGAGGCTTTTTCGCGACGGTGGAGCTATAAAGGTTTCAAGAGGATTAAAAGAAAACGCATTGCGGATAGGTAAAATACGTGACGATTTCTGCGCTTCACAAGGAAGAGAGCCAACTCTTGAGGAGCTTGCAAAACTAAGCGGAGTCGAAGTTTCCGAGGTCGTAGAAGCTCTTAACGTTTCTTTTCCCCCAATAAGTCTTACTTGCTCCGAGGACGAAAAGGGAGGTCAGTTTGACATTCCCACTCCTTCTCCCGATGAAGAGATAACAAACGAACTTTCTGTAAGACAGCTTCTTATGCGTCTTGAGCCTAAAGACAGGAAGCTTATTTATCTGCGTTACTTTAAAAATCTTACTCAGGTACAGACTGCGGAAATTTTAGGAATGAAACAGGTTCAGGTCTCGCGAAGGGAAAAAAAGCTGCTTGGTATTATGAGAAAGATGCTGGAGGAATTCTGATTTTTAAAACACAAAAAATTAAAGCTTAAACAAAAAACTGTCCTTTTTAAATGAAAGGGCAGTTTTTTAATCACATATGAGTTTATCATTATTTATCGGGTCTGGCGTATTCTTCTAAGCACAAGAAGGGATACAGGTTCAACATAAAAACTACGGTTTTTAAGTGGAAATCTTATGATCTTTCCCTTTTCGCTAAGCCTGATGTAGAATTTTCCGCTGTTCCAGATATCCTCCGGAACACAGAATCCTTTTCTGTCCCGATAAGGGTTTATTGCAACAACAAAACAGTCGTTGTCGTTTCTGAGCGAAAACAAAAGCAGGTTTACGTCCTGCTGACCGTAAAAGCGCATATGATCCTGAATTTTCTGAGTGGTGTCAAGGCGGAAAAGCTCCGACGCCTTTCTTAATGCAATAAGGGAGCGATAATACTCAAACACATCTTTGTACCGACCTTTTCTGTCCCATTTTATTGAGTTTGTGTAGTCGGGAGCATTATAGCTGTTTTCATCATAAATATTCCAGTCGTTAGGCTCAGTTCCTTCCGGAAGTATCTTTGGCTTTGTACGCAAAAAGTCCTGACCGCACTGGATAAATGGCACGCCTTGTGCAAGGATTATTATTGCCGCAGCAAGCTTATCCATTCTTATTCTCAGTTTTTCGTCTCCGTCCTTAACGCTTATGCAAAGCTTATCCCATAAGGTATTGTTGTCGTGAGCTTCACAGTAATTAATGCTCTGGGTAGGCTCGTAAGCCCAGCAGACTTCATCGTAGTGACCGTTGAGCTGTGGAAATTTCACACAGCCTGTAAGTCCTCTGCAAACAACTCCGGCGGATTTTAAATTTCCGCTCGCATATCCGCACTCCAAGGCGTTAAATGTTCCGCCTTTGACAGCGTCCCTGATGTTGTCGTTGAAAAGTCCGACTCTGCCGAACTGATAGCTGTTCCACTTGTAGGCAAGCTTTTCGGATTCGAGGGAAGATTCTCCTCCCGTCCAGCCTTCCCCGTACATAAGTAGGTGAGGATCTATCTTATCAAGTTCGTCGCGGAGGTAATTTACGGTTTCAATATCGTGAAGAGCCATAAGGTCAAACCTGAAGCCGTCTATCTTATATTCCTTTACCCAGAATTTAAGACTGTCGCAAATGAATTTTCTCATCATTTTGTGTTCTGAAGCCGTTTCGTTTCCGCAGCCTGAGCCGTTTGAGAAATAATTATGATTCATTCTGTGGTAATAGTAAGGAAAAGACTTGTGAAACGCTGATTCCATGCTGTAATAGGTGTGATTATACACAACGTCCATAATTACTCCTATGCCTTTTTTGTGAAGAGCCATAACAAGCTGTTTGAACTCTCTTATTCTTACTTTTGGATCTTCAGGATCTGTAGAATATGACCCCTCAAGGCAATTGTAATTCTTCGGGTCGTAGCCCCAGTTGTACTGAGGCTTGTAAGGCTTTGACTCGTCGATCGTTGCAAAGTCTTCAACAGGCATGAGCTGGACATGAGTTATCCCAAGCTCTACCAAGTGGTCAAGGCAGGTCTTTTGTCCTTGAAAAGTCGTTCCCTCTTTTGTAAACGCAAGGAATTTTCCTCTTATTTCAGGTTCAATACCGCTTGATTCGTCAATTGAAAAGTCTCTGACGTGCGTTTCGTAAATAACGGCGTCGCATGGCGTTTTACACTTTGGGCGTTTCACTTTTTCCCAGCCTTCCGGGTTTGTGGTGGAGAAGTCTATTATTGCTCCCCTGTCGCCGTTTACTCCGCATCCCTTTGCATAAATGTCGATAGTTTCTTCTTTTTGCCCGTTAAACTCATAAGTGAAGGTATAGAAATATCCGTCGAGGCTTCTTAAGATCTCTACAAACCAGACTCCTGTCCAGTGTCTTTCCATAGGAAGGGATTCAACAAGATTATTTCCGGTTCCGCCGGCATAAATTTTCAGATAAACTCCCTTTGCTCTTGGACTCCATGTGCGAAACTGTGTCTTACCGTCAACTATTATTGCGCCAAGGTCATCTCCGCCGTAGAAATTATTCTTGTCAAACTCCTCGTAATTATTGATGTGGTACATAATTTATCTCTGCTTTCTGTTGATATGGGTATGTGCTGAAAAATGCCTGAAAGAAGTCTATTTTATTGCGATCGCAACAAAAAATCCGCAGGATACAGCCTGCAAAATAGCGAGTCTGAAAACTGTCTGGGTATCAGACCAGCCCTTATTTTTTCTCAGGTGGTCATGGATGGGAGTTCTGATATTTTTCATAAATCCCTTTATTTTGAGAAATCTTATTGCTGAAAGTTTCAGAAGTCCGAGCCCTCCGTCGATTATCAGTATTATGGCGCATGGAATAAACATTATCGGCGAACCGGTTTTTAAAAATGCAAGGGCAAGCATAACGCCGATGGCTCTTGAGCCTGCGTCGCCCATTAAGATTTTGCTGGGCGAGCAGTTAAACCACAGGTAAGCTCCCATTGCGGCAAGCATTATTATTATAACAAGTTCAAAATTCTTGTTGTAAGCGTTTTTGTGTATCAGCACAAGTGCGGAAAAAATGGATATTATCGAAACTGTTCCGCAAAGTCCGTCAACCCCGTCCGTGCAGTTTGTAACGTTTATCGAGCCCCAGATAAGCGCTGCTGCAAGAATAACAAAAAGAACGGAAGGAATATGGATATCTATTCCGAGAGTAGCGATAGTGATGTCCGAGGAGTTATAATGATAAAAGGTGTAAGCTCCGCCCAGGGATATTATAAGGTCGAGAAGTCCTTTTTTGAGTTCTCCCCAAGGCTTGCGTGCGGCGTCGTCAAGGTAGCCTGTTATCATTGAAGCAAAAATAAGCACGATATAAATTATCAGTTCAAGGTCAAGCTTTACAAGCAGGATTGTTGAGAAAACAAAGGAACTTATAAGGATAATTCCCGCACCTCTTGGTTTTCCCTCTGAAAGAGCGCCGTTATGGGCAAATTTTCTTCCCTGATCTTTAGGGAGAATCCCTTTGAACAGAGCAAAGCCACCGAAAGCCATTACAAATCCAACAAGTGCGGCAAGGGCATAGGTTATTTTTCCAAGGCTTTCGCCTGTGATCAAATCAAGCATAGTCATCTTCCTTTTGTTTTTTTATGGGATAAACCCCGTTTTGCTTTTATGTAGCAATTAACAGATTTATTATACTATATTTTTTTACTTTTTTCAATATGAATAACAAAGCTTTTTAAGTTTTTTTATTCAATACATTCAATGCATTCAGGGCAGAAAAACGGCCGCCGTGCATATCGCGCACAGCGGTTTACTGCGTCCGGATACATATTTTATTCATCATCGGCGGTATGTGAGAAATACATTCCCACCTCTTTAAGGTTAGCGAGCATTGTATAGATATCTTCTCCCTCCGCCTCGACAGCCTGACGATAACCGGGGTTTTCCGGGCATATCACATCTCCAGCAAAGGTGATATTCTTCATGTTTTTTATTCCAAGCTCAGTAAACGCTTTCCGGAAGTCGTTGGTTTTTTCGGTTATGATACTGACATTCTGATACTTTCTGAAATAGATCTCCTCATCGTCTGCCGAGCCGAAGCCAAATTCCACATATCCGTCCGTAAAGAGCAGATGGCGGTAACGCTCAATTATTGCAAGACAGACTTCCTTTGTGCAGTTGTCAAGGTAGTAAACGTTCTTGTGAAGCCCTTCTCCAAGGCATTTTTCCTCTTCCTCCGTACATGGGATTTCCATAAAGAAAAACAAGGGTTTTTTCAGAATGTTCACAGCCTTTACCGCAAGAGGCTCCAGATGCTCGGCGGACACAGAGCATACAGCACCCGTAGGATAAAAACAATACCCTTCTGTGACTGAGGCGATATCCGATATAAAATTTCCCGGAATAAGCTTGAAATTTTCCAAAACAATTCTCCTTTGTTGTATAAATAAAAAAATTGTGTTATAATGTATCAATAACTGCGGCTTGTGACGGAGAAAATTCCCCTTAGACATCAAACTGTACGGATTTTGGTACACATATCTCCGACTTAGACTTAATTGTACAGACAAACGGACAGTTGAACGGCTATTATAATATTTAAGGAAAGTGTGATAGTAAGCCGTCGGACGGCATACAATGTTAAAAAGGGGACATGAAAAATGATTGAAGTTATTGAAAGCGTAAAGGATTTTATGGACAATTTTGTTATTCTCGGACTTCTTGGAAGTTCAGTCTGCTTTTTTGTTCAGGCAGTAAGAAATGCAAATCTTACGGGAAAAAGAAAGCGGAGAAAGATAACTGTTTCAACAACTCACGACAAAGCCGCATAAGCTTTACTTAATTATACTATATTTTTCGGTCTTTTTCAAGGCTTTGGGAACAATTCAAGGAAAAGGTGAGTTTTATGAGGTTTATACATACTTCGGATATTCATTTCGGGATATCCCTGTGCGAATATTCACTTGTTGAGATACAGCATGAGGTGGTAAGGGAGATACTGCGCTGTGCTGAAGAAAGTCAGGCTGACGGACTGATTATTGCAGGAGATGTTTTTGACAGGGCGGTCAGTGCAAAAGACGCCATATCCCTTTATGACAGTCTTGTTTCAGAGCTGTTTCAACGTGGGATACAAGTCTTTGCGGTCGCCGGGAATCACGATGGGGCGGACAGGCTTTCCATGCTTGAAAAGCCGTTGAGCAAAATAGGTATTCATATAAAGGGCAAGCTAACTGCGGAGACCGAGCCTGTAAGTCTCGGAAATACCGATATATATTTTCTGCCGTTTTTCAACCTTGATAAAGCAAGAAGCGTCTTTGCCGAAGAAGAGTTTTCCGATTATCAGCAGGCGTTTTCCTTTGTCGTTGACAGAATAAGAAGCAGGCTTGACAGGTCAAGATACAATATTATAATTTCTCACTGTTACGTTTCGGGAGGACAGCTTTCAGAGTCGGACCGCTCTGCAAGGCTTGGACAGACAATGATCGTTCCGCCGTCGGTATTTGAAGGGTTTGATTATGCGGCTCTCGGGCATCTGCACGCTCCTCACAACGTTTCGGAAAACGTTCGCTACAGCGGCACTCCTTATCCGTATTCCTTTGGCGAAAAGGGCGGAGAGAAGACTCTTACTCTTGTTGACACTCAAAGCGGCAAAATAACCGAGCTTCCTCTTGATTACAGCAAAAAGGTTGTGAAGATCGAGGGGGATTATCTCGAGATAATTGAGATGGGAGAGAAAAAAATCCACGAAAATGATTTTGTAAAGGTTGTTTTAAAGGACAGGTATGCGTCGTCGGATATAAGGAATCGTCTTGAAGAGCTTTTTCCGTTTCTTTTGCAACTTGAGGGAAAGGCCGTTGCCGATCCGTCGGGGCTTTCCATGCTTGCGGAAAAGGATCTTGCGGCGATAACTCCTATGGAAGTTTTAAAGGATTACTTTCGCGGAAGAGAGGACGAGCTTACGGAGTTTGAAATAGGGTGGTTTAACCGGGCAGTTGAAGTTGTTGAGAAAGGGGATGACCTTCAGTGAAACCATTAAGACTTGAATTTCAGGCATTCGGACCATATGTGAGCCGGCAGATCATTGATTTCACAAGGTTTGCAGACGGTCAGATATTTCTTATCAACGGTGAAACCGGAAGCGGAAAAACGACTATAATCGACGCCATGGTATTTGCTCTTTATGATGAAGGCTCAGGTTCTGACAGAAAAAAGCTTGAAACCATGAAAAGCTTTAATATTGGAGCCGAGGATATTCCCACCGAAGTGGTTTTCGATTTTGAGGCATCCGGAATGATATACAGGTTTTCACGCAAATGCTATACAAAAAAGAAGAGAAACGGTACGGAGGAACCCAAGGAGGAAGCGGCGGCTTACATCTTGAAAAACGGCGATTTCATACCTGTTTTTGAAAATCCGAGAATCAGCGATGTAACAAACTATGCCAAGGAAATAATAAAGCTTGATAAGGATCAGTTTACTCAGATAATGATACTTCCGCAGGGAAAATTTGAAAAGTTTCTTCTTGCGGACTCCGGTGAAAAGGAGAAGCTTTTAGGTACTCTTTTTAACGTTGAAAAGTGGGGGAAAATTGCAGAATGGCTTTATTTTCAGGGGGATGGTCTGAAAAAAGAAAAAAAGGAACTTGAAATAAAAAGCCGTGGAATGTGCGAAAACGAGGGCTGTGAGAATATTTCACAATTGAAGGACAAGCTTGACAAGGCGGAAAACGGAGCGAAAACCACTTGGGAAGACCTTAAAGAAGCTGAGAAAGGGAAAAAAACGGCGGAGGAAAATTACGAAAAAGCCAAGAAAACAGTCGAAAATTTTGAAGCCGCAAGAAAAGCGGAGGAGGAATTTCAAAGGGTAAAGAGAAAAGCTCCCGAAATAGAGAGCCTTAAGCAAACCGTTGAAAAAAATCTGGTTGCGATGAAGATAAAGCCTTACTATGAAAACTGCGTAAAATGCTATAGAAAACTGAAAGAAAGAGAAGGCAGGCTGAAAGATGAAAGGGAGCTGGAAACCAATCAGAATGAACTTAAAAAGGTTATTGACAAACAAGGAAATGAGTTTGAAAATAAAAAGGCTGGAATAGACAAGGAAAGAGAAAAAGCGAAAATTCTCAGCGAAAACAGAAGCGTTTACGAAAATATCCAAAAATTTGCCACAGAAAAAGACAAAACGGAAAAGAAAAAGAATGAAGCCGACATAAAAAAACAAGCCGCCGAAAAGCAGGTACAAGCGGCGGAGGAGGCTTTAAGGACTGCTGAAGAAAAAAGGAAAAACGCATATGCCCAAAGAGATAAGATAGTAGAGCTTTCAGAAAGGAAAAATCAGGTTGAGAATCTGAGAAAAGCTTTGAATGAAAAGAAAATAACAGAAAAAAAATTATCCGACTGCAGGGAACAATACAAAAAAGCAAGCGAACTTTTTACGAAAAAAACAGAAGAATATGAAAATGCAAAAAAGGACTACGAAAAGCTGTACGAATTTTATCTTAATAATCTTGCCTCTGAACTTTCGTCGGAGCTTGCTGAGGGAAAGCCTTGTCCGGTGTGCGGAAGCGTCCATCACCCGGCACCCTTTGCCTTCAATGGGGAAAGGGTAGGAAAAGAGGCGTTGAGCCGGGCAAAATCTGCTATGGATAAGCTTCTGGAGGAGAAAACCGCCTCGGGAAATGAGGCCACACGGCTTCGGGTTGAGTATAATGCCGCAAGTAATGAGTTTGAAAAGATTTGCCGTGAGATTTCCGGAATGAAAGCATTTTCGGAAGAAGAGCAGGAGATGATTACAAACGAATACAAAAACGCGGTTTCGGCTGAAAAGCAGGTTGCTGAAATTGACGGTAAAATCAAAAGGCTGAATGACGTGCTTGAGAAGGCAAGAGAATCTGAAAAGGCTTGCACCGAAGAGTTTTCCGCAGCTAAAGCTGCGTTTTCGGAACAGGAAAAAACTCTTGCGCAGCTGATGGAGGCTGTTGAAAAGGAAGCAGTATTTTCCGGGATCAAAACAGCGGCGCAGCTTGATATGGCAATAAAGGAATGTGAAACGAAAATTTCGCAGTACGAAAAGGCTTATGATGCCTATTGCAAAAGTGCGGCACAGTGTGAAAAGGATCTGTACGCTGCGCAAAACGCCGTAAAAACCGCTCTTTATGAGGTTGAAGAAGCAAAAAGGGAGTACGAAAGGGCAGTAGCTGAGTACAAGGAGAAAATGGCCGAAAACGGTCTTGTTTCTCGTGAGGAATACGAAAAGTATCTTGTGGAAGATGAAGCCGAGATAAAGGGAAAACAGCGGATTATTGAGGATTTTAACGCCTCATGCAAAGCTCTTGACAAGGCTTTCAGGGATGCTGAAGCGAAAATTTCGGGAGTTTCGGAGCCTGACATTACCGCCTGCGAAAAGTTAAGAATTGAAGCGGAAAGCAAGGTGGATGAGCTTACGCGCGAAAATCAGGGCTTTGAAAATGAAAGGAAACGGCTTTCGGGGCTTGTTGACAGTTACTCAAAACTTGAGAGCGAGATATCCAAACTTGAGGAAAGCTCGGAAAGGCTTATGAGCTTTGCCAAGGATCTCAGAGGCGACAACGGAATTGGAATAAGGCGACACGTTCTCAGGATTATGCTTGAGCAGGTGATCTTTGAGGCAAACCGCATACTTTCACAGATAAAAGGCGGTCAGTTCAGGCTTATTATCAGCAATGAAAAGGCAAGCGGAAAGCGTCAGTACGGACTTGATCTTTTGGTTGAAAGCACCAAAACCACAAAGCCGTACAGCGTCAAAAGTCTGTCCGGAGGGGAAAAATTTCTTGTGGCAATGGCCCTTTCCCTTGCTCTTGCTTCAACGGTACGGAACAATTCCGCCGGGGTAACCATTGATGCATTATTTATAGACGAGGGGTTTGGAACACTTAGCTTTTCCGCTCTTGACGAGGCAATTCAGGTTCTTCTCACCATGTCGGGAGGGCGAAAGACCATTGGAATAATTTCTCACGTGGAGGCGTTAAAGGAAACTATTCCCGCAAAGATAAATGTTATCTCCGGAGCAAGAGGTTCACAGCTTGAAATCGATATGTGATTACTTCCGCTTTTATAATACACTTCGTAAGACAGGCTTTCGTTTTCGGAAGTCTGTTTTTGCATTTGCTGAAACGAAATATTGTAGGCGACAATTTTGCCTACACTATATGTTGTTATGCGGTTTTTGCAGAAATATTAATT
>CALWNN010000004.1 GCA_944382845.1 uncultured Clostridia bacterium
CAATGTAGAGGATCACAGTGTGGTATATGAAAACGGCCAGGCGCGGATGCGCACTTTAGTGCTGATGAACATTGCCAATCAGACCGGCGGCTTGGTCATTGGTACCGGCGACCTCAGTGAATTGGCGCTGGGCTGGGCCACCTACAATGGGGACCATATGTCCATGTACGGCGTCAATGCCAGCATTCCTAAGACTCTGATCCGGCACATGGTGCGCTATGTTGCCGATACCGGGGAAGAGCCGGGACTGCGCCAGGTGCTGCTGGATATTTTGGACACGCCGGTGAGCCCGGAATTGCTGCCCCCCACCGGGGACGGCGCCATTGCTCAGGTGACGGAAGATTTGGTGGGGCCCTATGAGCTCCATGACTTCTTTTTGTACTATGGAATTCGCTGGGGATTTGAGCCAAAGAAGGTGTACCGTCTTTGCCGGTATGCGTTGGGTGATGTGTATGACAGCGCTACCATCTTGAAATGGCTGGAAACCTTCTACCGCCGGTTCTTTGCTCAGCAATTTAAACGTTCCTGTCTGCCGGATGGCCCTAAGGTGGGTTCGATGACCCTTTCTCCGCGGGGTGATTGGCGGATGCCCAGTGACGCTTCCGCTGCTTTGTGGCTGGAACAGATTCATTCTTTGAAACCTTGAATAATGATCTGTAATGCTTTTTGTAGTTCTAAGACAGTCCTATCGTGGCTGTCTTAGTTCGTTTCAGATTGTTTTTTCATCTACTGGATCCATTCGATTGACCTAAATTGGATTAGTACAACTCGTTTTTGGAAAAATCGAGTAAAACCGCACAACGAAATTCCACAGGATAGCTTCTATTTTCGCAAAAATCCATAACATTCCTGTTTTAACTTGTATTTCAAAAGGCCTCGTGCTATAATGCTATAATGAAAAAATTGGATATAATTTTCTAAAAGGAGAAAAGACGGCCATGAAATTGATTATTCAAATTCCTTGCTATAACGAAGCAGAAACCTTAGAGATTGCCTTAAACGATCTCCCCAAGCATATTGATGGCATTGACGAGATTGAATATCTGATTATTAACGACGGAAGTCAAGACAATACTGTAGAAGTGGCAAAAAATTGGGGCGTCAACTATGTTGTAAATTTTAAATGCAACAGAGGTTTGGCAAAGGGCTTTATGGCTGGATTGGATGCCTGCCTGCGTCAGGGAGCTGACATTATTGTCAATACAGATGCAGACGATCAATATTGCGGCGCTGACATTGAAAAGCTGGTACGTCCTATTCTGGAAGGAAAAGCGGATATTGTGATTGGAGAACGTCCGATTGATGAGACCGAGCATTTTTCTCCCATGAAAAAGCGGCTGCAACATATCGGTAGCTGGACAGTGCGGGTGGCTTCTAAAACCGATGTACCGGATGCCCCCAGTGGATTCCGCGCCTATAGCCGTGAAGCTGCCCTGCGGATGAATGTGGTCAATGAGTATACCTATACTTTGGAAACCATTGTGCAAGCTGGCCGGAATAAAATGGCTATTACTTCTGTGCCGATTCGCACCAACCCGGAATTGCGGTCTTCTCGACTGTTCCACAGTATGTTCGGCTATATTAAAAAGTCCATGCTCACCATTATTCGAGCCTTTATGATGTACAAGCCTCTGCGCTTCTTTACCATGATTGGTGGAATTATTTTTGCCATAGGCTTGATTATTGGAATTCGCTTTTTAGTTTATTTCTTTATGGGACAAAGCAGCGGGCATATTCAATCCTTGATTTTAGCCAGCACTTTGTTGATGCTGGGCTTCCAGACTTTTATCTCCGGCTTGTTGGCGGATTTGATTGCTTCTAATCGAAAACTCTTAGAAGACACGCAGGAACGGGTACGCCGTTTAGACTACGATCATGAAAACAAAGGGAAGGATAAGGATCACGACCACGATTAAGAAGGGAGCCGTTCATGGAGCAGCAGGAAACGAAGCAAGAAACGAAAAAGAAAAGCAGTTGGAAAAAGAAGCTGTTTAAAATCGTAGGCATTCTTCTTTCTATTGTTATCCTATGGTTTTTAGTTGAAAACTTTATTTCCGCTTGGAATGATATTCAAGATTACCTGATCAATGCCAATTGGCTGCTGATTGTGGTAGCTATTTTTGTGTATGCCTTTGTGTTTATCGCGACAGGCCATAACTGGGCCTACATGCTTCATAAGTTGGACCAAACCATGACAACAGCAGATTATTTAGATATTCATATGACTTCTGCTTTTGCTCGATATATTCCAGGTGGAATCTGGAATATTGTGGGAAAAGCTTATATGTGCACCTCCAAAGGGGTCAATAAAAGCGCGACTACTGCCAGTATGATCTTAGAGTATGTGTATCAGATCATTTCCAGTGGGTTGTTTCTGCTGTTTTTCCTTCCGGTTTTTTTCAACAAGCTCGGTTGGTGGCTGTTAGTGTTGGTGATTGTAGTAGCCATTGGCATTTTGGTGGCACTTCCTTGGCTGGTTCGCGGCGGAGTAAAACTGCTGGCAAAGATTTTTAAAGAAGATGTCAGCAACCTTCATTTGTCTGCGAAGCTGATTTATGGGTTGCTTCTTCGCTACGCCGTCGTTTGGTTGATAACTGGTTTAGGATTGGTGTTGTGGGTGCTGGCTTTCGACCAAGTTACTTGGGAACAAGCATTTTATCTGGTGCTTTCTTATCCCATTTGCTGGGTGGTAGGTTTTGTCAGTCCATCTCCAAACGGTTTAGGCGTTCGAGAAGGGGTCATGCAGTTTTTGCTTACCGGTATGTATACCGATAGTTTGCTTGCCTTGATCACGGTAACCTCACGGCTATGGACGATTGTAGGTGAGGTGCTTTCCTTTGGCATTTTCAAACCCCTCTTTTTGTTGGGAAAGCGTCATCAGAAAAAACGGTTAGGAGAGAAGCACCATGTTTGAGGAACTGGCTGGGAAAAAAGTATTATTCGTTACCACGAAGAATTTGGATTATCTGCGAAACACCCAAGAAATTCGTTTGTTGCAGCAAGCAGGCGCTTCTGTGACTGTAATTGGGACTCGGGAAAAAAGCTATCCTGTCCGGTTGCTCAAGGTGTTTTTTCGTCTGTTGTTCACTTCCTGTAAACAGTATGATGCTGTGTTTGTGGGATTTGCCCCGCAATTGGTGTTGCCTTTCTTTGGCTGGAAGATGAAGAAACCGCGTCTTTACATTGATTTTTTCATTTCCATGTACGATACGCTTTGCTTTGATCGCAAAAAATTTTCCCCCACATCCTTTGTCGGAAAACGTTTGCTGTCACTGGACCGGAACACTTTAAAAAAAGCAGATATCATTCTTTGTGATACTCTCGCTCACGGGCAGTATTTTGTAGAGGATTTAGGAGCCCAACCTGATAAATTGCAGGTGCTATATTTGGAGGCAGATAAAAGCATCTACTATCCCCGTCACAGTGAGAAACCTCAAGAAGCCAAAGGTAAGTTTACAGTTCTGTATTTTGGTAGTGTTTTGCCCTTACAGGGAATCGATGTAGTGCTGGATGCTATGAATCGGCTGAAAAATGATCCGAGATTTTGTTTTTATTTTATCGGCCCGATTGGCAGCGATCAACCAATGCCTCAAGGAGAAAATCTGCATTATATTCATTGGCTTTCTCAGGAAGAGTTGGCCCGGCACATTGATTTTGCCGATCTTTGTTTGGCGGGACATTTTAATGGGTCTATTGAGAAAGCAAAACGCACCATTCCCGGGAAAGCTTATATCTATCAGGCTATGGGAAAGCCTATGATTCTAGGGGATAATCCTGCAAACCACGAACTTTATTCTGAAAAGGAAAACGGGATTTACTTTGTGGAAATGGGCAGTGGAGAAAAGTTGGCAGAAAAGATTATGGAAATTGCGAAAATTGAGAAATAAATGGAGAAAAGTATGCGGATAAGAGATTATAAAAAACAGTTGATTATAATTGCTGTTTTCTTGTTTTGTCTGTTGGCTGTGTGGCCGTATCCATTGAAGGCAGTTAATGTCACCATTCAAATGAATTTTAGTGGTGCGGAAAACGGATCTACAGTGGAATGGCTGGTGGAACAGGACGGTCAACAAGAAGTAGCATCGAGAACGACTGTTTTCAGCCAGCAAGCACAGTTTCGTTTGGATCCTGCATATTATGAGGTTGATAGCATTGAACTA
>CALWNN010000005.1 GCA_944382845.1 uncultured Clostridia bacterium
TCCATTGCGGAAACGAGCTTTACCCCGTTCTCTTTCAAGGTGTGCTTATGGATAGTCATTTCATACTTATCTCTCGAAAACCGGTCGAGCTTATAGACGATGACATACTCCCATTGCCGTTTGCTGCTTGCTTTGATCATGCGCTGAAAATCCGGGCGCATATCGTTCGTACCTGTCATTGCGCGGTCTACATAAGTGTCAACGACGAGAAGGTCATTGTTCTTGGCGTAGTTCTGACAGACGCGAAGTTGTCCTTCAATGGACTGTTCCGTTTGGGTGTCGCTGGAATAGCGGGCATAGATGACAGCTTTTTTCATGTGTATAGAGCCTCCTTTATCTTTTTTGCAGAATTGTAAAAACCGAACTCGCAAACTGCTTGCGACTTTGTGAAATTTTCTGCGATTGCACATCTTTCTCCTTTGTTTTATTTGTCTTTCGACAAAAAGGAGAAATCGGGAAAAGACGGAGGCGTCAAGGAGCAAGCGAAAAATATTGCATTCATTACGGTTCATTCGATGGTTTCGGCGATATTTTCCGCCCTTGACGAAAACGGCTTTTTCTGATACCAAACCCCAAACGAAAGACAAAGAAAATCGGCAGACATTACCTTCACATACGGAAAAGATGACCTTTCTATACGGAAAAGGTGCGGTTGAGATACTCACGCTTTGCAGGCTCTTTGATTTATCATTTTGTCATGAGGAAAAGAAAGCCTGTCAATTATGAAATAGAGGTCACGGGCGAACCGTCAATCACCCGCTTGCCAAAGGAATATGCGGACTCTTTGGTGTTCTCGTTGGAGCTTGTCATCTATGAAATGCTGCACGACGAACAAGAAGAAATACCGGACGAAGAAAAAAGAAGCCGTGAGTAACGACTTCTTTTTATTTTTGTCTTCAAGTGTCTATAAAAACAGACTCTGCGCTCTTTACTTTTACGATAAAAACTGATATAATTGTTATAAGGCGAAGTTTGTACTTTGCTTTGCACGGAAAATGTTCAGTTGATTACATTTTGTAAACACCTGAAAGCATTTACACAGACGGAGCGCGTAATGGGTAAAGAGAATTTCTCGAAAATCAAACTCCTGAAGATCTGGGAGATCCTGAAACAGGAAAGCGACGAAGATCATCCGCTCTCCACCGGGGAGCTTCTCGCCCGTCTTGAAAAAAACGGCGTTGCCTGCGACCGCAAGACGCTCTATCAGGATATAGCCGCATTGAACTCTTTCGGCTACGAGGTCATCTGTAAGCGCGGTCAGCACAGCAATTCCTACTATGTGGTGGACAGGAGCTTCGATGTTCCCGAACTTCGCGTTCTCATCGACGCTGTACAGGCGGCAAGTTTCATCACCGAAAGAAAGACGGCGGAACTTATTGACAAGATCGCGGCTCTCGGCGGCAGCAACCGCGCGGAGATTCTGAAGCGTAATATCGTCGAGTTCAACACTACGAAGCACTCCAACGAGAGCATCTATTACAGCATCAATGCCATAGAGGACGGTATCCTCTCCGAGCGGAAAATCTCTTTCAGGTATTTCGACCTCGACCGCAGCGGTGAACGGCAGCTTCGCAAAGACGGCGAGCGTTATGTCGTCAATCCCGTGGCGATGGTGTTTGCAAATGACAATTACTACCTCGTCTGTTATCACGATAAGCACAAGAATACGGCAAGTTACCGCATTGACCGTATGCTTGATGTCCAAGTGACAGACGAACCCGTCAACAGGAATGCGCGCCCGAAATCGTTGAATGTTTCCGAACATCGCAAGCAGGCGTTTTCCATGTTCGGCGGCAAGAGCGTTCAGGTGCGCTTCGAGGCAGATCCCGACCTGCTGGATGTCATCTACGATAAGTTCGGCGAGAAAGCCGTTATTATCAGTTGCGGAGACGACCGCATTCAATTCACTGCCACCGTTCAGCTCAGCCCTGTTTTCTTCGGCTGGTGCTGCACCGTCGGAGACCGACTGAAAATCATCTCTCCCAAAGAAGTCGTTGATGGAATAAAAAATTGGGTAGATAAAATCGCCGGTGTTTATTCGCCCAAGAGTTATGCGGTGACAGATGAAAAAGGAGAACTGAGATGTCTGTAAGGATTGAAAACACCCCCTCACCAAGTGTTCTCATGAATTCAATGAGATCCATCGGATATACCTTCAAAACGGCGTTAGCAGATATCGTGGATAATTCAATTTCTGCGGGGGCGAAGAACATTTACATAAATGTGCCGATCAATGACTCGGAATTATTCGTTTCTGTATTGGATGACGGGCGAGGTATGACCAGAAATGAACTGTTTAATGCTATGAAATATGGCAGTGACCGCGAATACAGTTCTTCAGATCTCGGACGTTTTGGCTTAGGACTAAAGTCCGCATCGCTCTCACAATGCAGAATATTGACAGTAATATCTAAAAATGGCAGTGACATTTCAGGCTTTCAATGGAATCTTGATCTTGTATTAAAAGATAAAAAATGGGATTGTATTGAACTGGACGAGACAGAAATTTCCGGAACGCCGATGGCAGATGTTTTAATCAACTTGCCCATGGGAACTTTGGTGGTGTGGCAGAATTTCGATATTGCCTATAAAAAAAGTAACGGTCGTGTCCGCGAATACTTGTCTGATGAAATGGCAGAAGCAGAAAAACATTTGTGCCTTGTTTTCCACAGATTTTTGTCCAATAGGTTTAAGCCACTGAATATTTTTATTAACAATGATGCGCTTGTCCCCCTTGACCCTTTTTTGGAGGATCATGCTAAAACAGATTCTAAAAAAGTAAGCGAACTGACCATAAACGATTCTGTTATAAAAATTCAGCCTTATATACTTCCCCACATGTCTGACCTCACAGAGGCAGATATTGCAAAACTCGGCGGAATTGATTCTCTGCGTAGTGATCAGGGGTTTTACATATACAGGAATGACCGCCTTATAATTTACGGAAAATGGTTTCGTCTTTCATCAACCGGCGTGTTGCCGGAAATTCTGAAATATGGGCGCATAAAAGTTGACATCCCGAATTCTCTTGATGACATATGGGATATCGATATCAAAAAACAGAACGCTACAATTCCCAGGCAAGTGATGAATCAACTGAAAAAAGTTGTTTCGGATGTATGCGCGCGTTCAAAAGACAAAACAACCAAAAGAGTTCGGCTGAGTTTGGAACGTGACGACAATAAAATCTGGAATAAATCTCTTAATAAGCAAAAGAAAGAATGTTTTTATATAAACAAAGAATCTGCTTTTATAAGACGTTTCCTGGATGATTTTGATGATAAAGACAGGAATAAAATTCTGAATTTTATTGATGCCATTTCCGTCTCGATTCCTTATGACGACATATACAACTCAATCTGCAATAAAAATAATGCTACAGAGCCGGAAGAAGATCAAATTGATGCTATAGTAATGGAAGGAGTGGTACAATTTAAAAAAACGAAACAGATTGTGCAGAAATGCAACGAAGAAGTTTTGGCTATAGTGACGAAGTATGAGCCGTTCAATCATCCGATGATAGCCCAAAGAATAATGGAGATCGTAGAAAATGAGAACGCGTGAGGAAGTATTTGATATATATTTGGATCAGTATTCAAATGATCTGCGGGTAAAGAAAATATCCAACCCGTTTTATATACCTGACGAAAAAAGTATAGTTGATTCTATGCAAAAAGCTCAGGAAATGTATAGCCATGAATTACCTGAAATTGTATTGTCCGATTCTGAGCGGCTGCTCGTTATCAACAAAATAAAAGCAGTTCATTCGGTTTACCAGGAAGAAGGCGACGTTCTTCTCGGTGATTATGATCATGATTACAAGTGGTACGATAATTTTCTGGAAGAAGGTCACGATGAATACTATTGGACAAGATATAAAAATTATCTTGCTGTCCAAAAGCATTTTCCGCCGGAAGTAATCAAACGGTTGGAAGAGACAACGCTTCGGAGAATTATGTCCTACCTTGGCAATCCGAATGAATCCGACAGCGTGTTTTCTGTCCGAGGTCTTGTCATGGGAGATGTTCAGTCCGGCAAAACATCAAATTATCTGGGCTTGGTAACAAAGGCCGCCGATGCCGGTTATAAAGTTATATTTATACTGACAGGAACGATAGAAAACCTTCGCAAACAAACACAGGAACGCGTTGAAGAAGGCTTTGTGGGATATGATGTGACAACCGCGGCAGATGTCGGGGTTGGGCGTGGAGACAGGATGCCGCGGCTGTTTACAAGTCGCGCAAAGGATTTTGTCGCCGATGACGACCAGAACACCAACATCAGGATAAGCACATATCCCAGCGAGCCAATGGTGTTTGTTATCAAAAAAAATGTAAGCGTTCTGAAGAAGGTGTTCCTGTCTTTTAAAAATATCAATACGACACGGCAATACCAAAGAATTAATGTTCCTATGCTGATGATCGATGACGAAGCTGACAATGCGAGTATCAACACGCATAAACAAGATGATGATCCGACTAAAATCAATAATTATATACGCAAAATCCTTGCACTTTTCACAAGAAGTTGTTATGTCGGATTTACCGCCACGCCTTTTGCCAATGTCTTTATAAATTATGACAGCGACGACGAAATGCTGCGCGATGATTTATTTCCCAGAGACTTTATCTACTCGTTAAAAGCTCCTTCAAATTATTATGGTCCCCGGAAATATTTCTTCGAGGAAAATGAAAATGTGCGGGAGATAAAAGACGGGAACGAAAATATCTTCCCGATGAAACATAAAAAAGACTGGCACGGAGATAAATTATTTAACTCGGTTTATTATGCTGTGAATGCATTTTTACTGGCAAATGCAATACGCGATATACGCGATGGCGGCAGCAGCATACGAACCAACCGGTCAATGCTTATCAACATGACGCGCTTTACCAAAGTGCAGCTCGTTATAAAGGATATAATTACTGACTATTTCCTTACCGTTAAAAATGCCTTAAAGCAGACGTATAAACTTGATGTGGAATATGCTTTGACAAATCCTTTGGTGTCCTCATTACAGGAGACTTTTAACAAAGAGTATGGGAACATAATCTCAGACGGTACTACCTTGACTTGGGCTAAGGTGTTCCCAAGAATATACGATTCAATAAAAAACATCCAGATTGTTGTTGTCAACTCATCCAAACAATCAGCAAAAATTGATTATGAAGCACATAAAGATACGGGTTTACGCGTTATTGCAATCGGAGGTTTAGCCTTATCAAGAGGGCTTACTCTTGAAGGATTATGTGTCAGTTATTTTTATCGGAATACAGCAACATTTGATGTTCTGATGCAAATGGGCAGATGGTTCGGCTATCGTGAAGGATATGCTGATTTGTGTAAAATATTTATAACTAAAGACTCTGCAAAATATTATCGCTATATCTGCAGTTCAATTGAGGACTTGCGGAAAGATATTGAAGTTATGGGGAAACAAGGTAAAAAACCTGAAGAATATGGTATACGCGTAAGGAACGATTCCATTGAACTTGGTATTACGGCAGCCAATAAAAGCAGAAACACCAAGAAACAAAGATATTACAAATCTTTTTATGGCAATATCTTTGAAACCCCTTACCTTCATCGTGATCTCGGAATTATTGAACAGAATATCAATGCTGCAAAAAATTTCCTGAGCGGGATAGATGTCGCAACAAAGGATTCGTCTGTAAGACATCCGTATTTCAGAAATATTCCTAAGGACAGAATTCTGAAATTGCTTGGTGAGATAACGGTACATAAACTGAACGGAAACTTTGATATACACCAGATAACGGATTTTCTGCGCAGAACTGATTCCGAGCTGGATTATTTTGACGTGCTTGTTATCGGAGGAGAAAAAGACAACGAACACAGGTTTATTTTCCCTGCTCTGCACATTGATAATCCTTTGGTGCGCAGAAATTATGATGTCCCCGATGATGATCCGACGGTAATCCGAATCAGCAGACAAAGGGCACGCTTGGGCGGGCGTGCCGATGCAAAAAACGGACTTGACAAATCGCAGTGCCCTAAAGGAGATGATATACGGGCACAACGATATATGATTAAGGGGCGAAATCCGCTTTTCATTATTTACTTTATTGATCCGGATAACAGTGATCTGGAAAATGAGGAGATTTTTACTGGAGTATCGGCTAGTGAAAATATTAAAGTCAGAAGAGAATTGCAGACAAGGCGCTATAATTACTTGATCGGTTTTGCAATCGCTTTTCCTGAAAAGGAAAATGCCGTCAGTGAAAGTATTATGTATACGGTCAATAAGTCCGTCAACTATTTTGATAAAGACCATGATGACGAGGGGGATGACTGCAATGAATAAGAACGACGTCAGGCAAAAACTGTCGCTCATTCTCAATAACTCAGAATATATCCGCGTTTCTGAAACGCATCCTTTGGAATTATATCTGGGTAAAAACGAAAAAGGAAATCCGACTCTGCGGTATAACGGATTGTTTCAACCTGTGAAAATTACCGGAAACAACCTGTTGGAGATAAAACAGATCAAGACGCCGGATTATTATTCATTGTTGTTCTCTTTCAACTCCGCTGAAAATTTGTCTTTATTCTGTAATTTCTGTGAAGATATTATTACGCAGACTGAAAATTATACCGGTGATAACGGATATATTGAAATCGTGAACCGATACAATCAATGGAAGAAGATGTTTTACAGCTCATCAAAGCTGTTGAATGAGAATGAGATCATCGGATTACTCGGAGAGCTTTTGTTCTTCAAAAATTATGCCGCAAAAAAGTATGGAACAACGATGGGGGTAAACGGATGGAGTGGTCCGGTGCCTACGCATAAAGATTTTTCCTACGGCGATGATTGGTTTGAAATTAAAACCATTAATTCTTTCAGGAATTCTGTTTTTATATCTTCTTTGGAACAACTGGACAGCGAAAATGAAGGACATCTGATTGTGTATCGGCTGGAAAAAATGAGTCCCAGCTTTAATGGTATTTCTTTGAATCCCCTTGTAGCTGAAATCATGTCGGAGCTGCAGTTGGACACAGACAGAGATATTTTTGCAGAGAAACTTAAACAAGCCGGATATGCATACAGCGAAGTGTATGATAATTATGTCTATAATCTGGTCTCGGTGGATAATTATTCGGTAAAGGATGATTTTCCACGGCTGAAAGCAGCATTGCTGCCAGCCGGAGTTGCTAAAGTGCAATATGAAATCATGCTGACACTTATAGAAAAGTTCAAGGAGAAGCTGGTATGAATATGGCTTTTGAAGAATACAAAAAAGAATATCTTGATGACATACGGATCAACGCTCAGATAGAGAGTGTTTTGCCTGACGAATATTTTCTTGAAGACGCGTTGGACAAACTGACTGCGATGGGAGAATTGACAGATCCCGTTATAAGACCTATACAAAAGCGCTGTCGGAATAATAAAATTATGGCGTTTGATGCATATGGATTTGATGCATCAGATAAATCGTTTGTGCTTATATCAAATGACTTCAAAGATACAGCTGATGCCACTCTGACAAGAACCGAACTGGACACGATTCGTACCAGGATGCTGAATTTTATCCAGGAGGCGTTTGATGAGCGGTTGCAGGAATATTTTGATCTTACCGATGAAATGCTTCCGGTAGGACGAAATATTGCGCGAAGAATGAAAAAAGATTACGTTGATCTTGATAATGATGATTCCATCGATCAGATTAAACTGTATATCATTACCAATAAAACACTCAGCGATAAAGTAACTTCTTTGAGGTGTGATGATTTTCTTGATAAACGAGTTGAGCTGAATGTCTGGAGCATCAAGCGTTTTTATGATCTGTATCAATCAGGAAAAGACAGGGAGCCAATATTGATTGAAACCGACAAATACGGCATAAAGGGTATTCCGTGTATCAAGGCAGAGATGTCCGGCAATCTTGACTATGACGCTTATCTTGCAATTGTTCCCGGGTATTTCTTGCATAGCATTTATTATGACCACGGCTCGAGGTTGCTTGAAGGGAATGTCCGAGCTTTTTTGAGCAACCGAGGGAAAATAAATAAGGGCATTCGTGAAACGATAAGAAAAGAGCCGACCAAATTTTTTGCATATAACAACGGTATTGCATGCACGGCTGCGAAGATTACATTATCTGATGATAAGAGATTTATAACTTCAATGGAAGATCTGCAGATTATTAACGGCGGACAAACTACAGCTTCCCTTACATCAGCTGTGATTAAAGACAAGTTGCCATTGGACAATATTTTTGTTCCGATGAAACTGACTGTTGTTAAGAATGATGATTATGATATGATGATACAGAATATCTCCAGGTACGCAAACAGTCAGAATTCTGTAAAAAACTCCGACTTTTTCTCTAATCATCCGTTTCACAGAGTTTTTGAAGCCTTGTCCAAGAAGATTCCTGCCCCTGTTTCTGGTGATAATGTCAACAATACTTTCTGGTATTATGAACGTTCACGCGGAAAATATGATCAGGAGCAATTCAAAATCACCCGTAAGAGTGAAAAAGAGGCATTTGCTCGGAGATACCCCAAAAGTCAGCTTATCAAAAAGGAAGATCTTGCTAAGTTTTTTACTTGCGCAGAACTTCTTCGTCCGGACGTAGTGAGCAAAGGCGGCGAAAAGTGCATGTCGTTTTTTGCCGAATACATAGACAGTCAGTATCAGAAAACACCGGAATATTTTAATGATGAGTTTTTCAAACTTGCAATCTGTTATGCTATATTATTCAAAACTACAGATAAAATTGTGAAGAACTCAGACTGGTATATATCGGCAAGTTATATAAAGCCGTTTATCGTTCCATATACAATATCAAAAATCATCGTAAATCTGCCCAAAGGTTATTGTCTTGATTATGATTTGATATGGAGAAAGCAGACTTTATATCCGTCATTGAGCTGCCAGATAGAAAAAGTAGCCCATGTCACTAATGAGTTCATCCGCAACTCTGTCGGATCGGCAAGAGAATATTGTTCTAAAGAAGAAACATGGAAAAGGTATAAAGAGGTGCCTTTGTCATTGGATCCTCAGTTTGTGAACGATCTCATATCCAAAGAAGTTATGGACGAGAGGATACAAGGAGAGATTAAAGAAAAAAAGCTTGAAAAAGATGTTAATTGGCTGGTCGAAATTTATAATCTTGGGAACAGCTATTGGACTGATCTGCTTAAGGAGGGCATGAAACGCCATATTCTTTCTCCTATGGAGACAGACCTGCTTAATTTAGCGATTGCATTTACTGCCGGTAAAAAAGTGCCGTCAGAAAAGCAAGCAAAACTAATATGGAAAATAAGAAACAAACTGGATCAGGCTGGCGTGCTTATCTGATCGGCGGAGAAAAATGAAAAAAGAATACAATATAGTAGAGCTTTTCAGCGGGATTGGCAGTCAGGCCCGCGCATTAAAAAACATTGGCATAAGAATAAATGTGCAAGCAACATGTGAATGGGATATACACGCATTCATAGCTTATGATGCTATACATGAAAGCTGCTTTAATCTTCCTGAAGTTGAACGACAGAACAA
>CALWNN010000006.1 GCA_944382845.1 uncultured Clostridia bacterium
AAGATTGCAGCCTGCAATTTTGCGCCCTCAAAATCGAATGTCCTTGAAAGATAATAGATGTCATAAAAATCTTTCATTCTGCCTGTCAGTTCAAATCGTTGCAGTATGGCATCAAACTTCTCGGCAATGGTGCTTTCAAGGGAATAAGTTTTGATTACAGGTGCTTCAAAATCTGGAAGCTGAGTGTTGATGGTGCGTTCTTCGGCACGGGGGACTATAATATCGCCCACGCCTATATCAACATTGAACGGCACACGCACATTTTTTATTTGAGCAATAATCTGTGTGCTGATACCGTGATATTTTCTTTGCGGAGAAATCTCTTCAAAGCCTTTTGCTCGCATTTCTATATAATCGTTACCTGTCGGCGTATCGATAATTTTACAAATCAAATCTTTTACATTATCTATTGAATTAGAGTATCCACGGAGCAGAAAATCGACATCAATGGTAGCTCTGCTTTCAAAATTAGTTAGAGTATAAATAAACAATCCGCCTTTAAGTATCAGAGTATCCTCATACTCAGATTTTGATAACCTTCTCAAAAATTCTTCCTGCACAAAAAGTTGTAAGCATTGCTGATAACTGATACCAGAAGCTTTTGCTTTATTTCTCAGCTTTGCCAGAACAGAAGCTGCTATATCTGCCATTACAACCACACTCCAATCAATTCTTTAACCTTTTTCTGCACACGCAGTTTTTTTGCATACATCATAAGATTAGGTATATTCTTTTTTGGGTCATTAACATACCCCTGTATTGCTTTATTGAAAATTTCTTTATCCATTTTACTCATATTTTTCAGAACATCACAAATTGTTCTGTCACGGTCATAAATTCGCACTTTCGTAAAATCAATTTCACCTGTTGTTTCACCAAGCGCAACCAAATCAGACTCAATGCGATATACTTTAATGAATGGGTACTCGATATTAGTTCGCAGTTTTGAAACATTTCTATCTATGGCAAAATTCCATTCAGCGGGATTTCTATCACTGTATTTGTAATAGAATAGAGCAGTTTCCATACAAAGAACAGCATCGGGAAACAAACTATTGATAATAACTATTTCTCTGGTTTCGCAGTCTTTAATCCAATGATAGTAGCCTCGTCTTATTCTTTCAATAAAGCCCTCATCCAAAAGCTGCTTAATATCTGCATAATATAGCTTAGCTTCAAGAAGCTCGGCAGTAGTCATTACATAGTGATGCCGATTGAATAGCTTTCTCACATTTTTAATATCGTTTTCGCGAAGCATTTGTCCACCTCTACTTAATTAACCTAAATCTGATTATTGTTAGGGCACTTTACTATATTATATTCGATTTTCGCATAGAAAGTCAATAGTAAACTGCCAACTTAAAAAGAAAATAAGTGGGCAGTTTACTATAAGAAAAACAGATAACTTGTCCGCAAGTGAAAGACAGAAAATCAGCACGCTATTTGAAATTTTGTAGAAGCGATAGCATATAGATTTATTGTTCGTTTTGTCCTGCTAATCTCGATAGAATAAGGCTTTTCGGCACTTTCCGCATTATCAGTTTCATCATATTTTTTGATTTTCTCAAAGGTCGAAAAGCTATGTACCTTAAAACCGAAAACCTCACGCTTGTCCTCATATTTGATAGATTGGAGCATTTCCGTTGCTTCTGTAGGTACAGAGGAACTTGCTCATCTTGAGATGATTTCCGCAATCCTTTATCAACTTACAAAAAATCTATCTATCAAAGAGATAAAGGAAAGCGGGTTTGACACTTATTTTGTAGATCATACAACAGGCGTGTATCCGATCGCAGCATCCGGAGTACCGTTTACTGCAAGCTATTTTCAGTCAACGGGAGACGCAATAGCCGATCTTACGGAAGACCTTGCAGCAGAGCAGAAAGCAAGAAAGACCTACGACAACATTCTGCGCCTTGTTGATGATCCAGACGTAAGAGATCCTATTAAGTTTTTAAGAGAACGTGAAATAGTTCATTTTCAGCGCTTTGGAGAGGGACTGCGCATTGTGCAGGAACAGCTTGACTCAAAGAACTTCTATGCTTTCAACCCGAGTTTTGATAGAAAATAGTGACTATATGCCGCAGATGCGGATAAGAAAGCCGAAGCTTTCTTATCCGCTCCACGGCGCTTTAGCGCCGTGACTTCGGGGCTGCGCACCGAAGAACTGCGGCACTTTTCTATCAAACTGCGAGCATCCTTGCTTCATACATCAATAAAATTATTAAATTTTCGTAAATAAGCTTGACATGGAGTTAACTCCAAGTGTTATAATTGAATCAAATGAACGAAAGGATGATAAAAATGAGCAAAAAAGTTTTTGTAATATCGGCAAGCCCAAGAAAAGATGGCAATTCAGATACCCTTTGTAACGAATTTGTAAGAGGAGCGCAGGAAAGCGGAAATGATGTGGAAAAAGTAAGACTTTCAGAAAAAAATATCGGTTATTGTAAAGGGTGCGGTGTGTGCAATAACACACATAAATGCGTACAGAAAGACGATATGGCTGAGCTTCTTGATAAAATGATAAAGGCTGATGTTATTGTTTTTGCAACTCCTGTTTACTTTTATACAATGGACGCCCAGCTTAAAACGTTTATCGACCGTTCTGTTCCCAGATATACCGAGATATCTGGCAAGGAATTTTACTACATAACAACAGCTGCCGAAACGGATGAGAAAATGTTTGATAAGGTAATTGAAAGTATTCGCGGATTTACCGTTGATTGCCTTGATGACGCTGTTGAAAAGGGAATTATCAAAGCCTGCGGAGTATGGCAGAAGGGCGAGGTAAATTCTACAGTATATATGAACACAGCCTATGAAATGGGCAAAAATGTTTAAAGCTTGATTTGAGGAGTGACAAAATGACGATTTCTGAAGTTTCAAAAAAATTTGATATGTCTCCGGATACACTGAGATATTATGAAAGAATAGGCCTTATTCCTCCCGTTCCGAGAAACAAGGGGGGACTCAGAGATTACGATGAGGACTCCTGTGGATGGATTGAATTTATAAAGTGCATGAGAAGCGCAGGTCTTCCCATTGAGGCCCTTATTGAATATGTAAAACTTTTCAGGGAAGGGGATGATACCATTCCCGCAAGACTTGAGATACTTCTTGAACAGCGTGAAATACTCCTTGAAAAAATCGCAAGTATTAATTCTACTCTCGAAAGACTTGATTATAAAATAGAGTTTTACAGGTCGGGTAAAATGAGGGAGTGTGAGAATAAGCTTAATTTAAAATAAAAAGCAGATTAAAGAGTTAAAGCATTTAGCGCAGTTCAGGAAAATTTCAAATATTTTTTTGAAATTTTGCTCAAATTTACTTGACAACTATCAATATGTTCTATATAATAATTTTAAGCTGTTGTTTGAATGACAGCTTTATTATTATCAATCTTTGCAAACGATTACAAATAAACGGGAGGAACAGATATGGAACTTAAAGCTTATTCCGTTCATATGGGTAAGGCAAAATGTGCAGTTGACCTTGGCGACGGTTCGGAAAGAGGAGAGTATGTAAATCAGGATTACATACTTCACAAAATGGGCAGACCGCATAGAAGTATTTCTCTTATGTACTGCTATTACCCCCTTGACAAGGAGTGGCCCGGAAGAATATCGGAAGTTATGAAAGACGCTGATATCTCATTTCAGTGGGACTATCCTTATGATGATTATTTTACATATAAGGGCGGACTTGGAGGAAATACCGACGGCGAACCTTTTACCTGCATGAGAGACGTAAGAAGACACGGTCAGGATGTAACCCTCACTTTGACAGTAGACCCTAATCTTACAGACGACTACCTGATTGCAATTGCAAAGGATTTAAGACCTTTCGGCAGACTTCTTTTAAGAATAAATCACGAAGCTACAGGAAACTGGTTCTCATTCACAAAGAGAACCACATATCAGGGCGTTGCAGATTTTTACTGCCGATTTCACAGGATAATAAAGGAATACGCTCCAAACGTTTCGACGATCCTTTGTATAGGTGGAATAGAAGACCCCAATGCCACGGAGATAGTTATGGAAAAGGAGTTTTCTCAGGCTGTTAAGGAAACTGATATATGGAGTGTTGACAAGTATATGGCTCTTCACTGGGGCTGGCCTTTTGACGTTGCGTTAAGAGGAGGAACAACCTTTAAGAGGGACAAGGTTGATGAAACATACGAGCTTACGAAGAAGTCTTACGAAAGGTTCAAGGAAATAAACGGTGGAGTTTCCAAGCCGATGGTAATGAGTGAATTTAATGCTGACGGAGACGTTACAGGACCCTATGATCAGGCAAAAATGGTTAAGGAATTCTGTGACAGACTTAAAAACGAAAACGCAACATGGTTCTCTGGATTTACTTTTTATCAGTTTAGAGACAGAGGACGTCTGGGCCTTGAGATAGAAGACCCTAACAACTCCGACTGCGGAATCGAACAGCCTGTTATGAGGGTTTACAAGGATATTATCCACGATGATTATTTCAAGCCTGAAATGACAAAAGGAGAGGAAATAACTTTCCCTGTAAAGCTCAGATGGGGCGGGGCTGAGGACGCAGAGGGAATTGAAATTCCTATTCATTTTGAGAAAAATCCTCATTTTTGCGAAGTGACTTTTGATGACGATTCAAACATTATGATGGAGATAAACGGAAAATGGTTCTATAAGTCGCCTGAAGCTACAACCATCGACCTAATGAGCGCTTTTTATGAAAAGCCTCTTGAGGGTGAGTGCGATCTTACATTGAGATTGTTCGCTCCTCCCGCAAGCGGTGAAAACGATATTTCCACCGAGGACGGACTATACAACAGCTATGCTGAGATTAAAAAGATTCCTCATATAAGGATAGAATTTGAGCCTGTTGTGCTTTAACAGCAGTTGCGGCGTACGCCTCACAGTGTTTTTTGCACTGTGAGGCGTGTGTTTTCAAAGTCCGGGTGACTTTGAAAACCGGAGGTGCTGTCACACCTCCTCGCCGCAACGATATTTTAAAAAAAGAGAAAGAAAATTTGTCAAAGGTGTTGCAAATAAATCAAAAATATATTATAATAATTGTGTATAATGAATTTGCTGTTGACAAATTATTCGGCTTTAAGGTGATTATCATGAATCTCAGAAGAAAATATACAGTGTTTGTAATATTGCTCCTTACAGTACCATGCATTGCTATGCTTGTTTTTTCCGGACTTTTTCTCAGAGATGTTTACGAAAACATAAGGTATGAACAACTTAATAAATGTACAACTATCATTGCAAACGAACTTAATAATTATTTTGTGCAAATTGCTCAGAACGGTCAGCGACTCTCTTCAAATGAGGAGCTTAAAGAGTACCTTTTGTCCGGTTCCACTGACGTAGATATAACAGTTGACACACAATATTATCTGGAAAATTTCGTTGACACAACGGACGATATTATCCATGTATCGCTGTATGATAAAGCCGGAAAGCTTATGCCTGTTTCAACAAACTATGTAGATGCAGATTACCTTAAGGTCACCGTTGATACTATAAATAATGATGTGGAGAAAAACTATGGATTTTCAAATCTCAATAAATATAAGCTTACACAACAGTCCAGCGATGTGTTCACATATGTGAATAAGATATACAGCGGTGACGAGGTTATAGGATATGTGATACAGTATTATGGACTGGGGAAATTTGAAGAGATAATAAAGAACTTTGACGGAATAAGCGCCGAAGAAATTGCAATTATCGACAGCGACGGCTCCCTTATACGAGAACCGTTTAATAAGGTGGAAAAATATATGTCGCTGGCGCTGTATAATTCTGCTGCGGATAAGATCGAAAGAACTATCGGCGGCAACGAATTAGACAACGCAGAATATAGCTATGATTACGAAAAATATATCATGACCGCAAGTACGGTAAAATCAACTCAAAATGCCTCCGGTGCGTCATGGGCTGTCGTTACGATTACTTCCGAAGCAAGCCTTTTCGGAAACATTAAAACATTCATAAGAACATATTGTAGTGTAGTGTTTGTCATTATGGCTGTTGTCGGTGCAGTGGGAGTAGTCGTTGTTGCTGTATTGACAAAACGTGGACAGGACGCGGTAAATGCTATTGTTGATTTCAGAAACGGCAACAAAGAAGCGAGGTGCAATGTGCCGGATTACGACCATGGAAGTTTTTGCGGTGTTGTGAACTACATTCTTGACAATAACGCTGAAAGCGAGGAAAGATACCGTGCGATAGTTGAACTTACGGACAACATTGTCTTTGAATACAATATTGCTAAGGATGTTGTGCTTTTCAGCGATAATTTCAATTCAAAATTCAGCTTCAGGGCAAAATCCCTGAGATTTGAGGACAGCTTTTTTGAAAACGCTACTGTCAACCGTAAGGATAAGCTTGAATTTGAACGCTTTGTTGAACGTATGATTGAAAATGACAAGGCTCAGGGTGAATTCAGTTTCCGCACGATTTATAATGACTACGCATGGTATATCGTAAGAAGCGTAGCAATTAAAAATCTTGATGGCAAGATAGTAAAGATAATTGGCACGATGATAGATATCGACCGGGCAAAAAGACGTGAGGAAAACCTCCTTAAAAAGGCGAATTTTGATTCTCTGACAAATATATTCAACCGTGAGACCTTTGAAATAAGCCTTGTAAACGAGTATGACCTTTCACAAATGAGAAAGTCAAAGGTAGCAGTACTGTTTATTGACCTTGACGACTTTAAATATTATAACAATAACTTCGGTCACGCTCTGGGCGACGAAGTCCTTGTGTTTGTTGCGGATGCGCTTAAATCTGTTGTGGGAAGCTATGGTTTCCCTGGAAGATACGGCGGTGATGAATTTGTGGTGTACTATGGCGAAACCTCCGGAAGTCCGGGCGCAGGGGAAATTGCCGAAAATATAATTGAAGTGCTTGCAAAAGGCTTTGACGCAAAATCCGTTGACAGACATTTTGAGATTAAATGCAGTATTGGAATATCCTACTTTGACGATATGTCCGTCACTGCGGAATCGGTAATCAAGGACGCAGATGAAGCAATGTATACGGTCAAGAAAAACGGAAAGTCAAATTACTGCTTTTTCAATAAGCTTAGCCGTAACACAAAGTAATATTTGTGCGCTTTTGCAGGAAATGTAAGAGCGCACTTATTTTATTTATGTAAATTTACAAAAAATTAAACTAAACTATTGCATTTACTACAAAAATGGTATATAATAAGATTGTGTAAAAATAAAATGATATTAAAGTCATCAGGAAAGGATCGATATAGATGGAAAAACGCTTTGTTTATGCGGATAATGCGGCAACTACAAGGGTTTCCGAAAGGGCGCTTTCTGCGGCTCTCCCATATTTTACAGAGCAGTACGGAAACGCTTCGAGCATTTATATGCTTGGTCAGAACGCTGCAAAGGCAATACTTAAAGCAAGAAAACAGGTAGCGGATGCCATAGGGGCTAAAACTAACGAGGTTTATTTTACAAGCGGCGGCTCGGAGAGCGACAACTGGGCAATAAAGGGCGTTGCAGAAGTCGGTGAAAAGAAAGGTAAAAAGCATATTATCACAACTGCCTTTGAACACCATGCTGTTTTGCATACCTGTCAGTACCTTGAAAAGCACGGATTTGAAGTAACCTATCTTCCTGTTTCAGATAAGGGACTTGTTACTGCTGAACAGGTAAGAGACGCAATCAGAGAGGACACCTGCCTTGTAACTATTATGTTTGCAAATAATGAGATAGGCACAATTCAGCCTATTGGCGAAATAGGAAAGGTCTGCAGGGAAAAGGGAGTTATTTTCCACACAGATGCTGTTCAGGCCGTTGGAAATGTTCCTATCGATGTCAAGGAACTTAACATTGATATGCTTTCCCTTTCAGGACATAAAATTCACGCTCCAAAGGGAGTGGGCGCGCTTTATATAAGAGCTGGGATTTCAATTCCCAACCTTATCTTCGGCGGCGCTCAGGAAAGATCAAAAAGAGCCGGAACAGAAAACGTTCCGTCAATAGTTGCTCTCGGTGAAGCGATAACAGCCGCAACAGAGGATATTCCCGGAAAAATTGAAAAGGTCACAAAAATGAGAAACAGACTCATTGACGAGATTTTAAAGATTAAGGAAACAAGACTTAACGGAGACAGGGAACAGCGGCTTTGCGGAAACGTTAATATTTCAATTCGTGGAATTGAGGGCGAATCTCTTCTTTTAAGTCTTGATCTGATGGGGATCTGCGCCTCATCGGGAAGCGCCTGTACATCGGGATCGTTGGATCCGTCCCATGTTCTTCTTGCGATTGGACTTCCTCATGAGATTGCACACGGATCGCTCAGACTTTCAATATCAGATGAAACAACAGACGAGGATATTGATTATATTATCGAGTGTGTTCCGAAGGTGGTTGACAAGTTAAGAGCAATGTCGCCGCTGTGGGACAGAATATGCAGGGATGAAGGAATAACAGGCGGAAATCTTTATTAAAGGAAAATTGAAATAACGAAAGGACGATATATATGATATACAGCGAAAAGGTTATGGACCATTTTGCAAATCCGAGAAACGTTGGCACAATTGAAAACGCTGACGGAGTAGGCGAAGTTGGAAATGCAAAATGCGGCGATATTATGAAAATGTACATTAAGGTTGATAACGGAACCATTTCCGATGTTAAATTTCAGACATTCGGCTGCGGCGCCGCTGTTGCAACATCTTCAATGGCTACCGAGCTTATCAAGGGTAAATCCATTGACGAGGCACTGAAGCTCACAAATAAGGCTGTTGTTGAGGCGCTTGACGGACTTCCGCCGGCAAAGCTTCACTGCTCAGTTCTTGCCGAAGAGGCTATGAAGGCTGCAATTTCCGACTATTACCGGAAGCAAGGCGTTGACCCTGAGCCTATAGTAGGCAAGGTAGCCGGTTGCAGCGACTGTGAAGGCTGTCACTGATAATAAAATTTCAGGCGGGTAAAATTATCCGCCTGTTTTTTAAATGATTTGTCCGGGAGGAATTATGAGAATCGCCGCTATTTCTGATATTCACAGCAATCATTCTGCCCTTGAAGCCGCAGCAGACGAACTTAACAAATATAAACCTGACCTTGTGGCGTTTCTGGGAGACTACGTTTCGGATTGTCCCTACCCTCAGAAAACTCTGAAGCTTTTGAGAGAAATTACTGACTTTTATCCTTCAAAGGTTATTATAGGAAACCGTGAACAGTATTTTATCGACTACCGAAAATCTCCTAATGGCTGGAAATTCGGCACAAGGAGCGGTTCGCTGCTTTATACTTATGAAAACCTTACAGATGAAGATATAGATTATTTTGCAAGCCTGCCATTCTCAACCGATATTGATTCGGAGTACGGTAAAATAATTCTCTGCCATGGTTCTCCTGACGACTGTAGGCTTGTAATCAAGCCTGAAAGTGAGGAGCTTGACAGGACGATGAAAAATGCAGACTGTAAAATGATCCTTTGCGGTCACAGCCATACTTCATTTGTCGATGAGCGTTACGGAAAAATCATGGTCAACAGCGGAAGTATGGGTGTTCCTGTAAGCACAACAGAAACAGAGTTCGCAATAATTGATATTGAAAAGCAGTCGGCAAAGGCTGAGATTGTAAGAGTCCCTTACAATGTTAAGGAGATAATTTCCGAATTTGTTCCAAGCGGACTTTTTGACAAGGCGGCTACATGGGGCAAGACAATCATGGCAAACATAATTACGGGGGATAAATACAATCAGCGGTGCGTTCACAGGGTTATACAGCTTGCAAATGAAAGGAAATCCTACTTTGACGATGAAAAGCTCTGGGAGCAGGCGGCACAAGAGCTTGGAATTGATTATATCATAAGGGAGGCATTGGCTCATGTCTGAATTGTACGAAAGAAAAAAAGTTCTTGTAGCAATGAGCGGTGGAGTTGATTCTTCCGCTGCGGTGAAGCTTGCTGCCGACATGGGATTTGAAGTCGGGGGAGCTATAATGCGGCTTTGGGATAAGGGTTCGACCAACGTTGAGGACGCAAGAAATGCAGCCCAAAAGCTAAACATTCCTTTTTATCTTTTTGACCTTCGTGAGGAATTTGAAAAAGAGGTGGTTGACAAATTTGTTGACACATATCTTGAGGGAGCAACTCCTAATCCTTGCGTATTTTGCAACAAAAAGCTTAAGTTTGATAAATTTCTTTCTCTTGCGGAAGATTTAGGCTATAGCCACATTGCAACAGGTCATTATGTGAGAAAGGAATTTGACAAAAAAAGCGGAAGATGGCTTTTGAAGCGTTCTCCCGACAGTAAAAAGGATCAAAGCTACGTTTTGTATTCCCTTACCCAGTCTCAGCTTGAACGGACAATATTTCCATGCGGTGAGCTGTCAAAGGAGCAG
The DNA here is from genome assembly GCA_944382845.1 of uncultured Clostridia bacterium. Lineage (GTDB taxonomy): Bacteria > Bacillota > Clostridia > Oscillospirales > Ruminococcaceae > JAAZZIT01. The sequence continues at coordinate 10,376 of CALWNN010000006.1, forward strand.
ATCAGGGGGATTGCCATTGAAAGCGGACTTGTTAACGCAAATAAGCCGGACAGTCAGGATATCTGTTTTATCCCCGACGGTGATTACGCTTCATTTATCGAAAACATGACTGGGAAAATTTCACAGCCGGGAGAGTTCGTTTTATCCGACGGCAGAGTTTTGGGACAGCATAACGGACTTATCCGTTACACGGTAGGTCAGCGTAAAGGCCTTGGAATATCTTATACAGAGCCTCTTTTTGTAATTGAAAAAGACATGGAAAATAACCGTGTTATTCTCGGTACTCAGAGGGAATTATTCAGGGACAGTCTTATTTGCAAAGACGTAAATTTCATTCCGTTTGATAAACTGAACGAGCCTATGGAAGTAACGGCACAGACAAGATATCATCAGCCTGCAACAGATGCAGTGATAAGTCCTGTTGATGACGGCAGAGTGCTTGTTGAATTCAAAGAGCCAAAGCGAGCAATTTCAAAAGGTCAGGCAGTAGTTTTCTATACCGGCGACTATGTTGTCGGCGGTGGAACAATCGAATAAGAAATAAAAAACACAGAGCATTTTGAACAGCTCCCATTTTGTCAGATATGGTTGCAGGATTATGTCCTTGCAGATACGCAAATCAAAGATCAGTTCCATGCGTATCGGACTAATGAAAGCAAATCTAACGAAAAGGGGGCGTTTTTATGTCCAAAGGAAAATCAAATAAGAGGTATATATCTGAATTTAAGAGCAAAAATGCATAACAAAAGTGACCAAGATTTCTCTTAGTCACTTTGTACAAGCTTTCTTTGAAAAGTCTGTCTTACTTTTTGGAGGCAGAGTATTAAACAACTGCGTTTGTTTTTTTTAATGCGCTTAGATCTTTGCGGCGATAAGGTCACCCATTTCTGTGCAGGATACGCACTTCATGCCTTCGCTCATAATGTCGCCTGTGCGGTAGCCCTCGTTGAGAACGTCGTCAACAGCCTTTTCAATTGCGTCTGCTTCAGCCGCCATGTCAAAGGAATACCTGAGCATCATTGCAACGGAAAGAATTGTGGCGATTGGGTTTGCCTTGTTCTGTCCCGCAATATCGGGAGCAGATCCGTGGATAGGTTCGTAAAGTCCAAGGGAACCTTCGCCCAAGGATGCAGATGGGATCATTCCAAGAGAGCCTGTTATCATTGAGGCTTCGTCTGAAAGAATGTCGCCAAAGAGGTTTTCGGTAACCATAACGTCAAACTGTGCAGGATTTCTAACAAGCTGCATGGCTGTGTTGTCAACAAGAATATCAGAAAATTCTACGTCCGGGTACTCGGCAGCAACCTTGTGAGCTACCTCTCTCCACAGTCTTGATGAATCAAGAACGTTTGCCTTGTCAACTGAGTGAACCTTTGAACGTCTCTTTCTTGCCATTTCAAAAGCAACTCTACATATTCTTTCAACTTCATAATCTGCATAAGCCATTGAGTCGCTTGCGTGTTTAACTCCATTTTCATCAACGTGAGTATCTCTCTTTCCGAAATATGCTCCGCCGATAAGCTCTCTTACAATAACAAGATCAAGCCCGTTTTTAGTAATTTCCTCTTTAAGAGGACAAGCGCTGGCAAGAGCGGGAATAAGCTTTGCGGGTCTGATGTTAGCAAAAAGCTTTAATGCTCCTCTTATTCCCAAAAGCCCGGCCTCAGGACGAAGATTTCCGGGAAGAGTATCCCATTTTGGTCCGCCTACAGCGCCTAAAAGAACGCTGTCCGAAGCAAGACAGGTGTCGATCGTTTCCTGAGGAAGGGGAACGCCTGTTGCGTCAATTGCACAACCGCCCATCAAAACGTCTGTGTATTCAAATTTATGTCCGAATTTTTCTCCTACCTTATCAAGAACCTTTTCAGCCTCAGTGACTATCTCAGGACCGATTCCATCGCCCTTGATAACAGCAATTTTCTTGTTCATATAACTTATCTCCTTAGAAATTATAATTCATAGTGAATTTATTTGTTTGTAATTGAAAAGTTTGTATCAACTCCACCGACAGTTTCCGAAACATCAGTTACGGTAACAAACGCCGAAGGGTCGTGCTCTTTAACGATTTTCTTTACCTTACCGATTTCAAATCTGTTTATTACACAATAGATAACGATTTTTTCCTGCTTTGAGTAAACTCCGCTTGCCTTGAAAACAGTTGCGCCAAGCCCCATTTCTTCGGTTAAAACGGTAAGAAGATCTGTTTGCTTTTCAGTGATGATCTGCAAAGCCTTAGCTTTGTCAAGACCTTCTACAACAAAGTCTACCGCCTTGATTCCGATAGCGTATGTAACGATGGAATAAAGGGGAACTGTCCAGCTATGGAAAACAAGAGCCGAAACCGTGTAAAGAATAACGTTGTAACACATAACGAAAGTGCCGACTGTGATGCCTATTCTCTTTGCAAAAAGAACAGCCGTAACTTCAACGCCGTCAATAGCTCCGCCAAAACGTATAACCGAACCGCTTCCTATACCTGAAAGAAGTCCTCCGAAAATTGCAGAAAGAAACATATCCTGTCCGGTAAAAGGCGAACCGTTTGAAAAGTCGATAGGCAGAATATTTCTGAAAAGAAGTGCGCCAAGTGAGTAAACAGTAATTGCATAAAGCGAGTAGATTATAAAATCAATCCCAAGTTTTTTCGTTCCCAGAATAAAGAACGGAAAGTTGCATACAACAAGGAAAAAGCTCATTACAAACATAGGAGGAGTTATCTGGTCTAAAAGAAATGATGTTCCTGAAATTCCGCTGTCAAGAAGATTAACAGGAGCGAGAAAGAGGGTAACTCCCACGGCGTTAATGATTCCCGCAATAGTAAGCATTATAAAGTTTCTGAATTTGAGGTTGATTTTTTTCATTGGTACTCCTTTCGATGTCGGGTTTGTTGGCGAATGATTATTGGAGTTGTTGAAGATCAAAAACTAACCTTTAAGGGAATTTAAAAGACCGTTTTTATTGATGATATTAATAAGAAAATCCGGGAAAGGTTGACCCTGATAAGTTTCGTTTCTTGTTTTGTTTGTGATAACGCCTGTGTCAAAGTCGATCTCAACCTCGTCTCCTGCCTGAATTTTTTCAGCAGCCTCAGGGCATTCAATGATCGGCAGACCGATATTAATGGAGTTTCTGTAGAAAATTCTTGCGAATGTTTTAGCGATAACGCAGGAAATTCCGCTTTCCTTAATGGCAAGAGGAGCGTGTTCTCTTGATGACCCACAGCCGAAATTAGCCTGAGCCACTATGATATCTCCTTTATTTACATTCTTTACAAAATCAGTATCGATATCCTCCATACAGTGAGCAGCAAGCTCTTTTGGATCAGCAGTATTAAGATATCTTGCAGGGATAATAACGTCGGTGTCAACGTTATCTCCGTATTTGTGTACTTTTCCGCACGCTTTCATTTATATTACCTCCTTCATATTAGACAACTTCGCTTGGCTGTGATATCTTGCCGGTAATTGCAGACGCTGCGGCAACAACAGGAGAAGCAAGGTAAACTTCGCTTTCCGGATGTCCCATACGTCCTACAAAGTTTCTGTTAGTTGTTGCAACTGCACGTTCGCCCTTGGCAAGGATACCCATGTGACCGCCAAGGCAAGGTCCGCAGGTAGGAGTTGAAATAGCGCAGCCTGCGTCCATGAAAATTGCAAAAAGTCCTTCATCCATAGCCTGACGCCATATCTTCTGAGTTGCAGGGATAATGATACATCTTACACCGTCAGCTACTTTTTTGCCCTTGAAAATTTCAGCGGCGGCTCTGAGATCCTCGATTCTTCCGTTAGTGCATGAGCCTATAACTACCTGATCTATCTTGATATCGCCGAATTCGTCAAAGGTTTTTGCGTTTTCGGGAAGATGAGGAAATGCAACGGTGGGCTTGATACTGCCAAGGTCAATGTCGTAAACAGCTTCATATTCAGCGTCCTCATCAGCCTTGTAAACAGTAAATTCTCTGTCTGTTCTTTCCTTTATAAATTCAATAGTCTTTTCGTCAACTTCAAAAATACCGTTTTTTCCGCCTGCTTCAATAGCCATATTAGCCATGCACAGCCTGTCCTCGACGGTGAGTGTGTGAACTCCTTCGCCGGTAAATTCCATTGATTTGTAAAGCGCACCGTCAACGCCTATCATTCCGATAATGTGAAGAATAACGTCCTTTGCACTTACATATTTGTTAAGCTTTCCTGTAAGGTTGAATTTGATTGCCGACGGAACCTTGAACCATGCTTTTCCGGTGGCCATTCCTGCGCACATATCAGTTGAACCCACGCCTGTTGAAAAAGCGCCAAGCGCACCGTAGGTACATGTGTGCGAGTCTGCGCCGATAACAAGATCTCCCGGTACTACAAGTCCTTTTTCAGGAAGAAGCGCGTGCTCTACTCCCATATCGCCCACATCATAGAAGTGTTCAATATCATATTTTCCGCAGAAATCACGACACTGCTTGCACTGAGTGGCAGCCTTAATGTCCTTGTTAGGTGCAAAGTGATCCATTACCATTGTGATTTTTTTGGTGTCGAAAACTCCTGTGAAACCGGCCTTGTTGAATTCGTTTATTGCAACAGGCGACGTAACGTCGTTGCCGAGAACAAGGTCAAGATCTGCCATAATGAGTTGACCTGCTTCAACATGGTCAAGACCTGCATGAGCAGCAAGGATTTTCTGAGTCATTGTCATTCCCATAATAATTCTCCTTATAAAAAATTTAAATTAGTCTTATATCCTATATTGAAATTATAACATACTTTGTGCTATAATAAAAATACATATTATTCATAGCGTAAATAACTTATAGTTATAACATTATCGGAGGAAAACAATGGAGCAAAATTTAAATCAGTACAGATTATTTTACGAGGTAGCAAGGGCAGGAAGCATTTCAAAGGCAAGCAGGGAAATGTTTATTTCTCAGCCTGCGGTAAGTAAAAGCATTGCAAAGCTTGAGGACAGTTTAGGCATAAAGCTTTTACACAGAACGCGAAAGGGAATTGTTTTAACGGAAGAGGGTCAGACTCTCTTTGAACAGCTGCACATTGCGTTCGATGCAATCGAAACAGGGGAGAGGCAGCTGAAAAATTTAAAGGAGCTTGGAGTTGGAAAACTTAAAATAGGTGTTTCCGCAAGTCTTTGCCGGTATGTGCTTCTGCCGTATTTAAAGGGATTTATTGAGGAAAATCCACATGTCAGAATAACAATCGACTGTCAGTCCTCCGCACGCTCTGCGCGTCTTTTAGGGGAAGGAAAAACTGATGTTGCTCTTGTGGTACGGTCTGAAAGAGAGGGGGCAGGAGAATTTGTTCCTCTGTGTGAGCTTGAGGATATATTCGTAGCTGCGCCGACTTATATAGAAAACATCAGACGGCGTATTTCCGAAGAGATCACCACGTCGTCAATTCTTGCAAACGGAAGCCTTATGCTTCTTGACGAAGAAAACGTAACAAGAGTTTATGTTGATGAATATTTAAAATCAAACGGAATCGAGGTAAACAAATTTCTTGAAGTCACAACAATGGATCTTCTTATCGAGTTTGCAAAAATCGGCATGGGTGTAGCCTGTGTTATCAGAAGCTTTGTTGAAGATGACATCAAGACAGGCAGACTTGTAGAACTTCCTCTTGACCGTCCCATGAATAAACGCTCTGCCGGTTTTATATTTCCCAATTCATCGTCGGTTTCAAAAACAGCCTTGCGTTTTCGTAAATGGATAGAAAAAAATATTTAATATAAATAAGTCGCCGATGTCCCCCTGCCGATTACTCGGCAGGGTTCCATACAGTTTTTCAGTGGGGGATTAAAACTCCCACTGAAAAACTGAGGATCAAAGCTCCTATCTGCAGCTTGCTGCAGTCAGCGACAGATTGCTTTTCGTCGCAACGTGATTAAGCACAGCTCCGAAGGAGATGTTTAGCTCCGAAGGAGATGTTTAGCTCTGAAAGAGATGTATAGCTCTGAAAGAGATGTATAGCTCCGAAGGAGATGTAATTATCAACGCTTTGCTCCGATTTAAACTTATCGCCGATACCCTCTGCCAAACAATTGGCGGGGGCATCGGCGACTTATTTATAAAATTCGTTTAGTTTTTGCGGCAGATAATACAGACTGCCGTTGCAGAAATGCCAAGTCCTTTTCCTGTAAATCCAAGACCCTCTTCGGTGGTGGCTTTAACTGAAACCTGAGAAATGTCTGCATTTGACGCCCTTGCAATGTTTATTCTCATTTCGTGTATAAAATTTGCAAGCTTGGGCGCCTGCGCGCAAATGGTGCAGTCGATATTTCCGATAGAGTAACCTTCCGCATCGAGCCTTGCGCACACTTCCTTTAAAAGCATAATGCTGTCTGCGCCTTTGAAAGCAGGGTCTGTATCAGGAAAAAGCTTTCCGATATCCCCCATTGCAGCCGCCCCGAGAAGTGCGTCCATTACTGCGTGAACAAGAACGTCAGCGTCAGAATGCCCCAAAAGACCCTTTTCGTATGGAATTTCAACTCCCCCTAAAATCAGTCTTCTGTTTTCGCATAGTTTATGCACGTCATAACCGTGACCTATTCTGAATGGAAAATCGTTCATATTTTATCCTTTCAAATATCTTCCGTGAAGAAAATTCTGTGCGACAACAATATCTTCCGGGGTAGTTATTTTTATGTTTGAATATTCGCCCATAGTTATGTGAGGCATGATTCCCATTGCCTCAAGAAGCTGGCTGTCGTCGGTAAAATCAAACCCGCATTTTTTTGCAAACTCAACTGCTTCCTTATAAATATCGCAAGTGAAAACCTGAGGAGTCTGAGTGAGAAAAAGGCGGTTTCTTGGTGGAGTTTCAGTGATTCTGCCGTTACCGTCCGAAATCTTTATCGTGTCCTTTGCGGGAACGCAAACCACTGCCGAACCGTATTTTAATGCGTCTGAAAATGCAGAGCGTATAGTTTCGGTTGAAATAAGGGGTCTTGCTCCGTCATGGATGCAGACAAGCCTGCTTGTGCCGCTTGTTGCTTCAAATCCGTTAAAAACGGACTGCTGACGTGAATGACCGTTTTTTGCAAATCGGATCTTTTTTTCAAAATCAATGTGAACGCTTTTTATAAACTCTTCTCTGAAATCATCGGAGCAGCTTATAATAATTTCGTCAACTTCATTTATGCAGTCAAACGCAAGTATTGTCCGTTCAATAACCGTCATATCTCCAAGCTGCATAAAAAGCTTGTTTTTCCCGCCCATTCTTGTGGAGCTTCCTCCGCAGGCAAGAATAACCGATACCATCAAATCACCTCCGGTGGATTTCGCAGTAGTTTCCTAAGAATTTAAAATAAGTAAGCTCGCTTTTAAGCTCGGCAATAAGTCTTGCCACCTGTGGATTGGAAATACTCCCCTCAAAATCAAGATAGAACACAACGTCAAAATCCCTGCTTGCAATAGGTCTGCTTTCAATTCTGAGAAGATTCAGTCCTGCAACAGAAAATTTAGTAAGAAGCCTGTATAGTGCGGATTGCGTATGGGGAAGTGAAAGGCTTACTGAAATTGTTTTTGCATTATCCGATGAATAGATATCCTTTGAGAGAAGGATAAATCTTGTGTAATTTTCGTCTGCATTTGTTATTGAATTGCTTACAATCTTGAGCCCGAGTCTATTGGCACACTCTTCCGAACAGATGGCTCCGTAAGGCTTGTCGCTTTCCTTTACAAACTCAGCCGCAAGAGCAGTGTTTACAAATTTTCTCGGAGTAAGACCCTTTTCCTTTATGTATTCCGAACATTGAGCAAGAGCCTGCTCGTGAGAGTAAATTTCCTTGACGTCGCACATTTGGGTATTGGGCTTTACTGCAAGGCAGTGTGAAACCTTCACCTTGGTTGAGGCGGCAATATGGCAGTCGTATTTTTTCAGAAGCTCATAAGCCTGATGAACAGACCCTGCGGTGGAATTTTGAATTGGCATGATTCCGAATTCCGATCTTCCATCTACCACTGCTTTGAACACGCTTTCAAAATCCTCGTAGAATTTTATTTTGCAGTCGGGGAATATCTTTCTTGCAGCAATGTGAGAATAGCTTCCCTCTGTTCCCGGGCAGGCAACAGCCGAATCCGAAACACTGGGGAATTCTTTGTATGAGATCTTGTCGCTGTCCTTGTAGATAAGCTGATACTGCAAGGATTTTGAAATGTCCATAATTGTTGTGAAAAGCACCTGTGAACTATCGCAAAGCCAACCCTCTGACATACTGCGGATTTTTTTAATTATTTGTTCCTCACGCTGTGTCTGGAATACAGGAAGATCATTTTGAATTTTATATTTTGCAACGTCAAGGCATACGTTCATGCGTTTTTCAAAAAGCTCAAGAAGCTCTTTGTCGATGTTGTTTATCTGTTCTCTTAACTGGTCAAGATCCATTTTCCGTACCGTCCTTAAAGTCTGAAAATCCATTCTATTGCGAGGTCAGCCCACTGTTGGGCAACAGGCTGGTAATGCCACTGACAGTTTGCGGTGTTGAAATTACATAGAGCAAGCCCATGACCGCCCCACTCGAAAATGTGGCTTTCAAATGGTATCTTGTTTTTAGAAAGTCCGGCCATGTAAAGCAGTGAATTTTCAACGGGAACGCAGTCATCGTCTGCACAGTGCCAGAGGAAGGTTTTGGGTGTGTTTTCTGAAACCTGTTTATCAAGGGTAACAAGGTCGTAAAGTCTTTCTTTTTCTTCACCCTCAGTGCCGAAAAGAAGATTATCTATCGAGCCTTGATGAGAAAGCTCTCCTGTTGTGATGACCGGGTAGCAAAGTATACAGCCGTTGGGTTTTAATACCTCGTTGTCACAGTCAAGTCCCTTTGCAACAAAATCCTTATCCCAGTGACAGCTTACGCTTGCTGCAAGATGACCGCCGGCGGAAAATCCGCAGACAATTATCTTTTCAGGGTCTATATCAAATTTCTCAGCGTTATCCCTTACATATTTAACAGCGGCGCATGCTTCCAGCAGGTTTGTAGGGAATTTCTTGTGATAGCAGGAATATCTTAGCACAAATGCGTCGATCCCTGCTCCTATAAATTTAAGCGCCACAGGTTCAGCCTCACGCTCGGAGCAGTAATCGTATCCTCCTCCGGGAAAGATAATTACTGCCGGCCTTTTTTTTCTGCCGCCGTTTTCTTCGGAAATTTCATAGAGGTATGAAGTAAGTTCAGCCTTTAAGCCGTCAGCTTCAAGACCGTTTTTTTTGTAGTCAACATCAATAATAATTTTTTCAGATATCATGTGTTTCACCTTCAAGAAAAAAATTCATGTTCTTATATTTTACCACATTTTAAAGTTGATTTCAAGGAGTATAATCATTATTTCTTAAAACAGAAACCGAATTTTAGTTTTTCATTTTGTTCAAGTGTCAAAGGAAGATGTTTTTTCATAAAGTAGAAAAAAGACTGAAACAAAAAAGAGGGTGACAATTTTGATAGAAACTTATCCGTTCGTTCTACCCGGAATCCCTTTTGATCTCAACAGGCTTGCGCCGAATCTTAATCCGAGGTCAGTGCGAAATCATTACTATAACATATACGGGAATTATTTTAAAAGGCTGAACGAAATGATTTCTGCAAATGAAAATCTGTACTGCTTAAAAGACAAGACTATTAAAGAAATACTGACAGTCCCGTGGGAGATCCCAACTGAACACAGAACAGATGTTATGCATCTTGCAGGAGGAATTTATAATCACTATGTGTATTTTAAGTGTATCGGAAGAACCGGCGACGCACTTCCCACTGCGAAGGTGAGATGCTGGCTCAATGAACATTTCGGCTCGGTTGAAAATTTTAAAAATACTTTTCTTCAGGCTGCAAAAAAGGTAAATGGTTCAGGCTGGGTGTGGCTTGTAAAGACTCATGATGGCAGAGCAGCCATTGCTTTAAGCCGGAATCACGAAACACCCCTTACTCACGGCGTTATGCCTATTTTGTGCTGCGACGTTTGGGAACACGCTTATTTTTGCAATTTTAACACTGAAAGAGAAAAATATATCCGTTCGTTTTTTGGCGTGGTAAACTGGAAAGCGGTTGAAGCAAATCTTATGGGCTAAATAAAAATCCGGACCTCTTAATATGCTGGAAGTCCGGATTTTTCTTGTTATTAAGTTTTAAAATACCCTGAAAGGTATAAAAGAGAAGCCCACAGCACAAGGGAAACAGCTGTCGTCAGGTAAAAATACCAGTGTCTTGTCTTGTGTTTAAAAATCTTCATTCCACAAAAAGCGCCTACAAACCCGCCAAGCAGGCTTATGCCTAAAAGCGTTTTTTCACCAATCCGCCACAAGCCTCTTTTCGCCTTGAATTTGTCTATTCCGTAAAGGAGAAAGGCAAGCAGGTTTACTGCAATAAAGTAACAGGGAAAAATATCGAAAAATATTTCTTTCATAGCCTATTATTTGAAGTAATTCACACCGCTTTCAAATATAAGCTGATCCTTGATTCCGGGAACATTCTTGCAGATGTCGATTCCCTTTCTTTCGGAGTGTCCCATTTTTCCTAAAACTCTTCCGTCAGGCGAAGTTATGCCTTCGATTCCATAGATCGAAGTATTAGGATTGCACTGAATGTCAAGTGTTGGAACTCCCTCGAAGTCAACGTACTGAGTAGCAATCTGACCGTTTTTAGCCATTGTCATGATTTCTTCCTCAGTTGCAACAAACCTTCCCTCGCCGTGAGAGATTGCAACATTGTGAATGTCTCCGACTTCACAGCCGTAAAGCCAAGGAGATTTATTTGAAGCGATCCTTGTGTTTACCATTTTTGACTGATGACGATGTATGGTATTGAAGGTAAGGGTAGGAGAATCCTCACGCATATCAACTATTTCGCCGTAAGGAACAAGACCGAGTTTGATAAGCGCCTGGAAACCGTTGCAGATACCGAGCATCAGTCCGTCTCTGTTTTTGAGCAGGTCGTGGATAGCGTCTGTAAGACGTGGATTTCTGAAAAATGAAACGATAAATTTTCCGCTTCCGTCAGGTTCGTCGCCTCCGGAAAATCCGCCCGGCAGCATAACTATCTGAGATTCTCTTATCTTCTTTTCAATTGCTTCCACAGACTCTTCAATAGCCTTGGCGTTCATATTTCTGATAACGAAAATGTCAGCCTCAGCTCCTGCTTTTTCAAATGCTTTCGCTGTGTCGTACTCGCAGTTTGTTCCGGGGAATACAGGGATAAGCACCTTGGGAACGGCAGTTTTTATAGCCGGAGCAAGCTTGATGTCATTGTAATAAGAAAATTCCTTAAGCTGAGAAGTTGTCTTTTTAATCTTTGTGGGGAATACCGGTTCAAGCTTATCCTCCCAAAGTCTTTCAAGCTTGGCAAGGTCAACAGTGTATTTGTCTGTGCAAATCTTGTACTCGGCAATAGTTTCGCCGATAACTCTTTCTTCTGTTTCAACTCCATCGGCAAGTTCAAGGATAAATGCACCGTAGCAGTGTCTGTAAAGCTCGGCAGGAGTCACCTTTGAAGTAAATTTGAAGCCTATTTTGTTTCCGAATGACATTTTTGCAATTGCTTCGGAAATTCCTCCGAATGATACAGCCCATGAAGAAAGGACCTTGCCCTCGTCAATAAGCTTTTCTGTTTTCTCAAATACGGCCTTTACGCTGTTAAAATCGGGAAGCCCGTTTTCATCATAGCTTGGAGCAATGTAGATCACTTTGCTGCCTGCTTTTTTAAATTCCTGAGAAACTACCTTTTCAGCGTTGGTAACCGATACCGCAAAGGAAACAAGGGTAGGAGGAACATCGATGTTTTCAAACGTTCCGCTCATTGAGTCCTTGCCTCCGATAGATCCGCAGCCAAGTTCAATCTGTGCTTTGTATGCGCCCAAGAGCGCTGCAAGAGGCTTGCCCCAACGTTTGGGATCATTTTTTGTTCTTTCAAAATATTCCTGGAATGTAAGCCAGCAGCGTTCATATGTTCCGCCTGTTGCAACTATCTTTGCAATAGAGTGGATAACAGCCTGCATTGCGCCGTGGTAAGGCGACTGAGAAGAAAGGTAGGGATCAAAGCCCCAGCCCATAAGAGAAGTTGTTGATATTTCGCCCTTAAGCACAGGGATTTTTGCAGCCATCGCCTGAGTCGGTGTGTTCTGATATTTTCCGCCGTATGGCATAAGAACAGTTCCTGCGCCGATAGTCGAGTCAAATCTTTCGACAAGTCCCTTTTGTGAGCATACGTTAAGGTTTGTTATCATTGACTCCCACTTGTCTGCGGTATCGTCAATCTTTTCACCACTATTGAAAATAGGCTTTTCGATTTTTACTTCCGTGTGCTTTTCAGCGCCGTTTGAATTTAAAAACTCTCTTGAAAGGTCAACAATAGTGTTGCCGTTCCATGTCATTCTGAGCCTTGGCTCTTGGGTAACCACAGCCACAAGTGTCGCCTCAAGGTTTTCCTTGTTAGCCTCAGCCATAAACTTTTCCGCGTCCTCTTTTGCAACCACAACAGCCATTCTTTCCTGTGACTCGGAAATTGCAAGTTCTGTTCCGTCAAGTCCGTCGTACTTCTTTGGAACAAGGTCAAGATTTATCATAAGCCCGTCTGTAAGCTCGCCGATGGCAACAGAAACTCCTCCTGCGCCGAAGTCGTTACAGCGTTTTATCATTCTTGTGACATCTGGATTTCTGAATAGCCTCTGAAGCTTTCTTTCCTCGGGAGCGTTACCCTTCTGAACTTCAGCTCCGCAGCTTTCAAGGGATTCAAGAGTATGGGATTTAGACGAACCGGTTGCTCCTCCGCAGCCGTCACGACCTGTTTTGCCGCCGAGAAGAATGACCACATCGCCCGGAACGGGAGCTTCACGTCTTACGTTTTCCGCAGGAGCAGCGCCTATAACTGCACCGATTTCCATTCTCTTTGCAACATAGCCGGGATGATAGATCTCATTAACATGACCTGTAGCAAGGCCTATCTGGTTTCCGTAGGAAGAATATCCGTTTGCTGCTCCGACAGTTATTTTTCTCTGAGGAAGTTTTCCCGCAATGGTATCTTCAACGGGAACAAGCGGATTTGCAGCGCCGGTTACACGCATTGCCTGATATACGTATGAACGTCCCGAAAGAGGGTCTCTTATTGCTCCTCCCAGACAGGTAGCGGCACCGCCGAAAGGTTCTATTTCAGTAGGGTGATTGTGAGTTTCGTTTTTGAACATAAGAAGCCAGTCCTGCTCATCTCCGTCGACGTCTACCTTTATTTTGACAGAGCAGGCATTTATTTCTTCACTCTCGTCAAGATCTTTGAGCCTGCCTTCACTTTTAAGCTGCTTAGCGCCGATAACGGCAACGTCCATAAGGGTAACGGGCTTGTCCTTTCTTCCGCCGTAAAGTTTTTCTCTCGCTTCAAGATATTTGATAAATGTGTCTTTTATATAGTCTGCGTCAATTGAAACCCCGTCAATAATTGTTCCGAAGGTGGTATGACGGCAGTGGTCAGACCAGTATGTATCTATCATTCTGATTTCTGTTACCGTAGGATTTCTTTTTTCACAGTCCCTGAAATAGTCGCGGCAGAACTTTATGTCGTCAAAGTCCATAGCAAGCGCCATGCTGTCAAGAATGTTCTTAAGATCCTCGTCGTTTGAATAAATAAATCCGTCAACGCTGTCTACAGCTGTTGGAATATCGTATTTGACGTCAAGAGTTTCAACTCTTCTCAGTGACGCTTCACGGCTTTCAACAGGGTTTATCATGTAGCTTTTTATCTTGTCAAATTCTTCATCGGTGATATTTCCGCTTGTAATGATGATCCTTGCGCTTTTTACAACAGGACGTGTGCCGCCTGTTAAAAGAGATATACACTGGGCGCAGGAATCCGCTCTCTGATCGAACTGTCCGGGAAGATATTCTATAGCAAATATCCTGTCGGTGCGGTCGATGGCAGGAAGATGAGGGTAGGAAACGTCAACGGCAGGCTCTGAAAAAACGATAGGTGCCGCAAGATTAAAATCCTCCTCTGAAAGTCCCTCTGCGTCGTAACGGTTGATGACTCTGATGCCGGAGAGAGCTTCCATTCCAAGAGCGGACTTGATATCGCTTAATGTGGAATTTGCCTCAACTGCAAACTCGGGCTTTTTTTCAACGTAAATGCGGTAAACGGACATATAAACAACTCCTTACTGAAAATTATATTACTCCACAAACGTGCAAAGGAAGTATCAATAGATAATACTGCCTGTGCAGAAGTTATCAAAACTCTTTTCTATTTTAACATAAAAAATCATTCTACGCAAACTTTTTAAAGAATTTTTACGAGGAATTTTAATTTGTGTGTAATTTTCACTATAACCTTGGTGAAATTCTGTGCAATTTTCACGTTCAAAAAGAACTTTTACAGTTTTTCCCACCATAGTTTTTAAAAATTCCGTTTCACTTTCATTGCATATCTGCTCCATAATTCCGGCACGTTGAGCCTTGACATTTTCAGGCACCTGATCCTCTCTTTTTGCGGCAACAGTACCCTCTCTTCTGGAATAAGGAAAAATGTGTGCTCTTGCAAAGCCCATGGACTTTACAAACTCAGCGGACTTCAAAAAATCTTCCTCAGTTTCTCCGGGAAAACCTACCATGATATCGGTAGTTATGGCGCAGTCGGGAAAATGCTCTCTGATTTTTTGACAAATCATCGCATAATCGGATGATGTATACTTTCTGTTCATGGCATTTAAAGTCCTGTCGCAGCCGCTCTGGAGAGAAAGATGAAACTGAGGACAGAATTTCGGTATTTCAGCAAGCTTTGAAATAATGTTGTCCGTCATCATTTCAGGCTCTAAGCTTCCAAGCCTTACACGCTCAACTCCTTCAGCAGATGAAGCAACTTTTATAGCGTCGGAAAGATCAAACCTCCCTCCTGTTTCCTTTCCGTAGCAGCAAAGATTAATCCCTGTAAGAACAATTTCCTTGTGACCTGCCGCACCAAGTCTTATAACTTCATTTTTTAAATCTGTGGGTTCTTTTGAACGTATATGTCCTCTTGCATAAGGAATTATGCAGTATGAGCAGTACATATCGCATCCGTCTTGGATTTTTATGTAGGCTCGTGTTCTGGTTTCGGCTTCGCCGTTTTCCATTGTTTCAAATTTCTCGCCTTTTTCGTGTGGAGAAATCCTTATTATTCGATGCCTGTTTTGCAGAAATTCTTCCAGTATATCGGGAATATGGGTTTTCATAGAGGCGCCGGTTATAATGTCGCACTCTGTCATTTCAGCTGCTTTTTGTTCAAATGCCTGCGGAAAACAGCCCGTTAATATAATTATACATTGGGGATTGGTTTTTTTTACTTTGTGGATAAACTGCCTGCATTTTGAATCGGCGTTCGATGTGACAGTACAACTGTTAATAAAACAAATATCAGCATCTTTAAAGCTTTCCGCAGTTTCATACTTGCGTGAAATGAATTTCTGTTTTATGTTTTCAGTTTCGTATTGATTTACCTTGCAGCCAAAGGTGTAGTAGAAAATTTTCATATATAAACTTTTCCTTTCAATTATTTTGTATTTATTTTCATTATGATGCAAACCTAAATATAACCAAGTCGCCGATGTCCCCCTGCCTAAACGGCAGGGTTCCATTCAGTTTGCTGCAGTCAGCGACAGGTTGCTTTTCGTCGCAACATCGCAACCGATTTAAAACGCAAAACCGCTGCCCACACAAAGTGAGCGGCGGTTTGAAACATCATATTATAGCTCCAAGGCATACTATTAGTTGATAAGAGACTTTTCGGTTTCCTTATCAAATATATGGATTCTGTTAGGATCGATAGCAACCTTGATCTCATCCTGAGGACGAGCGGTTGAACGAGGTGAAACTCTTGCAGTAAGAGGAATACCTTCGCAGTTGATGTAAAGATAGGTTTCAGCACCCATCATTTCGGTAACTTCAACATTAGCGTCAATAACGCCTGTCTTAGCGGTAGAAATGAACATTTCTTCATCATGTATGCACTCAGGACGAACGCCGAGTACAACTTCCTGATTTACTAACGGCTCAAGAACTTCTTCGTTTACCTTAGACTCAGGAATTTCAACATAGTACTTCTTTCCTCTTGTTGTCTTGGTGTCTTCCGAACCGAATTCAACATTGTACTTGCCGTCGATCTTAACAAGCTTTGAGTTGATAAAGTTCATCTGAGGTGATCCGATAAATCCGGCAACAAACTGGTTTACAGGATTCTGATAAAGGTTTGTCGGAGAATCTATCTGCTGAATGTAACCGTCCTTCATAACTACGATTCTGTCACCCATTGTCATAGCTTCTGTCTGGTCGTGTGTTACGTAAATAAATGTTGTACCGAGTTTCTTGTGGAGCTTTGAAATCTCTGTTCTCATCTGAGCTCTGAGCTTAGCGTCAAGGTTTGAAAGAGGCTCGTCAAGAAGGAATACCTGAGGCTCACGAACAATAGCACGTCCGAGAGCAACACGCTGTCTCTGACCACCTGAAAGAGCCTTTGGCTTTCTGTCGAGAAGATGTGAAATGTCAAGGATTCTTGCAGCTTCCTCAACCTTTCTTGCGATCTCGTCCTTAGGAACCTTTCTGAGCTTGAGTCCGAATGCCATGTTTTCAAATACTGTCATATGAGGATAAAGAGCATAGTTCTGGAAAACCATCGCAATGTCTCTGTCCTTAGGAGCAATATCGTTAACAAGTCTGTCTCCGATATAAAGCTCACCTTCGCTGATCTCTTCAAGTCCTGCAATCATTCTGAGGGTGGTTGACTTTCCGCATCCGGAAGGACCAACAAGAATGATAAATTCCTTATCCTTGATCTCAATATTGAAATCAGATACGGCAATAACTCCGCCGGGATACTTTTTGTAAATTTCTCTTAATGATACACTTGCCATCTCTTAAAAGAACCTCCTGTTCATATTTATACTAATCATGTTAAATTAGCTATGTTATAATAATAACAAATAAATCGTCATAATTCAAGTGCCGATTTAACTAAACTTTAAAATGTTCATTTATTTATATTGACGAATATTTCGATTGAAATGTATAATTTTAACAAGAAAATCAGTCGGGCGTAAAAAATCTTTCAACATCTTTGTGCATAATAACCAAGCACTCTCCCGGCGCAAGATTTTCGTCAAGAACAAGTCCGCCCATTGAAATTCTTTTAAGATAAATGACCTTATTTCCGAGAGCTTCAAACATTCTTTTTATCTGGTGATACATTCCCTGTCGAAGCGTTACATGGCAACAGTTTTCCTTTCCGGGAACAAATTCTATTTTGGCGGGAAGGCATATATCTCCCCCGTCAATTTTCATGCCTTTCTCAAAGGCTTGCTTGTAATTTTCCCGCACAGGGCGTTCAAGCTCGACATAATATTTTTTTGGAACGTGTTTTTTAGGGGAAAGTATTCTGTGGGCAAGTTCTCCGTCGTCGGTAATGAGAACAAGCCCTTCCGTGTCCTTATCAAGGCGTCCGGCGGGGAAAAGTCCTTTTCGCATAAGGTTTTCCGGGACAAGAGAAAGCACGGTTGGAGATTTTCCGTCACGGGTTGAGCAGACCACGCCCTTTGGCTTGTTGAGCATGATGTACAAAAACCGGTTATATAATATCTCCTCTCCGCACACCGTTACCTTGTCCTTGTTTTCCGAAACATTAAAATCAGACTTCTTCACAACATTTCCGTTTACAAGCACATGACCCTTGCGGCAAAGCTCTTTTATGTCTTTTCTTGACAGGTTGTTTTTTTGCGAGCATATAAATTTATCCAGGCGCATAGCAATTTCCTTTTACTTTTTTATCTGATAGTACAACTTTCTGCACTGCCTCTGTTTTAATATATCACACTTTCCGCAAAAAGTCCAGCCTGACGCCTTGGCAGGAAAGTTCCTGCACCCGATTCGCCGAACAGAGATAAAGCCTATTATCTTTGTGCCGAAACTCATATAGATAAAATTTACAACTTTCAAAAACAGCAGGAAAGTTCCTGCACCCGACTCGCCGAACTTTGATAAAAATCCTGTCTTCGCACCGAAAACACAGACTGATAAGGCTTATTTCTATGAAAAACAGCAGGAAAGTTCCTGCACCCGATTCGCCGAACTTGGATAAAAATCCTGTCTTCGCACCGAAAAAACGGCGGAATTAGGATTATAGATTTCAAATAGTTTAGTATAGCGCACTAAAGTAAAGGCAGAAAGCAAAGCGTCAAGCCTTGTTTTCTGCCTCGATCAGAATTACAGTCCCGTTATTTTTCCGGTTTCATAAGTCCCTGCATAAAGCCTCCGACTTCAATACAGGAAACGTCGCCTCCTATAAGTACATCGTTATACACCATAAGAGTGCATATAATATTTTCCTCATGTCCCGGATAATTCTTAACCTCGTAAGTATAGATCTCAACGGTTTTTCCCTTGTACCGTTCAAGGTCAAAGCCCTGTTCTTTTTGGAGGTCGTTGTATTTTTTGTAAACGTCGTTAAATTCGGAAGGGATTATCACCACCTTGCATTCATTATAGGTTTTTCCCGTTTCCCAGCCCATTTCCTTTAAAAACGCTTGTCTGTCGGCTTCGGTTTTCATTGTGTATTCAGAACCCTTTCCCGCTCCCGTAAGAACAAGGATCATTAGTACCGCTGCGAATATAGCTGCCGCCAGCGCAAGAATTACAAATCCCGGCTTTTTAACTTTTATGGTCTTTACAAACATAAGCCTAACCTGCCTTCGCTTTTTTACTAATGTATATGCGCACAAGGACAAATACATGACAAACCCGGGGAAAATATTCTTTTTGTTTATTAAGGAGATAAATTATCCGTCTGCACTTGACAACAGCAAAAAAAAGTTATATAATATATTTTGTTATTTTCGAGGTGTGGCTCAGTTTGGTAGAGCGCTACGTTCGGGACGTAGAAGCCGCAGGTTCAAGTCCTGTCACCTCGACCAGAAAAATGGCATCAGACCTTTGATCCGGTGTCATTTTTTGATTGACCAGATGGCGGAACCTAAAACCCGTAAGGGTTTTAAATCGGAGAAAAGCGTTGATAATTACATTTCTTTCAGAGCTATACATCTCCTTCGGAGCTAAACATCTCTTTCAGAGCTAAACATCTCTTTCAGAGCTAAACATCTCTTTCAGAGCTGAACATCTCTTTCAGAGCTGAACATCTCTTTCAGAGCTAAACATCTCTTTCAGAGCTAAACATCTCTTTCAGAGCTGTGCTTAATCACGTTGCGACTTGGTTATAAGAAAATAACATAGCTTTCTTTTGAAAATGCGACATACACACTTCGGGATAAAACGGAGTTTGTTTGAACGGAGTATATTACTATGGAAATAAAAAAGGCAGAAATCGAAGATCTGAATATTGTTGTTAAGCTAAAAATGGATATGTTTACAGAAGTAGGTTCAATAGCTTTGCTACAGGATAATGCCGAAGCACAGATATATGAAAAATATAAGGAATTATACCAAGAAGAAAAATGCTGTCATTATTTAGCGTATGAAAATGATAGGGTTGTTGCGTGTGGCGGTGCAGTAATTAAGGAAGACGTTCCGTTTTGTTTCTTCAAAACGCCAATGTATGGTTATATAATTGATGTATATTGTATTCCTGAAAAAAGAAGAAACGGTTATTCTTCAAAAATAATTGAAGAGCTACTGAAATGGTTGCAAAGCAAAGGCGTTCATACCATAAAACTAAAACCATCAACAACAGGAAAGCATCTGTATGAAAAATTTGGTTTTTGCGATTCCGGAGAAATGGAATTATGGATTTAATGATTCAATTGCTATCATATTGATTAACATACAAATTCAGGTTTGTCGAATAGAAACAGCATCGGTTGAGAATGCCGATGCTGTTTTATGCTATATCGAACAACAGGCAGGAGTGAATTGTTGTTAAGGAAATTTACGATCGCTAAAAATGCTACGAAAAGCAAACAATGTTCGACTTTTCAACATTGTAATTATCCAACATTCTGAACTCTCTTTATCAGACTTTATTCCTTGCCGAGCAGTTCTCTGTGAGCCTCTACGATTTTGCCCACATCGTAGGGTTCAAGAATATTCTTGACGCCGTTGTAGATTTCCCAGAAGTCCTCGTTTACAGGCAT
>CALWNN010000007.1 GCA_944382845.1 uncultured Clostridia bacterium
TTAATCACGTTGCGACGAAAAGCAATCTGTCGCTGACTGCAGCAAGCTGCAGATAGGAGCTTTGCTCCTCAGGGTTTCAGTGGGGGATTAAAACCCCCACTGAAAAACTGAATGGAACCCTGCCTCCTATTGGAGGCAGACCTGCCGAATATTCGGCAGGGGGACATCGGCGACTTAGTTATAAAGCTTAAAATACAGTATAACAGCTTAATTTAAAATTGTAATATTTTTGTTAATAAGTTATAAAAACCGAAATACTTAAATCGAAAACGTTTGTTGTAAACGATATCAGGTTTTCAATGTGCAAAATAACCAAAATCTCAAATGATTTATATTGCAAAATGACGATTGACGGAATTTTAAGTTTTTGATATTATAAACTTAGGAAAGGCACTTAAAAAAGTGTCGTTTTTCGGTTCTGGCCGAAATGTAATAATTCCGATTGTTTTACGTCTGAAGGAGATACAGACGGATATTTTGAAGGAGGTATACCACTTAATGAAACTTACAAAACGTGTTATTGCCGGTATGATCGCTGTTCTTTCGGCTTTCTCAGTTGTAGGCTGTGGAAAAGACGACGGCTCCGGCGATGGCGATAAGGGCGCAGTTGCATTTACAGACGAACAGCAGAAGATAGTTGAAGAGCTTGCAAACAGCAGTACTCTCCCTGACAGAGAGCTTGCAAACAAAGAAATCAACTGGTTCGGTCACTATGACCTCAACCCAAGCGAGGGAAAATCCGCAAGTGCAGATATTGAGCTTTTTAAGCTTAAATACGATGGAGTAATCAAGGATAACTCAACTACATGGGAAACCAGATTCGACGATCTTGCAAAACTTGTTATAGCAGATACCGCACCGGATTTCTTTGCAGCGGATGACATGGACGTATTCCCTAAGGGCGCTATCAGAGGAATGTTCCAGCCTATTGACGACTACATAGACTTTGACTCGGCTCTCTGGAGCGACGTTAAGACTGCCGCAGACGAGTTTGTATTCAACGGCAACCACTACGTTGCACTTATTGAGGTTCAGCCTAATTTGGTTTGCGTTTATAACAGAGCTACAATTGATGCTGAGGGATATGAAGATCCTGCCGAGCTTTTTGCTAACGGCGAGTGGGATCTTGACATATTCTTTGAAATGTGCGAAAACTTTGTAGACCCTGATCAGGAAAAATATGCTCTTGACGGATACTGGTACGATGAAGCTATCCAGCAGACAACAGGTGTTCCGCTTATCGGTCTTGAAGACGGTAAGATCGTAAGCAACCTCGGAAGCGCTGAGATCGCTGTTATTGAAAACAGAATGTACGATGAAACAAGAAAGGGTATCGTATTCCCAAGAAAGGATAACAACTGGAAAACAAGAGGTTCAGGTCAGAACGGCGAAGGTCTTGGCGATGGAAAGACCCTCTTTATTCCTATCGGACTCTGGGCTCTTGAAGATGCTCCGGAGAAAACCAAGCTCTTCGGCGACATTGCCGCAGGCGAAGTTATGTTTGTTCCTATGCCTGACAACACAGACAACGAGCCTTACTATGTAAGCGCAAGAGTCAACGGTTACGTTCTTTGTACAGGTGCGCCTAACCCAGAGGGATTTGCAGCTTACATGGATTGTAAGAGAGCATGTCTCCTTGACGAAGGCATCCAGCAGATCGGTGTAGAACAGCTCAAGAACGTTTACGGCTGGTCTGACGAAATGATTGAAATGAAAAAGACTATTTATGATATGTGTAAGGAAAACCCTGTATTTGAATTCTACAACGGTGTTGACGATCAGCTTTCTTCACTCTTCAACAACACAATCAGTGCAGGTACAATGACAGAAGGCGAGGACGGCGCTACAACATGGACCGAGCTTGTTGGTCAAAACGAGAGTGCTGTTAATTACCTTGTAAACCAGGCTAACACAGAGATTGCCAATAATACCGGTGCTAACTAATTTAAAGCTCAAAGTAAAACATATCAGATAACATTAAAGGGAAACCCGAAACCGGGCTTCCCTTTTTTGCTGTAATAGAGTTTGATTTGCCACACTCTTTGAAGAACCCAAGCTTTTCCGAGAAAATCGTCATAGGTTCGGGATTTAATACAAGGCACCGTTGACTGCCGATTGCGAAATCATCGAAATTTTACGTGCGGATTTCGTAAAGGCTTTTACCCTTACTTAATAAGGCCCCTTCATGACCCGATTTATTTCTCTGTCAATTGACCGATTTCACAAAAAAACTGCTTCTTTTTTAGCTTAAGGGTTGAAAATAATAAATTTAATGTTACTATGCTGTTACGTATTTGTTTCTGAAATAACTTTTTCAACAGGCATATAATTTAAAAATGTTGAAAACTCTGTTGAAAACGTTGAAAACTCAGCGTTTACAGTGAAAAAACAACGGGAGTTTTCAAAGCTTTCAACACCTGTCCGAAAAATTACCCTCATTAAAATGTTGGCGAAAAAACTGCGAAAATTTTCTGTAAAACCTCGTTACAGAATTATTACAGATTCAAAATTTTGTTGCTTTTCTATATAAAATATGTTACTATAAAGCGTGACCGTAATATGCTTGCGTTTATTAAAAACCAAAACACTACTATATTGTAAGGGGGATACCTTATGTCAGAAAACGTTCTGGAAGTCAAAGGACTTTCAAAAATGTACAAAAAAGGGGTATATGCCGCCCATGATGTGACCTTTAATATCAAAAAAGGCGAAATATTTGCTCTTATAGGTCCAAACGGTGCGGGAAAAACCACTACTATCCGTATGATATCAACTCTTCTTACAGCTACCGAAGGCGACGCTGTAGTTGCAGGTCACAGCATACTTACAGACGCCGCAAAAGTAAGAGAAAATATTACTTATCTTCCCGACGAAGCGGGCGCTTACAAAACAATGAAGGGAATTGACTATCTTGATTTTATGGCAAAGCTTTATGCTCCGGATAAGAACCACGCTAAAGAGTATGTTGAAAGAGCAAAAGAGATTTGCGGACTGGGCGACAGACTTTTCGATAAAATTGAAAGCTATTCAAGAGGTATGATAAGAAAACTTCTTCTTTCAAGAGCCGTTATGTCAAGACCTGCTCTTGCAATTCTTGACGAGCCTACAAGCGGACTGGATATCCTTAACGCTCTTGAAATAAGACGAATGATAAAAAAACTTGCCGCAGATGAAGGAATGAGCTTTTTGTTAAGCTCCCACAATATGCTTGAGATAGAATTTGTTTCGGACAGAGTCGGAATAATTGCAAAAGGAAATCTTCTGGAAATCGGAACTCCTGAGGAACTTAAAGCAAAACACAATGCCAAAAATCTTGAGGAAGTATTTGAAGGGATGGTGAAGAACAGTGAAATTTGCTAACCTTTTCAGAAAGGAGCTTAAAGAGCTTCTTACACCATCAACTATAATCACAACTATTGTTATGATGTTTGTCCTTGTTTTTGCCGGAAATGCTTTCGGCGGAATAATCGAGGACTCAGTTGAACAAATGTCGGTTATGACCATTTGCGACAAGGATCAGAGCCAAATTTCAAAGGATCTTATAAAACAGCTTACCATAAGCGAAGTAGATGAAGAAACAGGCGCCGTTATATCCTACGATGACAGCCTTGTGAAGCTTGTGGATATTCAGTCCGAGGACTACGCAAAGGAGCTTGAGAGGCTTGATGTCAATAATGCTATCATTATTCCCGAAGGCTTTGGCGACGCTCTTTTAAACGGCAAGGAATGTGAAATAATTTCAATTTCAAAAATGAGTTCCTCCGCAACCCTTTCAAATATTTCACTTAACGATTCCGCTGTAGAATCTATCCGGCAGATTGCAAAGACATTGTATATTGCTAACAAGGGAATTTCTCTTGAGGATATCGCAAAATCCGAAACATTGGTTACTGTTTCACCAATAACTATTGTTGCAGACAAAAGTGCTCCGGTTTCCTCTACTCTCATTTCTTCACTCACTTCAATGCAAAGTATGTTCGTACCAATCGTGGTGTATGTGCTTATAATGTTCTCATCCCAGCTTATTATGACTGCAATCTCAACGGAAAAGATCGACAAGACCCTTGAAACACTTCTGTCTGCGCCTGTGTCAAGACTTTCCGTGCTTCTTGCAAAAATGCTTGCCGCCGGAACAGTCGCCGCCTTTAATGCAATAGCTTACATGATCGGTTTCAGCCAGATGATGGGCTCTATGACTTCTGAACTGCCATCAGGGATAGATGCTGATAAATACTTAAGCGAATTAGGTCTTACCCTTTCATTTTCAGGATATATTCTTTTAGGACTTCAGCTTTTTGTTACCGTGCTTATTACCCTTTCGGTTTCCCTTGTTCTCGGCGCTCTTGCAAAAGACGCAAAATCCGCACAGTCACTTCTTATGCCAATTATATTTATGGCAATTATACCATATATTCTTTCAATGGTAATGGATCTTAAAGAATTAAACCCCATTCTCAGAATAATCGTCTACGCTATCCCGTTTACCCATACATTTACTGCCGCGGAAAACATCATGTTCTCAAATATGGGAATCTTCTGGGGAGGCTTTGCTTACCAGTGTATTCTTCTTGTTATCTGCATGGCGGTTGCGGTAAAGATATTCACTACCGACAGGATTTTCACTGTTACCTTAAACTTCGGCGGAAAGAAAAGGGCAAAGAAGAATAAAACTCTAAGCGAGAACGAATAACAAATATAAACTATGATATCAAGGCAATCTAAGAAAGGAAATATCTTATGATAAAAAATCTTTCAAAAAAGCTTAGTGCAATACTCATTGCCACTCTTATGCTTATTGCAAGCGGATGCACTGAAAATGACGACTCCTCAGGCTCAAAGCCCTCTGATTCATCAGACGGCGCTTTGACAACTACCGCCCCGGCAGAAACCTCTGCTCCGGATACGTCAACCACCACCGCCTCACAAACCTCGTCAAATGACGATGACGACCCCGAAAAACCGCCTGCCGACGGCGAACCCTCAGGAATTACTCCTGCAATGTGGAAAATTGAAACGGAAAAGGGCAACACCATCTATATGCTTGGTTCAATGCACGTTCTTCCCGATGAGGCTTATCCTTTGCCCGATATTATCATGGACGTTTACGAAAATGCCGACGCCGTTGCGTTTGAATGCGATACCAATGCGTTTTTAGAAGATACTGAAGCCCTTAGCGAATACTACTCCATGATGCTATTAAGCGACGGAACGGTCAAAGACCACCTTGACGAAGATGTATACAACGGTATTGTTGAAAAGCTTACCGACTGGGGAGTTTATAATGTGACGTATGATTACTTCCACCCGGCAGTATGGAGTTCGCTTCTTGAAGAAACCATCAGCCAGAAAGCCCAGATGTATGCCGACAACGGAATAGATTACTATTTCCTTGACCTCTGCAAGGAGGACGGAAAGGAAATTATCGAAATTGAAAACGCAATGGATCAGATGAAATTGCTTTTTGGATTTTCAGATGAGTTTTACAACCTCCAGCTTAGTTCATATCTTAAATACTCCGACGATGAGATCGTTGAGCAGTACACGGAACTTTACAAGGCTTGGGCAGAGGGAAATGTTGATTCTTTAGCTGAAGAGGACACAGAGGGTATGACCGAGGAGGAAATTGCCCTTGTGGAAGATTACAACAAAAAGCTTCTTGACGACAGAAATATCGGCATGGCAGATAAGATAGAAGAGCTTTGTCAGGGAGACAAGGACATTTTATACATGGTCGGAGCGGCTCACTTCCCCGGAGAAAACGGTATTTTAAGCCTTCTTGAACAAAAAGGCATTGAGTACGAAAGAGTTTCCTATGAATAATCAAAACAACTGAATATTATAAAAAAACACCTTTTCGCAATTATGTACGAAAAGGTGTTTATTTTTGCTTTGTTCTGTACTTTTAAGCAGAGAATCAAGCTTCAATAAGCTTAACGATATCTCCTACAGTCTTTACATTTTCAAACTGCTCGTCAGGAATTTCAATTCCAAACTCATCCTCGAAAGACATAACAAGGTCAGCAATGTCAAGAGAATCAGCGCCAAGATCTTCTGTGATAGAAGCTTCAAGTGTTACCTTATCCTCATCAACATCAAGCTGATCAACGATAATTGCCTTTACTTTATCAAATACCATTTACATTCCCTCCATTCGTGGATTTTTCTATTAAAGCAAAGAGTTTTATTTTCACTTTGCATTAATTGTCGCTAAGAACTAATTTTCTGAAAACTCGCCTACTTTTCTAAATTTAGTATACCTTTCATTCAGCAATTCGTCAAGTCCTTTTTCACATTTTCTTTTGATTGCCCCGGAAATATATTCGGAAATATACTCGGCAGTAAGCTCCGGATCGTTGTGCGCCCCTCCGGGAGCTTCCTCGATGATCCCGTCGCAGATGCCAAGCCTTGAAAGATCCTCGGCAGTGATCTTTAAAACCTCGCAGGCTTCTCTTTCACGGCTTGCGTCTTTCCAAAGAATCGACGCACAGCCTCTTGGTGAAATTACCGAATAAAGTGCGTTTTCAAGCATTGCAAGTTCATCGCAAACGGCAAGCGCCAAAGCTCCGCCGCTTCCTCCTTCTCCGAGAATAATTGTAATTACCGGTGTTTTAAGGCTTGAAAATTCCATAAGATTTTTTGCAATGGCTTCTCCCTGACCTCTTTCTTCAGCTTCGATTCCGCAAAAAGCTCCGGCTGTGTCAACAAGACAAATTACCGGTCTGTGAAACTTCTCAGCCTGCTTTGCAAGCCTCAAAGCCTTTCTATACCCTTCCGGGTGAGGCATTCCGAAGTTTGAAGCCTTGTTTTCTTCAAGATTTCTTCCCTTTACAGTTGCAATAACAGTTACAGGCTTTCCCTTGAAATATCCTACCCCGCCGATAATTGCACCGTCGTCGCCGTAAAGCCTGTCGCCGTGCATTTCAAAAAAGTCGTCAAAAAGCATTGGAATATAATCCCTTACAGTAGGCCTGTTTTTATGTCTTATTATATCAAGCCGTTCGCAAGCTGTCAAGCTGTTCATAGAAATTTCTCCTTTTCTTACCCCTTGTGGAGCTTTATAAGGTGAGCGATAGTCCTTCTTATTTTACTTCTTTCAACTATCATATCGATAAATCCGTGCTGTAGCAGAAATTCGGCAGACTGGAAATCATCAGGAAGTCTTTGCTTTATAGTTCCCTCAATTACTCTTCTTCCTGCAAATCCTATAAGCACCTTAGGCTCTGCAATGATTATATCTCCCACAGAAGCAAAAGAAGCGGTAACTCCTCCTGTAGTCGGATCGGTCATAACTGTTATATATAATCCTCCCGAATCGCTGTAACGCTTTGCCGCAGCGCAGGTCTTTGCCATCTGCATAAGAGAAACGGTTCCCTCCTGCATTCTTGCTCCTCCGGAACAGGTAAACATTATCACAGGCAGCTTTTTCTTCTCAGCCTGTTCAAAAGCCCTTGTTATCTTCTCGCCCACAACGCTTCCCATTGAAGCCATCATGTACCGCGAGTCCATTATACCTATAACTACCTTTTCGCCGCGGATTGTAGCTTCGCCTGTGATAACTGCGTCTTTAAGCCCTGTTTTGGCTCTGAGATCCGCCTGCTTTTCAGGATATCCCTCAAAGTCTATGGGGTTTTTTGAAGTCATAAGGGGATCGTACTCAACAAAGCTTCCCTTGTCAACAGTTATATCAAGTCTTTCACGACTTGATAATCTTGCGTGATAATTGCAGTTGGGACACACCTTCCCCGTTTTTTCAAACTCCTCCATAAAAACAACGTTTGAGCATCTGGGGCATTTGAACATAAGCCCTTTGGGAATACTGGGCTTGCCCCCTTCGTTGGAGTTTTCTTTTTTGTCCCCGTTAAACCTCATTTTAACAACAGAAAAAAGATCCTCTAACACAATATCACACCTCCTTATAATCAATAATATCAGTATTTAAGCTCTGCTCTTGAAAGATAACCGTTATCGTAATCTCCCTTGATAAAGCCTTCGCTTCTTATAAGAGCAAGCTGGAAATCAATATTTGTCTGAACACCGTCAACGATAAACTCGGAAAGAGCCCAAGTCATTTTGGCAATAGCTTCTTCTCTTGTATGAGCGTACACGATAAGCTTTCCTATCATTGAATCGTAATAGGGAGGAATTTCGTAACCCTGATAAACCGCGGTGTCAATTCTTACTCCAAAACCACCCGGAATGTGAAGGCTTTTTATGAGTCCCGGAGAAGGTCTGAAATTAAGCTTCGGATTTTCAGCGTTGATACGACATTCGATAGCATGACCTGTAAGCTTTATATCCTCCTGCTTGTAGGAAAGTTCTTTTCCCATAGCGATAAGAAGCTGTTCCTTAACAAGATCCACCCCTGTGACAGCCTCTGTAATCGGATGCTCTACCTGAATACGGGTGTTCATTTCCATAAAGTAATAATCCCCGTGTTTGTCAACAAGAAATTCAATAGTTCCTGCGTTTACATATCCGCAGGCTTTTGCTGCGTCAACAGCAGATTTACCCATTCTTTCTCTGAGTTCTTCCGTCATGATAGGAGAAGGAGTTTCCTCTAAAACCTTCTGGTTTCTTCTCTGCATTGAACAGTCACGCTCGCCCAAGTGGATCACATTTCCGTGTTCGTCTGCAAGTATTTGTATTTCAATATGCTTTGGATTTTCAATAAACTTTTCAATATAAATTTCATCGTTTCCAAAGCAAGCCTGAGCCTCTTGCTTAGCGGCTTCTATCTGACTTTCAAGTTCATCCTCGCTTCTTACTATTCTTATTCCTCTTCCGCCGCCGCCTGCCGAAGCCTTTACCATAACGGGATAGCCTATTTTCCCTGCAAGATCAAATGCGTAATCAATGTTTTTTACAGCGCCGTCAGAGCCCATGATAACAGGGACTCCCGCCTCTTTCATGGTCTCCTTCGCCTGCGCCTTATCGCCTAACATCTCAATGCTTTCAGGCTTGGGTCCTATGAACTTTATCCCGCATTTTCCGCACATTCTGGCAAAATCAGCGTTTTCGGAAAGAAAACCGAATCCGGGATGTATAGCGTCAGCCTGTGTTACCTCGCAGGCCGCAATTATAGCTTTCATGTTAAGATAACTGTCCTTACTGGGAGCAGGTCCGATGCACACTGCCTCGTCAGCTATTTTTGCATGAAGAGCGTTTTTGTCTGCTGTTGAGTAAACCGCAACTGTATGAAGTCCAAGCTCACGGCAGGCACGGATTATCCTTACCGCTATTTCTCCTCGGTTTGCAATAAGTACCTTTTTAAACATATTTATTCCGCTCCTTTTTTATGTTATTATGTCAACTGAAAAGGAGCCGCTCCTTTCACACCTCTTTACTTAATAGCAAAGGTTATTTCGCATGAAACAGCCTTTTCTCCGTCAACAGTCGCTATTGCAGTTCCAACTCCTATAGGACCTCTTATTTTTGTTATGCTCACTTCAAGTCTCAAGGTGTCTCCGGGAACAACCTGACGTCTGAACTTTGCATTATTGATTCCGCCGAAAAGTCCGATTTTTCCTTTGTTTTCAGGAATTGAAAGAAGCGCTACAGCTCCCGCCTGCGCAAGCATTTCAACCATTAAAACCCCCGGAGTTACAGGATAGTCCGGAAAATGCCCCTTAAACCAGAAGTCATCAGCCTTGATATATTTTGTAGCAACAACGTGCTTGCCGACTTCCATTTCATTTATTTCGTCAATAAGCAGAAAAGGGTCTCTGTGAGGAATTATTTCCTTTATCTGCTCCTTATCCAAAAGAACCGCCATAATTTTCCTCCCTTATCAACCGATTATCATTACCGGCTGGTCATATTCAAGAGCGTCGCCGTTATTAACAAGAATTTTCTTGACTGTTCCGGTAAATTCACTCTGAACCTCGCTCATAACCTTCATTGATTCGATGATGAAGATGACGTCTCCCTGAGAAACACTGTCTCCTACTTTAACAAAAGGCTTTGCGTCAGGCGATGGAGCGGCATAGAAAGTTCCCACAATCGGGCTTTTTACTACATTCCCATCTATTTTCTCTTCTGCTTGCGGCTTTGTTTGCTGAACAGCGGTCTGAGACGGCATTGCTTCCACAGGAGGCATTGGAGCAGGCATTCCCATTACAGGGGCTGGCTCCTCCTTTGCCTTGATTGAAATTTTCATATCTCCGTCCTCGACAGTGATTTCGCCGAGATTTTTTTCGCTTACAAGGCATGCAAGCTTTTCAATATTTTTAAATGTAAAATCAAAATCAAGCTTAGACATTATAATATCTCCTTAATCCTTATATTTCTTAAAGCAGAGCGTTGCGTTGTGTCCTCCGAATCCGAGAGAATTTGAAAGTGCAACGTCAACGGTAGTATTTCTGTTTGCCTCCGTAACATAATCAAGGTCGCACTCAGGGTCGGGTGTTTCATAGCCCATAGTCCTGTGGATAAAGTCCTCTTTACAGGAAAGAGCAGTAACTATTGCTTCAACAGCCCCTGCCGCGCCTAAAAGGTGTCCTATCATTGACTTTGTTGAATTTACAGGCACTTTATGAGCGACTTCCTCTCCAAGAGCGACTTTGATGGCTCTTGTTTCAAACTTGTCATTAAGACCTGTGGAGGTTCCGTGGGAGTTGATATAATTTACCTCTTCAGGCTTTACGCCTGCTTCCCCGATAGCAAGCTCGATAGCCTTTGCAGAGCCGGCTCCCTCAGGGTCGGGGCTTGTCATGTGGTAAGCGTCACCTGTTGCGCCGTAACCGCAAATCTCCGCATATATTTTAGCTCCTCTTGCCTTTGCGTGTTCAAGTTCTTCAAGAATAAGTATTCCTGCTCCCTCGCCTAAAACAAATCCCTGTCTTTCAGCGTCGAAAGGAGTTGAACACTTATCAAGCCTGTCGGATTTTGAAAGAGCCTTCATGTTATTGAAGCCGCCAAGAGTAAATTTTGTGATAACAGCTTCGCTTCCGCCACAGATACAAGCGTCAAGGTATCCGTCCTTTATTTTTCTGAAAGCCTCTCCGATAGCATGAGAGCCTGAAGCACACGCGGTAACTACAGGGAAGTTTGCTCCCTTAAATCCTGTTCTTATGGAGATCATGCCCCCTGCCATATTTGCAATCATCATAGGAATAAAGAAAACCGAAATCCTGTCGGGACCTTTTTCAAGGAACTTGGTATGCTCAGTCTCTATCTGCTGAAGTCCTCCGATACCTGCGCCTACGATAACTCCCACTCTGAATGGATCAAGGTCTGAAAAATCAGTCTCGCTGTCCTTCAAAGCCTGATCTGCGGCATAAACAGCAAACTGGGTAAAGCGGTCCATTCTTCTTGCTTCCTTCTTTTCGATCACTCCCGTGTAGTCAAAATCCCTGACTGCGCCCACGATCTTGATATCAAAATCGCTTGCATCGAACTGATCTATATATGAAAAGCCAAGCTTGTTCTCCTTGATATTTTCCCAGAATTCCGGAACATTCTTTCCAAGAGGATTTACTGTTCCCATACCTGTGATAACTACTCTTTTCATGTGAATAATTCCTTTCCTTTATTTTTACATTGAAAGTCCGCCGGAAATTTCAATTACCTGACCTGTTACATAGCTTGCGTCCTCCGACGCAAGGAAGGATACTACTCCTGCTATCTCGTCAACAGTGCCGTAACGCTTCATTGCAATGAGATTAAGCATTGCCTCTCTCTGGGCGTCTGTAAGCTTGTCGGTCATAGGAGTTTTGATAAATCCCGGCGCAACTGCGTTACAGGTGATTCCTCTTGACCCAAGCTCCTTTGCAACAGTCTTGGTCATTCCGATGATAGCCGCCTTTGACGCACTGTAGTTCATCTGACCGGGATTTCCGTAAAGACCCGCTACAGAAGAAAGGTTGATAATCCTTCCCGAACGCTGCCTCATCATTACAGCTCCCGCAAACTTTGTCATGTTGAAAACGCTTTTCTGGTTTACGGCAATTACCGTGTCGTACTGCTCCTCGCTCATTCTTGCAAGAAGTCCGTCCCGGGTTATACCTGCGTTATTTACAAGAACATCGATAGTTTTGAAACGTTCCTTTATCTCAGAAACAGTTTCCTTAACGCTGTCGTGATTTGAAACGTCGCAGATAAACACCTCGCACTGAACTCCGAGAGCTCTTATCTGTTCAACAATATCGTTTCCCTCAAACATTGCCTCGCTTACATCGTTCAAGGCAATATCAAAGCCGTCCTTAGCAAGTCTTAAAGCGATGGCTGCGCCTATTCCTCTTGCAGAACCTGTAATAATAGCTGTTGCCAAAAATATCATTCCTTTCGCATTTAACTTGAATAAATTTAAATCGGAGCAAAGCCGATTAAGCTTGTTTAAAATTGGCTGCAATGATTGCAACTCGTCGCAGTTTGTCCCTCAGGGATTTCAGTATGGAATTCCTAATAACCCCCACTGAAACTCCAACAGAAGGCTAACCCGTCTTATATGAGGCATACCCGCCGAATACTCAGCAGGGGGGACATCGGCGACTTGGTTATATCTTACAGGAATTTATTCCGTAATAAAGTCCTTTACCTTTTCATACCAGAATTCTCCCAGCTTCTTATATCCTTCTTCACTGGGGTGAACGCCATCGTAAAGATCTTCTTTTGTAAGGACGCTGTTTACATCGGCAAGTTCTATATTCTTTCCTTGCGCCTGCTTCTTTTCCACTATTTCCTTTACCTTGGCATTGTAGTCGTCAACGTATTTGTCCATATCCTCTACAGTAAAATATTCTGCCGGGATATATGTATTATCCGTTGCGTCCATGTATGGAATTGTCGCCAGAAACAGCATTCCGTCCTCCGGGATATTCTCAAGGAATATATCCACAAGATTTTCAAGTCTTGTTCCTGCCTCGTCAAGCTTATAGAGACTTAAAATATCGTTTGTTCCTATCTGTAGAAGAACAACGTCCGGCTCATACTCCGGCACAAGCTTTTTAATAAATCTTGTTATACCGCTTCTTGCGCCCGTTACAGATTCGCTTGCCGGTATCTGGTCTATTGCAAACGCAGTATATCCGCAATGATCGCCGTCATAACAATTGCCGCTTTGCTTGTTTCCGACAAAATCTACATACTGAGAATATCCGTTTTCTTCAAGCAGATCGCAGAGAGTTACCCTGTATCCTCCTTCAAGCCAGAATCCGTCTGTGATGGAATCTCCCGCCGCCATAAGCTTAATGCTTTTTGGCTCTTTTATCTCATCAGCTTCAGGGCTTTGCGAAGAATTATCCCGCGCCGAAGTTGTCATGTTATTCGTCCCTTCCGTATTGTTTTGCGAACTGCCTGAGCCGCTTGATTCAGAACTGCCCCCACAGCCGCTTAAAAACGTCATAGCCGCCGCAGCAGCCGCAAGAATCTTTTTCAATTTCATTTTTGTTCCCTTCCTTTTCTTCAGTAAAGCCCCTTATCGGAAAGCCACTTATAAACCTCCTCCGAAGAGTTGTCAATAAATTCACAGACCTCTTCATAAGTGAGATACACCGGACTTTTAAATCGGTTTTCCCCTTCAAAATAGTTTTCTGCTATCCATTTCATAGTAAGGTTTATCTCATTGACACGTACAAAGCCGTCAACTTCAAAATGTTCGGGCTTTTCAAGAAAAAGCACCGGGTCGGTTTTGAAGGGGTATTTTTTTGCTATAATATAATCTGTACCGTTCATATCCCTTGTTATTTTGTAGAAAAACTCAATATCATCCTGATAAACCCCGATTTTTTCCATTTTCCCGACGTATTCCTGCCGTACGGTTCTGATGAAAAGTTCATCGGTAACAAGGTGTGCCGCATATCCGCACATAAAGTCATAGTCAGCTCTTGTTTTGACGCAAAAGCTTTTTACAAAATCCTCAAGGCGGTCATGAAAAAGTTTAAGATTATCCTTCTGCAAAAAAGTGCTGTCAACTATCCCCTGACGCAAGTGTGATATCTTTTTCATTTCCCTTTTGTAATTTTCACGGGAATGTACAGCGTCGGGAGCGATATTTCCAACAACAAAAGCCTCAGGATCCTTGATTTTTTCTCCTGCTTTTTCCAGAATCAACTCCCCCACGGCAATATGCGAGACTATTCCGCTCACAGCTGCTCACCTCCCTTGTGAAAATAAATCTTGACGGGAATTTTATTTTGAAAGAAGCTCCTCTGCCTGGCTGAACATCTCTTCGATGATATCCTTGGCAGGCTCTATCTTTGTTACAAGTCCTGCGATTGCGCCGCAAAGGAAGGAACCCTCTTCAAGATTTCCGTCCTTAACAGCTTTTCTGAGAGAACCGAGAGTTATCTCTTCAAACTCTTCCGGAGTAATTGTTCCATTCATTTCACCGCTTGCAAGCTTCTTTGAGAATTTTGTCTTTACGTTTCTGCAAGGATGACCTGTTGTTCTTCCTGTCACAATGCTGTCGGTATCCTTAGCGTCTATTACAAGCTGCTTGTAGGTGGGGTGTATCTGACATTCTTCAGCGGCAAGAAATCTTGTTCCTACCTGTACGCCCTGAGCCCCGAGCATAAATGAAGCCGCTATTCCTCTTCCGTCTGCGATTCCTCCCGCTGCGATAACAGGGATATTCACTCCGTCAACTACCTGAGGAACAAGGCACATAGTCGTGTTTTCGCCTATATGACCGCCGGACTCTGTTCCTTCCGCAACAACAGCGTCAGCTCCCAGCTTTTCCATTCTTCTTGCAAGAGCCACCGACGGGATAACAGGGATAACTTTTATCCCCGCCTCTTTCCACTTGGCCATATATTTGCCGGGGTTTCCCGCGCCTGTTGTAACCACCGGCACCTGCTCGTCGATAACAAGCTGAGCAAGTTCTTCGGCATTAGGGCTCATAAGCATAATATTAACTCCAAAAGGCTTGCCGTTTACATTTGCCTTTGTTTTTCTTATTTCTTCCCTTAAATAATCAATAGGAGCAGAACCTCCTGCAATGATTCCAAGACCGCCTGCGTTTGTTACTGCGGACGCCAGGGTAGACTCGGCTATCCATGCCATTCCGCCCTGTAAAATTGGGTACTTGATACCAAGAAGTTCAGTTATTTCAGTCTTTTTAGTAGTCATGATATACTCTCCTTAAAATTTGGTTTTCCTGTTTATTTATGTTTTTCAGTACTCAAAAATAACTCCCGCATAGGTAAGTCCCGCACCGAATCCCACAAAGCACACCTTGTCTCCGCTCTTTACTTTCCCCTTTTCGATCGCCTCGCAGAATGCAATAGGGATAGACGCGCTTGATGTGTTTCCGTACTCAGAAAGGTTAAGGAAAAACTTATCCATAGGAAGCTTTAAATTCTTTGCCGCAGTTTCAATAATGCGGAAGTTTGCCTGATGAGGAACGATAACGTCAATGTCACCCGGCTCGATTCCTGCTTTCTGACAACACTCTTTTGTTACCATAGGAAGGACTCTTGTTGCAAACCTGTATACTTCTTTGCCGTCCTGATAAAGGTAAGGTCCGTTTCCCTCAGGCATTTTTTCATCTATTACAGTTTCTTCTCTGCCAAGAGGATTTTTTCCCAACACATTTCTTGCCATCAGAAACTGTGCGCCGTTTCCGTCAGCGCCAAGATAGCTTGAATAAAGTGTATCCTCTTTCCTTTCAACAACAACTGCGGCAGCTCCGTCCCCAAAAAGAATACAGGTAGACCTGTCCTTGTAGTCAGTGATCTTGGAAAGCTCCTCGGCGGAAACCACAAGAACGTATTTTAAACTGTCATCAGTCTGAAGATATCTTTTTGCCATGTCAAATCCATAGACAAATCCCGAACAAGCACAGTTTACATCAATAGTCATTGAGCCTGTCGCTCCTATCTCTCTCTGCACCATGCAAGCCACAGACGGCGTGTAATAATCGGGTGTGATAGAAGTAGCTATAATAAGCCCTATATCCTCTCCTTTAAGTCCCGCTCTTTCAAGAGCCTGCTTTGACGCCTCCGCCGCAAGGTGAAAGGTAGGCTCTCCGGCCGCTATTCGTCTTGAACTTATTCCTGTTCTTGAGACAATCCACTCGTCGTTTGTATCAACGATCTTCGCAAGGTCGTCGTTTGTAAGCCTGCCTTCAGGAACGCATTTTCCCACTCCGAGAATTTTAACTCCGGTCACTTATAATTCCTCCTGTTCCGTTTTTACAGTATGGGTATTCTATCATATTATACCTCATTATGCCCGAAAGGTCAACAAAAATTTGTGAATAAAATTGGATTATCAAATTATTTGTGAGTTGTTCATAAGCTTATGCCTACGGTTCTTGACAAACATCTTTAATTGATATAATATATTAATAAGTATGTTTGTATATACGGGATATACAAGGCTTATATATCACAACAGACAAGGAGTATTCATTATGGCTAAGAATATCTTTTTATTTTCGGGACAAGGCTCCCAGTATGTGGGCATGGCAAAGGAGCTTTGCGAAAATTCTGAGAGCGCCGCTAAAGTTTTTGAGACCGCTTCTGAAATATTAGGAACAGACATTGAAAAAATCTGCTTTGAAGGACCTGAGGAGGAACTTAACAAGACCATAAACTCCCAACCGGGCATTATGGCGTGCTCCCTTGCCGCCTTTGAAGCCGCAAAGGAAAAAGGAATCGATTTTGACGGGGTTGCAGGTCATTCCCTTGGCGAATATGCCGCTATGGTCGCAGCAGGAGTTGTTACTATCGAAGACGGTTTTAAACTTATCAAAGCGAGAGCTGCGGCAATGCAGAAAGCCGCCGAAAACCCAGACGGCGCAATGTATGCGATTATCGGGCCTGACGCCTCGGAGGTAGAAAAGGTCTGCAAAGAAACGGAAGGGTATGTTGTTCCTGTAAACTATAATTCAACCGTTCAGACTGTTATTGCAGGAGAAACCGAAGCCTGTGAAAGAGCTGCGGCCGTATTTGCAGAAAAAAAGGCAAGAGCGATCAGACTCAACGTTGCTTCCGCTTTTCACAGCGAGATAATGCGCCCTGCCGCAGAAGAATTTATAGCCGCCGCAAAGGAAATAACATTTAAGCCCGCCGAGAAGGAATTTTACTCAAACGTGCTCGGAGGAAAGCTTACCGATTTTTCCGATATGCCCGCTCTTCTTTCAAAGCATATCGTATCGCCTGTTAAATTTACGTCGGAACTTGCCGAAATGGCAAAAGCGGGTTATGAAAACTTTATTGAACTCGGACCTAACAAGGTACTTACGGGACTTGTTAAAAAGACCCTCAGAGGAGCTAACGCTTACAATATCGAAAATATGAAAACTCTTGAAAAGACTCTGGAGGGTATCGGACTTTAAAGTGCCAAGCCCGGATATTTTAATTCAAGGAGGATTCTGTTTATGAAACGTACAGATTACATAACATGGGACGAATATTTCATGGGAATCGCTGTTCTTTCAGCTCAGAGAAGCAAGGACTCAAACACTCAGGTCGGGGCTTGCATAGT
The DNA here is from genome assembly GCA_944382845.1 of uncultured Clostridia bacterium. GTDB lineage: Bacteria > Bacillota > Clostridia > Oscillospirales > Ruminococcaceae > JAAZZIT01. The sequence continues at coordinate 17,428 of CALWNN010000007.1, forward strand.
TTCCGATGAAAACAAGATACTTTCCATGGGTTATAACGGTATGCCTACGGGCTGCGACGACGATGAAATGCCTTGGGCAAGAGAGGGCTCTCCTCTTGAAACAAAATACCCCTTTGTCTGCCATGCGGAGCTAAACGCTATTTTGAACCGTTCGACGGGAAGCCTTAAAGGCTCAAAAATTTATGTTACTCTGTTTCCCTGCAACGAATGTGCAAAAGCAATAATTCAGAGCGGAATAAAGGAAGTTATCTACATGGAGGACAAGTACGCAGACACAGACGGAACAAAAGCCTCAAAGAAAATGTTTGAAATGACGGGAATCAAAACAAGACAATATAAAATGTCCGGCAGAACCGTTTCACTAAACCTTTAATGCAAAAAGACCGACTTTTAAGGAGATGACTGATTATGAAAGGAAGATACGCTATTTTAGGAGGCTCTTTAAAGCATACCATGTCCCCTCCTATCCATGCAAGACTTTTTGAACTCAAAAACAGAGAATTTCAATATGAAATAATCGAAGCAGACGCTACGGAGCTTGAAAAAAAAGCCGACTACCTTAATTCTCTTGACGGGTATAATATCACTATCCCTCACAAGGTGGAAATAATAAAATATATAGATGTTCTTGACAAGTCTGCGAAAAGATACAATTCCGTAAACTGCGTGTGCAGAAAAGACGGAAAGCTTACCGGCTTCAACACCGACTGCGATGGATTTTTAAGAACCATTTCTTCAATGGGGGTTTCACTTTCGGGAAAAGTTCTTCTTATCGGCTGCGGAGGCGTGGGAAGAATGATGGCTATAGAATCCGCCCTCGAAGGAGCAGAGCTGTACATTGCCGTGCTTCAAAGCGATATTCCTCTTGCCGTACAAGTCAAAAAAGAAATTCTCGAAACAAAACCTGACGCAAAAATAAATATTGTATTGAACACCGAAATTGACACCGGAATAAAATACGACCTTCTTATGAATGCCTGCCCTGTGGGAATGTACCCGAAAACTGACGCTTGCCCCGTAAGCGATGAAGTTATTGCCACTTGTGAAGCAGTTTTTGAAGTTATCTACAATCCGAGAGAAACTCTTCTTATGAAAAAAGCAAGAGCTATGGGCAAAAACTGTCAGGGCGGAATGGCTATGCTTGTATGGCAGGCAGTATCTGCTCACGAAATATGGGACGGGGATACTTATTCAGACGAAGAAGTGTCAAAGATAATTGCCGAAATGGAAGAAAAGGTGGAAAAGGATTTCAGATAAAAGGAGAGAAAAACATGAAAAGCGTGTTTTTATGTGGCTTTATGGGTTGCGGAAAGTCAACGGCAGGCAGAATACTTGCAAAAAATCTCGGTCTATCCTTTTTTGATCTTGACGAATATATCGAAAAAAAAGCAGAAATGAAAATTTCCGAAATATTCAAAAAATACGGCGAAGAGCATTTCCGTAAGCTTGAAAGCATGGCCATAAGCGACTTCAAGGATAAAACCGGAGTCATTGCCACAGGCGGAGGAGCCCTTCTTTCGGAACAAAACAGCAATCTTGCAAACAGCTTTGGAATTACTGTTTTTATCGATGTTCCCTTTGAAGTATGCTACAGTCGTATAAAAGGCGATATCCGCAGACCTATTGCTTATAATTCCACAAAGGAACAGCTTAAAGAGCGATTTGACTTTCGTTATCCGCTTTACAGATCCCATAGTCTTATTACCGTTTCCGGAAGCGGCTCGCCGGGGCATATTGCCAAACAGATAGCAGAAGCTATTGCCGGATCAAAACGGATTTAAATCGGAGCAAAGCTCCTATCTGCAGCTTGCTGCAGTCAGCGACAGATTGCAATCGTCGCAACGTGATTAAGTCTGTCTGCCGAAAAGCAGACACCCTTATCAACGCTTTGCTCCGATTTAAAAAACACAAAAACAAAAGAGAGGAAAACCATATGATCAGAAATAAAAGATCAGGATATTTGCGGTCCGTTGTGGCTTTGATGTGCTGTTTAGTTCTTGGGGGATGCGGAGGCGACTCCCTTGACTATGTTCCTCTTACTGTTACTACAAGGAACTCTCAGCAGGGATCTCCCTCAGAAACCGACGAGCAGAAAGCTTCCGGTACCGTCACAACCGCTCCCGAAACCGGCACCACTGCAAGCCAGACTACGACTTCCAATGAAAACGAGCCTGACGAGGACGAAAATACAAATGAGGAAAATTCTCTTTCAGACTCTGAATATCTGGAAAATGCGTTGTTTATAGGAGATTCAATATGCTCGGGGCTTTCTTCGTATCTTGATGAATATTCAGATGGAAAAAACGTTCTTTCTTACCGTGACGGAAGAACGGGAAGTATGTTCAATGTAAATTATCAGGTTGACGGAAAGGAATATTCCCTCGATGAGGCTTACGCTGAAATTGACCCCGACTACGTTTATTTCTGGCTGGGAACGAATGAGATTGCAACTTTAAGTCCGGAAAAATTTTCTCAGGGGCTTGAGGAACTCGTAAATGAAGTTATGGGAGAGGACGCAAAAGAAAAGAAAATAGGTCTTGTTTCAATGGCGCCTGTAGGAAGAAGCTACAAAATAACCCCGGACGAAGTAAACGCCTACAACGAAGCCATGAAAGCTCTTGCGGAAAAAATGGGCGGAAACGTTACATACATTGATATACATTCGGCTGTATGCGCAAGCGACGGCTATCTTTCAAGCGAATACGATTCGGGAGACGGACTTCACATAACAAACAAAGGCTACAGAGCCATTTCAGAGGCACTTCTTAATGCAAAGATGCAATAAATGATCATTGATTCAGCGAAAGGAACATATCATGATAAAATATTGTAAAAGCTGTGGAAAGGAATACAAAGGCGACTGGTGCGAGCATTGCGGCTTCGGCAAGCCCGACCTTGAAATCAAGGCATTCGACAAGTACAAAGTAAACAAGCCCGAACGTTTTATGACCGAAGAAGAAAAAGCTCAAAGAGCGGAAGAATACAAAAAACAAGCTAAAGAATCATCAAAAAACAAAACCTCCGCAAAACCTCTGCAAAAGCCGGCAAAGGGTTCGCAGTGGGGATTTATAATTCTTGTTGCAGTCGTATTTGCGGCAATAGTTATTTTCATGCTGTGGCAGAATGGTATCATTTTTCACAAGGACAAGACAGAAGTCATAACCACCTATTTCAATTCTATCCAGACAAACGATTTTGAAGGATATATAAGCACGATGGTGGAGCCTATGGCTGAAGATTACCGTGAAGAAGCCGAAAATCATGGCCTTTCGGAAGCCGAATTTTTAAGGCAGTCTTATTCGGATTATTCAGAGGGCTTCGGCGAAGGTTACACCATAAGCCTCACCTTTGGAAACGAGGAGCAGATGAGCGCTGACGAGATATCCTCAAGCGAGGAGATACTTGAAAACGCTTACGGCGAAAGCTTCAACATAAAGGAAGCCTACAAGATCGCAACCACCGCTCAGTACAAAGGAAGCATAACCGAAGAAACCGTAAACTACTATGTTTACGTCGGAAGGATAAAAAACGACTGGTATATACTGAACATCGACGGATAAAAAGTCGGGAAATAAAATAACCGCTGCCAAAAAACAGCAGCGGCATTTTTTATTTATATAAATTGAAATTATCCCGCAAAAATCATTACCCAGTAATAAATTCCGTCTGATTTAAAATACCCTATTCCACAGTGAGTGTAATTAGTGGAAAGAAGCGCCTCCCTGTGTCCCATGGTCGAACTCATCCATGCGTCGATTGCCTCTTTGGGAGAGCCTTGTCCGTAAGCGATATTTTCAGCGGCTGTATAAAAGATGCCCATTTCAAAAACTTTTGAGAGTATCGTTGTGCCGTCGGGTCTTGTATGGGAAAAATAATCTGAAATCTCTTCCGCCCTTATCATTGCATATTTGTGAAGAGTTTTATCCTCAACAAGAGAACTTGCTCCCACTGCTTTTCTCTCGGCATTTGCATATTTTAAAACTTCTTTGCAAACCGAACCTGGAGTATCTTTATCAACAGCTGTAGTTGTTGTTGTGGTGGTAACCCAAGTCTTTTTGGAGGTCGTAACCACAGGACTGTCTGTTTTGGCAGGAGAAGTCTCTTTTGACTGTATTGTGACAACCGCAGGCTTTGTTGACTGAATATAATTCTTGCTTACAAACCCTGTCTCAGAATTGTATTTAACAGCATACCAGTTTCCGCTTTCACCAATCACCTGAACAGACTGACCTTCCGAAAGAACGCCGAGCTTACTATATGTATTTCCCGCTCCGCTTCTGACATTAACAGCACTTTTAGCGTACATCGTCTTTTGTGACACCGGCGTGTAAAGTGTTGCCGGAGAAGTTGAAGCAGGCTTTCCCGCCGAAGAAGCCGTTGTTGTTACAACAGGCTTGGCAGAAGATTTTGTCGCTTTTGATGTGGAAACCGTATGCTTTACCGGAGTCGTGGGAACGGCGGTTACGCTTGCTGTCTGCACCGAAGTGCTTACAGATGTTGAAACAGAAGCTTCCGTGCTTTCCTGCTGTTCTTCCGAAATCTTTTTCACGGCCTCTCTGAATCTTTTTATATCTTCATGAATTTCAGTAACGTCAACTGGATTTTCACCGCTCGGATCAAGTCCGTTTTGTATTACGTACAAATAAAGCTCACCGGTTTTATTTTCGATGTCGTTCCATATTTCATAAACCTCCGGATAAGACTCGCTCATTCCTTTCATAGTCTGAGAAATAACTTCCATTTCTTCAGCCAACATATCAAATCTTATCTTCAGATCAGCTCCGTCTGTTTCCTCTCCTTCAGAGGTTTTTCCTGTTTGCGTATAACATTTTATTTCGTTTACGACCTTGCCCCACAAATTGTTTTCAAGCCACTGTTCAACGTCGGTAAAATCAAGTCCTGCGGAATCGATTCCCAAAGGCACACCCTCAAGCAGCTTTGATAAACTGTCCGAAACAGCAATCGGCGCAGTAGTATTGCTGCCTGAACCTGAATTACTGCCATTTCTGTCGGAAACGCTGCTGCAGCCTACCGCAAAAAGACAACACATTCCGGCAGCGCATATACCTACCGCAGCTTTTTTTATATTGTGAATATTCATCGCCGCCGAATCTCCTTTCCAAAAAACCAAAAATAATCAAGGCAATCGACCATTCTACATACTAATTATATAATCAAATCTTTTTTCTGTCAACAATCTTAATCAGTTCATTTCAGACAAAAAAACACCCGAATTTTTGTAAAAAAATTTTTTACTTAAAACTTTGTAAATTCAATTTCAAAACAGGTCTATCTGAGATGCTTTTTGTAGAATCTCTCAGTAATTTTTATCGGCATGACAAACAGAAAAAGCTGGGCTGCGCAGGGAATAAGAAAATCGGTAAATCCCGAAAAACCCCGTCTGAAATTTCTCCACCTTACTTCAATAAACGATCTTGTGTTTTTCCAGTTTCTGCGCCTGCCGTAGTTTTCGGCAGTTACTCTGTAATCAACAAGTATCTCGTTTGTATTTGCGCTTTTCTTCCCTGCCATCAGCATTCTGCACACAAAATCGTAGTCCTCGCATCTTTGATCCTCGTTAAAGCCGCCGATATCAATAACAGCCGACTTTCGTACTGCAATGGACGGATTGTTTATAGGATTTCTCCGCTTTGCATATTTTATAATTTCCTCATGAGTAAGCGGAACTTTCTTAACTGCTATCTTTTCCCCGGTGTCCGAGTCAAATTCTTCGATATAGCCTCCCGCCATCATAAGCTCACTGTCCTTTTCAAACATATTTACTTGTTTTTCACAGCGGTAAGGACGGCATATATCATCGCTGTCACACTTTAAAATAAGCTCGTTTTTGCAGGTTTTTATGCCGATATTCGCAGCAGAGGCAGTACCCACATTCTTTTCAACATACACAGGCTTGAAAGTATCCTTGAATTTTTCCTTGTATCCGTCAATTACCCTGTATAGCTCCCCGGTAAGCTTTCCATCGCATACAAGAACCACCTCGGAGGGAAAAAGTGTCTGAGAAAAAACGCTTTCAAGACATTTGTCTAAAAATTCCGGTTTCTCTTTTTCATAAACGGAAATAAGCATACTGTAGTCCATAATTTTACAAAATTCTCCTGTTTTGATTCCTAAAATTTTCATTTTTAATTATTATAAAACCTTTTGGAAGTCTTGTCAATCGCCTGTAAAATTAATCGGAAAACTGCATAAAATAATTATTCCTTTTAAATTCACTTGAAAAATATATCGAAAGCTGTTATAATATAACCAAGTCGCCGATGTCCCCCTGCCGAGTATTCGGCAGGTCCGCCTAATATGAGGCAGGGTTCCATTCAGTTTTTCAGTGGGGGTTTAATCCCCACTGAAAAACTGAGGAGCAAAGCTCCCATTTGCAGCTTGCTGCAGTAAGCGACAGATTGCAACCGTCGGGTGAAATTTTCCCGATACAGCGGTTTTGTTGCTGCGAAAGGATGAAAACTTATGTCAAACAGAGAACAGTTCAAGCGGATAATAGTGTTTTTCGCTTCGCTGGTGCTTATATTTTGTGTGTCGGCAAGCTTCAGCTTTGTATGGCACAACCTTTACAATAGTCATTTTGGTGAAAAAATAGGCGAAACCTACTTTTTCTGGCAGAGGGGAAATTTTCTTCTGGTGTGCGTATATATGTTTGTGTATGCGATTTTTGCAAGGACATTCAACGGATTCCGTGTAGGATATCTTAAAACCGCCGGTCTTATCGGCTCACAGGTGCTTGCTCTCATTGCTGCAAACTTTGTTACATACCTTCAGATATCCCTTATTGGACGAGCTCTCGTAAACGTTACCCCAATAATGATTCTTACCGCATATCAGGCGGTAATCGCTGCCATATGGGCATTCGGAGCAAACTATGTTTATTCTAAAATTTATCCTCCGAGAAAAATGATAATCGTTTACGGAAACACAAGTGCAAGAGATCTTGTTGACAAGATGAGCAGCAGAGTTGACAAGTACATTATATGCTCTTCGATTTCAATTGCCGAAGATATCGAGGTAATAAAGAAACATATACTTGAGTATGAAGCTGTTATCATATGCGATGTTCCGTCGCCTATAAGAAACCAGCTTTTAAAATTCACTTACGACAGGTCCATACGCACATATCTTACGCCGAAAATATCGGATGTTATAATAAGAGGTGCAGATGAAATAAACCTTTTTGACACTCCCCTGCTTTTAAGCCGTAATTTGGGACTTACCTTTGAACAGAGGATATTAAAAAGGATTCTTGACCTTGTTCTTTCCCTTGTTGCGTTCATTATTGCAAGCCCCTTTATGCTTGTTACCGCCCTTGCAATAAAGCTTTACGACAGAGGGCCTGTGCTTTATTCTCAGGAGCGTCTTACTTTAAACGGCAAGGTGTTTAAGGTATACAAGTTCAGAAGCATGATAGTAAACGCTGAAAAGGACGGAGTTGCACGGCTTGCAAAGGAGCATGACAGCAGAATAACTCCTGTGGGAAAGATTATAAGAAAAATAAGATTTGACGAGCTTCCTCAGCTTTTCAACATATTAAAGGGCGATATGTCCTTTGTAGGTCCAAGACCCGAAAGACCATCTATTGCCGAGCAGTACGAGCAATCTATTCCGGAGTTCAGATACAGGCTTAAGGCAAAGGCGGGACTTACCGGATACGCTCAGGTAATGGGCAAATACAATACTACTCCATACGACAAGCTAAAGCTTGATCTCATGTACATTGAAAACCAGTCGGTGCTTCTTGACCTGAAAATACTGTTTCTCACAATAAAGACGATATTTATCCCGGAAAGCACAGAAGGAGTCACGGCAGATACTGCGGCTCCTGCCGAAAATGTCAAGGTAGAACCTGCAGGCACAAAAAGCCATAACGAAATAAAGTTATAACTAAGTCGCCGATGTCCCCCTGCCGAATATTCGGCAGGTCTGCCTCATATTAGGCGGGTTTAATTCAGAATTTCAGTGGAGGGCGTCAGGTAATCCCAACCTGAACCCCCCCTGATGAGCAATGTTGACTGTGGCGATTGCGATCGTTGCCGCCAAGTTTAGGCAAGCTTAATCGGCTTTGCTCCGATTCAAAAGCATAGCATAAAAAGTAAAATATTTTTACAGCATAATCAAAGAGGTAATTTTCATGTTAAACAAAAACGGAGGAGACAGATTCTCAAAGCTCCAGAAATACGAACCAATCATTGCAGGCGCGGCTTTATTTATAGGTCTCGCCTTGCTTGCGGCATATATTATAACCTTTGTTATCAAGACAAACAACGATGCAGAGCAGTTTATAACAAAAACGTCAAGCGCTTTTTATGAAAACACCTCTATTGAAAAATTTTTCGATTTTGAATCTCTTGACATTTCCGTTTCTGCCGACGGCTCAGAAATAGTAGAAACGGTTGAGCTTTTCGAGGGGGTATACCTTACTGCGGACAGCAGGGGCGTAACAGTTCTTGTAGACGAAAACAGCAAACTTATAAAGTCGTCTGTTTTTGTTGCCGATAACGGCGACAGAATAAACGCATATTCAAATGAAAACGGAGTAACATTCGCATCAGAGGGAAGCAATATTAAGGAATTTACCTTAAACGGTTATAATTTTGTAATTGACGATGACAAAAAAGTAACCGTTGACGGGTACAAGCTTATATCAGACTCGTCGGCTGTTCCTGTGACGACAACTGCTCAGACGACGACAGTTCCGGAAACAACTACCGTGCCCGAAACAACGACTGTTCCCGAAACATCGGGAATTGAAGGCTCTGATACCAAAACTGCTACGACAACGACTGCAACAACAACTACAACCACAGTTGCTACAACGACCACTCCTGCTCCTACCACTACCACTACCAAGAAAACGACTGTGACCACTCAGTACAACACCAGCGATGAAATGATCGCAGAGGTTCTCAAGCTTGTAAACGAGGAGAGAAAAAAAGCCGGACTTTCTCCGCTTTCCGGACTTATTGCTCTTGACAAGGCAGCCCAGATAAGAGCCGGCGAGATCACCGGTGCGGATTCAAACTTCTCCCACACAAGACCAAGCGGAAAGCAGTGGTACACCGTGCTTGATGAAAACTACATTTGCTACACTGCGGCAGGAGAAAATCTGGCAGCAGGTCAGTCTACTGCCGAAATAGTAGTTTCCGAATGGATGGCATCCCCCGATCACAGAGCAAACATTCTTGAACCCGAATTCAAATACATGGGTGTAGGATACGTGGAATATGACGGCTATCTTTACTGGGCGCAGCTGTTTTTAAGCTGACCTTAAAAATTTCAAATCGGAGCAAAGCTCCTCAGTTTTTCAGTGGGGGATTAAAACCCCCACTGAAACCCTGCCGAATATTCGGCAGGGGAACATCGGCGACTTGGTTATTTGTCTGACAGATATACAAACCCCCGTGACTTTCCGAGTCACGGGGGTTTTCCATTTCACGCAAACTATCATAGCAACAAATTCAGTAAAAACAAAACTCTCCTTTTTCGGAAGGAGAGTTAATGTCAATCATGAGATATCATTTGCCTATCGCAGCAAATCCTCGTTCTACATCCTCGATAATGTCCTCAACATTTTCAAGTCCTACAGAAAAACGAATAAGTCCGCCGTCAATTCCCGCTGCAACAAGCTGTTCATCGGTAAGCTGACGGTGAGTGGCTGACGCCGGGTGAAGAACACAGGTACGAATGTCCGCAACGTGTACTTCGTTTGAAGCAAGCTTTAAACTGTCCATGAATTTAACTGCATTGTCACGTCCGCCCTTTATTGAGAAGGAGATTACCCCGCTTGTTCCCTTGGGAAGGTACTTCTTGGCAAGATAATTGTACTTGTCCGATTCAAGTCCCGGATAAGACACAAAGTTAGCATATCCTGAATCTTCAATGAATTTTGCCACTTTAAGAGCGTTTTCGCAGTAGCGGTCCATTCTCACTGCAAGAGTTTCGATTCCAAGGTTTAAAAGGAACGAACTGTGAGCCGCAGGATAACAGCCGAAATCCCTCATGAGCTGCATTCTTGCCTTTGTAATATAAGGTGCGGCAGGATATTTTTCAGTGTAGATTATTCCGTGATAACTTTCGTCAGGCTCGGTAAGTCCGGGGAATTTTCCGTTTGTAAAGTCAAACTTTCCGCTGTCGATAATTGCTCCGCCAACCTGCACTGCGTGTCCGTCAAGGTACTTTGAGGTCGAGTGCATAACAATATCGGCTCCCCACTCGATAGGACGGCAAAGATAAGGCGTTGCAAAGGTATTGTCAACAATAAGAGGAACTCCGTTTGCGTGCGCAACTCTCGCCCATTTTTCAATATCAAGAACTGTAAGAGCAGGGTTTGCTATAGTTTCTCCGAACATAGCCTTTGTGTTTGGCTTGAAAGCAGCCATAAGCTCTTCCTCGCTTGCGTCAACATCAACGTATATACACTCTATTCCCATTTTTGCAAGAGTTACAGAGAAAAGATTTATTGTTCCGCCGTAAATGGACGAGGACGCAACAAAGCTATCCCCGGCACTGCATATGTTGAGAATTGAAATGAGAGTTGCAGCCTGTCCCGAAGAAGTACACATTGCGGCAACTCCTCCCTCCAATGCGGCAAGCTTCTTTTCAACAGCGTCTGTTGTGGGGTTTTCAAATCTTGAATAAATAAGACTCTTTGTGGGGTCGTCAAAAACTGCCGCCACGTCGTCTGTCGAATCGTAAACGTAGGTGGTGCTTTGTACGATAGGCATAACTCTTGGTTCGCCGTTTTTAGGTGTGTAGCCTTCATGAAGGCATTGTGTTTCAATTCTCATGAATGATCTTCCTTTCATTTTATGTTGTTTGTTTGAAATTCAAAGCTAAAAGCCTTTTTCTATAAGTTCCTTTATAATATCCATATAAAAAGCTCTCACATCAAATCCGTCAATGTTTTCACGGTTAAGATCGATTACATCTCCGTGAGATATTCCTCTTTTATATCTTCCGTCAGCATTTACAGTCTTGAAATCTTCGCCCCATTTCATAGCCTCAATAGAAACAAGCCCGTCGTTTTCTCCGTCAAAATGCTTTACAAGATGATATGAAAGGTTAAGAGGAAATTTCCCGCTTTGCGCCTTTGACATTATCGAGCCTATGCTCTGATAATAAACCTCCGCAGAGTCGTGATATTTTTCGTTGAATCCCTTACAGCTTGAAGCGGTAAGGTCATTTACTGCGCTTAAAAAGTCAGGCTCCTTGTCCCCGAGTTTTTTTAAGGCGGAATTATATTTATTTGCAATTGCAAGGCGCATCTTTTCGGGAACTTTTTCAAGAAGATAGTCTGCAAACATACAACCTCGGTGAGGAGTATTTACTGTTGTAAGAGAAGCCACCATGTCGGCGCATCCAAAACCGCTTATTGCGCATCTGCTGTCAAGACCGCCCTTTGAGTGAGCGATTATATTAACCTTTTCACATCCTGTTTTTTCTACAATATCCCTGATTCTTTGTGCAAGCTGTTTTCCGCACACCTCAACAGAAGCGGCGGATTCCTGCTCTCCGTAATAAATCTCACAGCCGTTTCTTTTAAGCGCACCGGGAATCCTTCCCCAGTAGTTGAAAAACCTTATGTCACGAAAGAAAACTCCATGAACAAGAACAACCGGATATCTTGTTTTACAAATATGGTTTTCAGCCTGAATCTTATCTTCCCGAAGCTTTTCTTCTTCAAATTCAGCTTCCTTGTTTGTGACTAATATAATTTTAACAAGAACGATTATATTTATCACAGGGATATATCCGCAAATAATCCCTATAAGCCTGAGAGTTATCCCAAGCTGAACAGAGGTAAGATACACCCTGATTATACCGTTTATAAACATTATCAGAAGAGACAAGACCGATATGACTGCCGAAGCAATCCTGATACCGAGAGAAAGCTCTGAAAATACAAGATAATACGCTCCGAAAGCGATATTGAACACGCAGAGAGCCAGGAACATTCCAAGAATAAGGCTTCCGCATTTTAATTGGAGCAGACGTTTTGTACTATATTTTCTTAGTGTGGGTTTTACGTTAAGGTAAATAAACACAACGGTAAACGCCAATGCCGCAATAACTGTAACAAAGACCGAAGCGTCAAGCAAAGCACACAAAGGCAACCAGTTTGTGCATATAAAAAGAATTATCGTTTTAAAACAGGCAGCAATCATTTTTCTTCCCCAATCAAACTTTTCTTGTATCTGTTTTATTTGTTATGCGTCTTTCAAAGATGATCCCTTAAACATTTATCTCCGCAACGTCGTCCGAAACCCCGTTGGCTTCAAGTACAGGCTTAACGCAATTTTCAATAAATTCATCAACCTGTTCGGGACATCTTCCGATAAAGTTCTCAGGCTTCATGATAGCGTCCATTTCTTCCTTGGTTATCATAAACATGGGGTCGTTTAAAATAAGTTCGCAAAGGTTGTTGTCAAGTCCCTCACGCTTTACTCTTGCACCTGCCATCATGGAATATTCCCTTATTCTCTCGTGAAGTTCCTGACGGTTGCCACCCTTCTTGACAGCGTCCATCATGATGTTTTCGGTCGCCATAAAGGGAAGCTCTGCCATAACTCGTCTTGTGATGATCTTGTCATAAACAACAAGTCCATTCTCCGGGTCGGTCACGTTAAGCATTATGTTCAGAATTGCGTCAACTCCGAGGAAAGCCTCAGCAACCGATATTCTCTTGTTTGCAGAGTCGTCAAGAGTTCTTTCAAACCACTGGGTTCCCGCTGTGAATGCAGGGTTTAATACGTCGCACATAACGTATCTTGCAAGTGATGTTATCCTTTCGTCTCTCATAGGATTTCTCTTGTACGCCATTGCGGAAGAACCTATCTGGTTTTTCTCAAAAGGCTCTTCTATCTCCTTGAACGACTGCAAAATTCTTATGTCGTTTGAAAACTTGCTTGCAGACTGTGCGATTCCCGCAAGCACTGAACAAACCTGATAATCGACTTTTCTTGAATATGTCTGACCGGAAACAGGCACAACTGCGTCAAATCCCATTTCCTCGGCAATCATTTTTTCAAGCTCCTTTATTTTAGATGTATCACCCTCAAAAAGCTCCATAAATGAAGCCTGAGTTCCCGTTGTTCCCTTTGAGCCGAGAAGCTTCAGATTCTTTATTCTGAAATCAAGATCCTCAAGGTCCATAAGAAGCTCGTTGCACCACAAGGTTGCACGCTTGCCCACTGTTGTAAGCTGGGCAGGCTGAAGATGAGTATAAGCAAGGCAGGGCAGGCTTTTATACTTATCCGCAAAAATCGAAAGCTGAGAAATAATCTTTACAAGCTTTCTTTTTACAACCTTCAGAGCGTCTCTCATTATAATTATATCTGTATTGTCGCCAACGTAGCACGATGTTGCCCCAAGGTGGATTATCCCGGCAGCCTTCGGGCAAACCTGACCGTAAGCATACACATGAGCCATAACGTCGTGACGGACAAGCTTTTCACGCTCTGCGGCCACAGCGTAGTCAATGTTTTCAACGTTTGCTTCAAGTTCGTCCACCTGTTCCTGAGTTACAGGAAGCCCGAGCTTCATTTCAGCTCTTGCAAGGGCTACCCAGAGTTTTCTCCATGTAGTGAATTTTTTATCGGCAGAAAAAAGGTATTGCATTTCCTTGCTTGCATATCTTGTGCAAAAAGGGCTTTCGTAGCTGTTTGTCATAATTAAAACGTCCTTTCGATTCGTATTAAAATTGAATAAAAACATTATAACATATTTTTTTGAATATAACAAGACTTTATCTCCGGTTAATTGAAAAGTCGCAAATACAACCAGAAGGCACGCAAGAACTTTTGTGGTAAATTGGCGTTACAAAGCAGATTTTATTTTCTCACAAGTGAATTTTTCACAGGTAAAATATAAAAAAAGACGCTGAACCCAACGAAAAGGGTCAGCGTCATGCTGAAGATGGAAACGTGGCTTTAACACGTGACTACGGGTACGTGTTGTCACCAAGGCGACAACACAGCGTATTTCATTTTTTCTGTAGCTTATTCAAACCGCTAAAAAAGTGTTACCCACATAACAGAAGTACCCGGAAAAGACGGAGAGTTCTGTGCTTGCGGGGTTTTTGACTGTCAAAGAATCAAAGCCTCCGATTTGACGTTATTTCACAAGTCATTGACAAGAGCATATGCCTATCCGCCTTTTAAAATTCAGCTTGAAAGTGAATCCATAATTGCATTGACGATTTCAGGAGCATACCACGACAAATCATTTCGGTTAAAAATTCCGAACAGTTCGTTTCCGGATATGTAATATCCGTTATCCCACCATACGCACGGTATACCGTATTTTTCAGCGGTGCTTACATAATAGGAAGCCCATTTTTCAACCTCTTCATTATTTCTTGTCATCAAGTCGCCGTCAATAAGCTTCGATACCGCTCCGTATTCTGTTATTATTACGGGAATACCCTTGCTCGTAAAAGTTTGGTCAAGATTATAGAACAGATTGTCTATCTCGGACGCACAGGAATCGTCAAAATTATATGCGTTCCAGCTTTCACCCACAGAATCGTATGTAAAACGGTATGGAGTATACGCATGAATTGAAACTCCTACATACTTGTCGTCAGGAATTGTCAGATTTTCAATAGCAACCGAAACAGGCTGTGCGGCAAATGTGGTTATAAGAAGAGTTCTTTTTTCGTTGTTTCCTCCTGTTGCTCTGACAGCCTTGATAAAAGTGTCGTTAAGCTGATTAAGAGCGTCTCTTCCCTCTTCTGTTCCTCCGTTCCATTCGTTTGTTCCGCCCACAATTCGAGGCTCGTTAAGTCCCTCGAAAATAAGGTGATCGCCATAATCGGAAAAACGTTCTGCAATCTGAGTCCAAAGGGCGGTAAGCTGTGCTTTTACATCGTCAAGTCCGTCATACTGCGGCTTTATCCAGTTGGTCTCGTGATGAGTATTCAGGATAACATACATATCGTTTTTCATAGCATAGCCTACAACTTCCTCAACACGGTTCATCCATTCTTCGTCAACAGTATAGTCCGGGGCTTCTCCCATATAACCGTCCCAAGTTGTCGGAATACGGATAGTATTGAAGCCCGCTTTGTATACCTCGTCTATCATTTGCTGAGTTGTGACCGGATTTCCCCATGCGGTTTCGCCTCCCTCTGCGTCGAGGGTGTTGCCCAAATTCCAGCCTGCACCCATTTCAGCGATAAGTTCGGTTGAGGTTATGTCCCGCATTTCCCCAAGCGGACGGGTATCTTTCTCAGCAGCTTTTTCCTCGGTAGGTTTGTTTTTTCCTGCGCACGCAGTCATTGAAGCCGCCATGACTGCCGCCGTAAATAAAGCAAAAACCTTTTTCATAAAAATCTTCCTTTCAAAATCAAAGACACTGAATTATCCTGTTCAGAAACGGTGAATAGTGTTCGCCGCTTATGCCGAAATTCATACTCTTATATGTCCACGCCGCTCTGCCGATGCCGTACTTTTCAAAAACGCTGTGAATATCTTCAAACCATAATGCCGTATCGCTTATGTCTGCCATGTCAATAACCCCGTACTCTCCGCAGTAAAGCGGAACATTGGCATTTTCGGCAGCTTCGACCGCCTCGGAAATAAGCTTTTCCATAAATTCAACTCCCATTCTGTCAGTATTGTAAAGACCTGAACCAAAACAGCATATTTCTTTTGAAACCTTGCGGTAACTTTCAATATTTTCGGAATAGCGGATGGCTCTGTCTGCCAGAAGCGGCTGCCACGAGGCAAGCTGGTGAGTGAACAGGAACGGTTCATAAAAATGAAAATTGTACACGATATTATCATTTTCAGGCAGTTTCAGAAGCGCAAGGGTATGAACGCTGTTCCACTGTATTCCGCCCACGATAATTTTTGTTTCAGGAGCAAACTTTCTGATTTCGGTTATCGCCCTTGAAGCAAGGCTGTTCCAGCGTGAGTTGTCCCGTTCAACGATTTCATTCAGAAGTTCAAAGGAAACAAAGCTGTATTTACCGTATCGTGCGGCAATGTTTTTCCACAGAGAAATAAACCTGTCCTGCAATTCGGCGCTGTCAAACATCACATTGTCCTCAGGCTTGTTGTCAAAGGAAAAGCCCTTTGTGCGGTGAACATCAAGAATAAGATTCAGCCCGCATTTTTCGCACCATTCAACACAGCTGTCAATATGCCCGTATCCGCTTTCCTGCGGAATACCGTCCTCGTCCTCAATCACATTATAATCTATCGGAAGACGAATATGGTCAAGCCCCCAGCCTGCGATTGTCCGAATATCATTTTCTGTGATAAACTCACTATAATGCTTCTCGGAATACTCGGAACATTGCGAAAGCCAACCGCCGAGATTTATTCCCCGCATATAACCGTTAAACTTTTTCATATGTATTTCTCCTTACTGCTTTTTCAGAATTATCATATTCCACGAATGAGGCGCAAGGGTGATTTTGTCCGCCGTATCTTTAACCACGGGGATTACATTTTCGGGAGCGTCGGCAGTATTTACCGCCTTGATATCGTCGCCCTCAAGAGCAACGCGCTGACAAGGAGCATATCCATCCACATTGAAATCAAGCTCACATTCGCTGTCAAGAGAACGGTTTACGGCGAAAACCGTAATCTCGCTTTCATCATCTGAGATAACCGCAGTAGAGTCAATATAGGGAATATCCCGCATTTTGCCAGCGTCATATGTTCCGCAGTCGCAGGTTGTCTTGATAACCGTACCTCTTCCGTGACGCGAAGTGTACATGAAAGGATAATAAATCGTCTGCGCCCACGCTCTTCCGCCTGTTTCCGTCATGATCGGAGCAATAACATTTACAAGCTGTGCAAGGCAGGCGATCTTCACCCTGTCGCAGTTGTTCAGCAAGGTGATAAGAAGACTTCCAAGCACAACGGCGTCCTCAAGGTTATATATATCTTCAAGAAGCGGCGGAGCGATTTGCCATTTAGGTATCTGCTTATCCTGCTCGTTGCTGTGAAACCAGATATTCCATTCGTCAAAGGAAAGATTAATGGTTTTGTCCGAGTTTTTCTCAAGCTTGATCTCATCGCATATTGCGGCAACCTGCTTGATGAATTTATCCATTTCTATTGACGAAGCAAGATAGGCCGCAGTATCGTTGTCAGGATTTCCGTAGTAATTGTGCAGTGAAATATAGTCGATATGCTCGTAACATTCTCTGAGAACCGTTCTTTCCCATTCCATAAAAGTCGGCATATTTATATGAGCGCTTCCGCAAGCCACAAGCTCGATGGAGGGATCTGTCCACTTCATAAGTTTTGCCGTTTCGCAGGCTATCCGACCATATTCGTAAGGGGTTTTGCTGCATATCTGCCAAGGACCGTCCATTTCGTTTCCAAGACACCAGAGCTTTATGCCAAATGGCTTTTCAAAGCCGTTTTTGCGGCGCATCTGTGCGTAATATGTATCTGTTTCGCCGTTGCAGTATTCAACAAGATTCCGTGCTTCATCGGGACCTCTTGTTCCCAGATTTACAGCCATCATTATTTCACTGTCCGCACGTTTTGCCCATTCCTGAAATTCGTCTATGCCGACCTCGTTGGTTTCAACGGACTGCCACGCAAGCTCCATTCTCTTCGGACGCTTCGACTTATCTCCCGTACCGTCCTCCCAGTTATAGCCGGAAACAAAATTTCCTCCGGGATAACGTACCACAGGAACATTAAGCGACTTTACCATATCCATAACGTCCGTACGAAATCCCATTTCGTCAGCCGTTTTATGCGACGGCTCATATATCCCCCCGTAAACTGCTCTTCCAAGATGCTCAATAAAGGAACCGTAAATTCTTTTGTCAATTTTTGAGATGATATTTTGTTTGTCAACTGTAATTTTTGCGTTCATGTTATTCCTCCGGTTTCAATAAGGGGCCTGCCCTAAGTTTGTTAAAATCATTTTACATTATGGCACAGAAAAACACAATAATCAATAATGCAATTATACTAACATATCCTGCAATATTCACACGCTGAAAAAAAACAGCCTCTTGACATAAGCTGCACAATATGTTAGCATATAAGTATTATATGTTATTGTTTTTGCCGATAATTCTGTATTATAATTTAAATACAGGATTAACAGCAGATAGGTCAACGCCGCACAGAGCTTGTAAGGCGTTGTCACAAAGGAGGTATGAACTATGCAGGTAACCAACGTAGGATATAACCACTTTCACGACGCTGATTTTTTCATCAACCGTCCTAACGGTTCAGGCGACTACCTTATGCTGCTTTTAAAAACTCCTGCAACATTTATTATCAACGGAGTGGAACAACACGCCGAGGCAAATTCCGCTTTTCTTTACAATAAAGGAACTCCCCAGATATACAAGGCGTGCGGAGCCCAGTTCGGAAACGATTGGTTTCACTTTCTTCCTGATAATAATGAGGACGTGAAATTTCTCGACGCTCTGGATACTCCCTATGATAAGCTGATAAAGCTTGACAGCACATCGGAGCTTTCGGTTCTTGTCAGTATGATGTCGCACGAAAATTATTCCAAAAACATTTTTAAAGCCGATTCCGTGGACTTGCTCATTAAGCTGTTTTTTATCAAGCTGAATGAAAAAATACATTCTTACACAAATGAGAATTTGGGCTCATGGCATGAAAAAATGTCCATACTGAGAACTAATATTTATAATATGCCTTCTCACGACTGGAACATTGACGGACTTGCCCATATGCTTACTATGAGTCGCTCCTCCTTTCAGCATATGTATAAAAAAGTGTTCGGAACAACGCCCATGAACGATGTCATAACCAGCCGTACCGAGTACGCTAAATATCTTCTTTCTTCAACCGATTATTCCGTTGCTCATATCGCTCAGATGTGCGGATATTCTTCGGATATACATTTTATGCGGCAGTTCAAGCAGAAAACAGGTATAACGCCCTCGGAATACCGCACTTCAAATCACAGCAAAAAAAGCAATGAAATATCTCAGATTAAAATCCTCCTTATTTCTGATGCAGCACAGCAGATAAAGCTGTCAGGCTATTATCCTGCAAGCCTGCATGAATATACTTCCTTGCCGACATCGACAAGCAGGCGCAGGAGCGCATGGAAAGGCTCACAGAGCAGATGAAACGGGCGCAGGGTATCACAGAGCCGCTAAAGGTAGAAAATCAGCTTGAATGGGTACAAAGGCTCAATAACATAAAGGCGTGTGTGAGGGAGATTGTGAACGAGGAAATCATTTACACATAACAGACTTGAGGCAGAGGTGATATGCCTCTTTTTTATAATTTTAGGAATGGTCTTGTCAAAAATGGTCAATGGATATATAATATGCTTGTATTAACTGTTACGGTCAATAGGGAGAATGTATATGAATGACAAGTTTTTCAAACTTCCATTAGAAAAACAGAGGCGTATCATAAATGCTGCTTACAAAGTGTTTTCCGAAAACAGCTACAAAAAAGCACCTATGTCAGAAATTGCAGACGAGAGCGGCATTTCAAAAGCGTTGCTTTTCCACTACTTTACAAATAAAAAAGAATTATATCTGTATCTATGGACGAACGCTATTGAGATGACAAGGAAAGCAGTTGCAGAATACAAAACTTTAGAAACAGATGATTTTTTTGAAATGCTGAAAAGGAGCCTATTATCAAAGTGTTCGCTTATGCGAGAGTATCCGCATTTATATGCTTTTTCGCTCAGGGCATATTATGAAACGACTCCAGAAATACAAAATTCCATTCAAGAAAACTTTAATGATGTTAGCAAGGCAAGTGAAATGATAGTGTTTGAGAAGATGGATATATTAAAATTTCGGAAAGATATTGATATAAAAACAATGTATGCTGAAATCTTTTATGCTGTCGATGGGTATATGCTGAAAAAATATCGTTCAAATTGTATTATACCAGATGAAATTGAGAAAGAAATCATTGTTTTAATTGATTTTTGGAAAAAGGTTTATACGCAGGAGGTGTGAACAAAATACAACATAAAACAATTTTGGCACAAGGCGGAATAGTACATTATTGGATTATCAAAAATGAAAATGTATCAGACTGTATTGTTTTTACGCATGGAGTAACCGCAGACCATACCATGTTTGAAAAGCAGATACCTTACTTTTCAGATAATTACACAATCATCTTATGGGATGTTCCTATGCATGGATTGTCAAGACCATATCAGCAATTCAATTATCATGATACAGCAGAAATATTACATAGCATATTGCAGAAAGAAAACATTGAAAAAACATTTTTAGTGGGAATGTCTATGGGTGGCTATCCAAGTCAACATTTTGCTGCTTTGTATCCTGATATGGTAAAGGGATTTGTGGCGTTAGATACAACACCATTGGGACTTAAATATTACTCAAAATCAGACATATGGTGGCTGAAGCAGGTTGCTCCTATGGCAAAATGCTTTACAGCCAATCTTTTGAGAAAGAGCATGGCATGGTCGATATCAGAGAGCCGATATTCCTATCAAAAAATGTTGTCTATGTTAAAACCACTGTCTAAGTCAGAAATTATCCAGCAAATGCGGATTGCTTATGAGTATTTTATTGTAGAAAATAAAGATGTAGATTTTTTGTTTCCTGTATTGATATTAGTGGGTGAGAAGGACAGAACAGGCAAGGTTAAGACATATTGCAAAGAATGGGCAAAACAAACAGGTTATCCGCTACATTTTATAAAACAAGCAAAGCATTTTGCCAATGGAGATAATCCAGAACAAGTAAATAAGGAAATAGAAAACTTTATTATCGAAACTGTCCGCTAAGAAAGGAAAAATTATGCTGTATTATGATGAATACGGAAATAAGGAAAATCCAACCATCTTACTGCTGCATGGGGCGGGTGCGCTTGATACATTTTGTGGGCAATATTGCTTTTCTGATAAATATCATCTTGTTGTACCTCACTTGGCAGGTGCAGGGAAGGCGGCTGGTGAGATTTATGAGCCGCAAAAGACCGTAGAGGAACTCTTTACGCTCATTAAAGCCCTGCATAAAAAGCGAATTGGCGTAATCGGTCATTCGCTTGGAGGACAGATTGCAATAATGCTTGTCAGCAAACAGCCCGAATTATTTAACTTTGCCGCATTTTTAAGCGCATGGGTAAATCCCAAGCCGAAAACAATTCGGAGGTACTGTTCTCTTGCAGGGTTATCCGCAAAAATGCTGCATTGGAGATGGTTAGTGCAGTTTCAGGGAAAATATTGGAATTACACCAGAGAACAGGTAAATAATATGGCGGAATATTCAAAACAGATTACTCCACAAGTGTATCGTTCCTTTTTTTCTAATACATTAGATTTATCAAAGTTACCTGAATATCAAGCAGTAACGATACCTATGTTGGCGATTTGCGGGAGTAAGGAAGTTAGAAATATGAAAATTTCTCTTACATTACTTGCTCGAAATCCAAACT
>CALWNN010000008.1 GCA_944382845.1 uncultured Clostridia bacterium
CGATCTTGTGGATATGTCTGTAACTCAGACTCTGGGAAGAACTATTCACACCACTGTCACAACGGTTATGGTAATGTCGGTGGTTTGCATCGTGTGCCTTATTTACGGCGTTTCATCGATAATGAGCTTTGCATTTCCGCTTATTATCGGTATGGCGGCTGGCGCATACTCATCAACCTGCATAGCGCCGACTCTCTGGGTAACATGGAGAAATCACGTTGCAAAAAAAGAAGCTGCCAAGAAGTCTGCAAGATCAAAGAAAAAGAAATAACTAAGTCGCCGATGTCCCCCTGCCGAGTATTCGGCAGGTCTGCCTCATATTAGGCGGGTCCGCCTCCTATGGGAGGCAGGGTTCCATTCAGTTTTTCAGTGGGGGTTTTAATCCCCACTGAAAAACTGAGGAGCAAAGCTCCCATCTGCAGCTTGCTGCAGTAAGCGACAGATTGCAATCGTCGCAACGTGATTAAGCACAGCTCTGAAAGAGATGTATAGCTCCGAAGGAGATGTAATTATCAACGTTTTGCTCCGATTTAAATTCATATTTGGATAAATTAAAACCGGAGCGCTTATAAGCGTTCCGGTTTTTCTTTTTTCTTAAACCGGGGATAAGTAAAATTTGGGTTGCGTATTTGTGAAAAATAGGTGAAATTACCCTAAAACACTTGCAATAAGTTGAAAAATGTTGTACAATCAGTACATAGTCAGAAGCTGAAAATTCTGATAAAATTCTGATAAAAAAGAGGAGGATATTTTCTATGGCAAACAGAATGATCTTGAATGAAACTTCATATTTTGGCGCAGGCGCTATTTCCGAAATAGTTACCGAGGCTAAAAAGAGAGGCTTTAAAAAAGCTCTTATTGTTACCGACAAGGATCTTATAAAATTCAACGTTGCAAAGAAGGTAACGGATCTCCTTGACGGTGCAGGACTTGACTACAGCATTTACGACGAGGTAAAAGCCAACCCCACTGTTGACATTGTTAAAAAAGGCGTTGAGACCTTTAAGGGTTCAGGCGCAGACTATCTTATAGCTATCGGCGGAGGATCTCCTATCGACACCGCAAAGGGTATCGGAATAATTATTAATAACCCCGAATATGCGGATGTTGTTTCTCTTGAGGGTGCAGTTGACACAAAAAATCCATGCGTTCCTATCATTGCAGTTCCCACAACGGCAGGCACTGCGGCAGAGGTTACGATAAATTACGTTATTACAGATGAGGAAAAGAAGCGCAAATTTGTTTGCGTTGACCCTCATGATATTCCTGTTGTTGCAGTTGTGGACAGCGATATGATGTCATCAATGCCAAAGGGGCTTACCGCTTCAACGGGTATGGACGCTCTTACTCATGCGATTGAAGGCTACACTACCCTGGGCGCGTGGGAGCTTACGGATATGATGCATATCAAGGCTGTTGAGATAATTGCAAGATCTTTAAGAAGCGCAGTTGCAAACGAGCAAAAGGGCAGAGAAGACATGGCTTTGGGTCAGTACATAGCCGGAATGGGCTTTTCAAATGTAGGGCTTGGAGTTGTTCACGGAATGGCTCATCCTCTCGGAGCGTTTTACGACACCCCTCACGGAATCGCAAACGCAGTGCTTCTTCCTTATGTTATGGAATATAATGCTGAGTACACAGGGGAAAAGTTCAGGGACATAGCCGAGGTCATGGGAGTTGACACTTCCGGAATGGATCAGGCGGCTTACAGAAAGGCTGCGATTGACGCTGTTAAGCAGCTTTCAAAGGATGTGGGAATCCCTGAAAAGCTTCACGAGATAGGGGTTAAGGAAGAGGATCTTCCCGCTCTTGCAGAAGCTGCGTTCAACGATGTCTGCACAGGCGGAAACCCGCGTCCCTGCACGGTTGATTCAATTCTTGAAATTTACAAGACAGCTTTCTGATACAACCACCCAAAAGGCGGCTGCTCATTTTCGGGCGATCGCCTTTTGCTTTTCCGGGGTCACGGCGCAGCCGCCTCCGCGAAGCGGCGGCTCCCCGAAGCGAAAGCTTCGGGTCGTTCCAAAGCCATTTCTGGCTTTGGAACAGGCTGCGCCTTACTTTGTATGTTGCCCTTGACAAATAAAAAAAACAGTGGTATACTCTGTTACATAAAAGCTTTAAAGCGCAAAAACACAGAAGGGAAATGAGAGAAATGAAAATAGCTATCGTTGGACTGGGACTTATAGGTGGCTCTCTTGCAAAGGCAATAAAGAAGAATACCCAGCATAGCGTTTATGCTATTGATACAGATAAGGAAACTATCCGCTCAGCCATTGAGCAGGAGGCAATTGATGAGGAGATTACCGCTGACGAGCTGAAAATGTGCGATCTTACCATTATCTGCCTATATCCTGAGGGAATAGTTGAATTTGTAAGGGAAAATGCCGGAAAGTTTAAAAAGGGCAGTATAGTTATTGACAGCTGTGGAGTAAAAACGGCAGTTACTTACCCCTGCGAAAATATACTTGAAGATTACGGAGTCAGGTTTCTTGGCTGCCATCCTATGGCGGGAAGAGAATTTTCGGGTTTCGATTACTCTGTGGATAACCTTTTTGACAAGGCAAGCTTTATAATTACACAGACTCCAAATACAAAGACTCAGCTTGTTGCAACAGTGGGAAATCTTGCTTATGAGATCGGTTTCAGAAAGGTCGTCGTTTCAACGCCTGAGGAGCATGACAGGATAATTGCTTTTACAAGTCAGCTCGCCCATATTGTGTCCAGTGCCTATGTAAAATCTCCGTCGCTTACAAAACAATCCGGTTTTTCGGCAGGAAGCTTCAAGGATCTTACAAGAGTTGCTAAGCTTAACGAGGATATGTGGACAAGCTTGTTTTTGCTTAACAAAGACCCTCTTGTAGATGAAATATCTCATATTATCGACAGGCTTACCGAATATAAAAACGCTATTGAAACAGAAAACGCTGATGAGCTTAAAGAACTTCTCAAAAACGGACGGGAACTTAAAGAACTTTCAAATAATATGTCACTTGAAAGATAAAAGGTAAAATACTTGTGTAAACTGTTGAATTTCTGTTTGAAAAGCAGTATAATACTTTTAAACGAAAGGAAAGAAGGCAGATATAATGAAATTCGGTATAACCTTCGAGGGGGGAGCTTCACGGACGCTGTTTTCATGCGGAGTAATGGACGCCCTTATTAAGGAAAACATTATGGCTGATTACATAATCGGTGCGTCGGCAGGTATTTCCTATGGAGTGACTTACGCTTCAAAACAATTCGGCAGAAACTTGGAGATAACCAGAAAATACATGAACGACAAAAGATACATGGGCATGAGAAATATGTTTGTTCCGAAAAATCGGGCATATTATAACATGGATTTTGTTTTTGATGAAATTCCGAACAAGCTTGTGCCTTATGATTATGTAAGCTATGCAAACTATAAAGGAAAGTGCGTTGCGGTTGTGACAAACGTTAAAACGGGAAAGGCTGAATACCTTGAAGTTCCGAGAAACGATAGAAAATGGCAAGTGTTAAGAGCTTCATGC
Organism: uncultured Clostridia bacterium; assembly: GCA_944382845.1. GTDB lineage: Bacteria > Bacillota > Clostridia > Oscillospirales > Ruminococcaceae > JAAZZIT01. The sequence continues at coordinate 3,516 of CALWNN010000008.1, forward strand.
GCTTTGCCTCTTCTGATTCCAAAGGTGAAGATAGGCGGAGAATACTATCTTGACGGAGGTATTGCAGATTCGGTTCCGTTTGAAAAAGCGATTTCTGAGGGGTGTGATAAGAATATTGTTGTTCTTACCCGTGAAAGAGGTTATGTGAAAAAGCATGAAACAGCAAGTAAGGTTGCAGAGCTGTATTTTCACAAGTATCCGAACCTTGCAAGAGCGTTAAAAAACAGGGCAGATAACTACAATGCCTGCATAAAGCGCCTCGAAGAACTTGAAAAAGCAGGTAAAGCGCTTGTTATCGCACCTGAAAGCACACTGGGCGTATCAAGAACAGAAAGCGATCCTGTTAAACTTGAAAAGCTTTATGACCTTGGTTATAAGCAGACGATGAAAATCATACCTGAAATAAGAAGATATCTTTATGAATAGTATTAATATTAAAAATAAGAGGGCGCATAATATGTGGCTTGTATTTGCATTGCTTTCGGCAGTTTTTGCCGCACTTACATCGATCCTTGCAAAAGTCGGGATCGATGAGGTAAATTCAAATCTTGCGACGGCGATACGAACGTTGGTTGTGGTTGCAATGTCGTGGGGAATGGTGTTTCTGACAAACGCACAGGGAGGAATCACTCATATCAGCACAAAAAGCTGGGTGTTCTTGATTCTCTCGGGACTTGCGACAGGGGCTTCGTGGCTTTGTTATTACAAGGCGTTAAAGGACGGCGAAGTTTCCAAGGTAGTTTCCATTGACAAGCTGAGCGTTGTGTTTACATTTATTATTGCTTTTGTTTTTCTTCACGAAAAGCTAACCATAAAATCATTTATCGGCTGTCTGCTTGTTGCAGCAGGGACTTTTGTTATGATACTTTGACATTAAGGAGGAGTTTATGTATATTCCAAAAGACGACAGATATGAAAAAATGCCTTACAACAGATGCGGAAAAAGCGGTCTGAAGCTTTCTGCGGTATCTCTTGGGCTGTGGCAGAATTTCGGCTACAAGGATAATTTTGCAAACATGGAAAACATGGTGCATAGGGCATTTGATTTAGGTATAACACACTTTGACCTTGCGAACAATTACGGTAATCCGTATAACGGTTCTGCTGAGGAAAACTTCGGAAAGATACTTGACAGGGGAATGAGAGAGTTTCGGGATCAGCTTTGCATATCAACAAAAGCAGGGTACGATATGTGGGAAGGACCATACGGGGACAAGAACGGCTCGAGAAAATATCTTACGGCGTCTCTTGACCAGTCTTTAAAGAGGATGGGACTCGAATATGTTGATATTTTTTATCATCATGTGTTTGACCCTGACACTCCTCTTGAGGAGACCGCTCTTGCTCTTGACAATGCAGTAAGGCAGGGAAAGGCGTTGTATGTTGGTATATCAAATTACAACAAGGCTCAGACTGGGGAGATAATGAAAATTTTTAAGGAGCTTAAAACACCGTTTATTGTAAATCAGCCCTCATATTCAATGCTGAACAGATGGATAGAGACAGACGGACTTCGTGATTTTGCATATGAGCAGGGAATAGGGCTTGCGGTATTTTCTCCCCTTTATCAGGGTCTTCTCACAAACAGATATTTAAATGGTATTCCGGAGGATTCAAGGATAGGGAAAGGAAATACATGGATTAAAAATGAGCTTAACGAACAACTGCTCGGAAAGTTGAGAGCCTTGAACAAGTTTGCTGCTTCAAGAGATCAGAGTTTAGCTCAGCTTGCATTATCGTGGGTGCTGCGTGAAGGAAAGGTAACAACTGTGCTTATCGGTGCAAGCCGTCCGGAGCAGATCGAGGACAATGTTCAGGCGGCGTACAAATCGGATTTTACTCCAGAGGAACTTAGCATAATTGAAAGCATACTGAGGTGAGGCGCTCTGCCCCCGACAAACAATTGCGGCTTGCATAGCAATTGTCTGCCGGGGGCTTGCCGGCTTATCAGAAGCTTGACAGAATGTCAAAATCCAGGCAAAGCCGATTGAGCTTGCATAAAATTAGCTGATACGATTGCAGCTTGTCACAGTTTGCTCCTCGGCGACGGTTGCTTTTCGTCGCAACGTGATTAAGCACAGCTCCGAAGGAGATGTTTAGCTCCGAAGGAAATGTTTAGCTCCGAAGGAGATATTTAGCTCCGAAGGAGATATTTAGCTCTGAAAGAGATGTAATTATCAACGCTTTGTTCCGATTTAAATATTAGGAGTGGTATAATGAAGGCGAATCTTGAATATTATAAAACTTTTTACTGGGTGGCAAAAACAGGTTCTGTTTCTCAGGCGGCAGGAAAGCTTTTCATTTCTCAGCCTGCGGTGAGCCAATCTCTTAAACTCCTTGAACAAACTCTTGGCTGTAGCCTTTTTTTCAGAAACTCAAAAGGAGTAAGACTTACTCCGGAAGGTGAAAAGCTTTTTTTGTATGTCAGGGAAGGAATAGAACGTATTGACGAGGGCGAAAAAACTCTTATGGAGATGCTTACCCTGGACAGCGGAGAAATACGCATAGGTGCAAGCGATATGACCCTCAGATTTTTTCTTCTTGACCATCTTGAAAATTTCAGAAATAAGCACCCAAAGGTAAAACTCACCGTATCAAATGCGCCTACCCCTGAAACTCTTTGCGCACTTAAAAACGGAAAAATAGATTTCGGAGTGGTTTCATCTCCTTTTGAGATTCCGGATACTATGCACGTTTTCAAGGTGGGAAAGGTTGAGGATATTTTTGTCGCTTCTAACCGCTTCAGCCAACTCAAAAACAAAATTGTTTCCCTTTCGGAACTTGCCGGATACCCTCTTATCTGCCTTGAAAAAAATACCTCGTCAACAAGGCAAAGTCTCGACGCATTTTTTGAAAATTCAAGGACGACAATTTCCCCTGAGATAGAACTTGCAACAAGCGACCTTATCGTTAAGTTTGCTGAAAGAAGCTTAGGTATCGGAGCTGTTGCCGAATGTTTTGCAAGAGACGCTATCAACAGCGAAAGGCTGTTTAAGCTCAAACTCGAAAAGCCTATCCCTCCCAGGGATATCTGCGTTGTAACAAGAGATAAGGCATGGATATCAACCGCTGCAAAAGCTTTTGTAAATGAAATTTTAAGCCGAGCGTGTGAATAAAATGTAAAGATATTATAATACCAATAATCATTACGAGGAGTTAATATTTCTGAAATAATTAAAATATATACTAATACATGTCAATAATAACCCTAACAAAAGAAAGGAAAGGTAGAACTTTTAAATGGAACAGCACGGCATCAGTAAACTTGACCTGAAAAGACAAAACCGTATGCAGGTTCTTAAGATTTTAAAGCAGAACGGACCTACATCGAGAATTGATATTGCAGGCACGCTTGAGCTTACCAGGGCTGCGGTAACCATAATAACAAATGAAATGATCGAACAAGGAATCATTCAGGAAATCGGAGAGTATAAGCACGTTGCGGAAAAGGCTCCGAGGGGGAGGAAAAAGATCCTTATCGATATAAATCATAATTATAAATTCGTTATCGGAATAACTGTTGAGGAGAGGCAGGTAAGCGTTGGACTTTCAACCCTTTCCGGAGCAGTCCTTGACAAGAGAAATGTTGATATTGATGAAAAAACAAGCTTTGAAACAATTTATGAATTTATCAGAAGATCGGTAAACGAGGTTCTTGCAGACAACTGCCTTGGCAAAGATCGGATACTTGGCATTGGTATGGGAATATTTCCTACTATGTACGAAAGAGTGGGAGTAACTATAGTTGACGGCTGTCCCGATTATTCAAAGCTTAAAAAGCTTGTGGGAGAAGCAACTTCTCTGCCTGTTGTATTTGACAATTCCGTAAAGGGAATGGCAATGGCGAATATTGATTTTCTGAAAGACCGCGATGCGAACAGAATTAATACTGCTTTTTTGCAGTACGGAAATTCGCTTCATTTCACTGTTACAAACCTTAACGATCCATTAAGATCGTATGATAACCGAACTGATTTTGTTGACAAGGTAATTATCAATACCAGCGCTGACACTGTAAATTGTCAATGTGGGCGCAAAGGCTGTGCAAAGAGCGAGCTTACTCCCGACGCTATTATAAGAAAATGCAGAGAGATATACTCACAGGAAAAAACTCCTGTTCTTTACAGGCTTACAGGGGGCGACCCCGAAAGGATTACTATTACTGTTTTCAAGGAAGCTTATCTTCAGGGAGATCAGGGTGTAATTGTTGTGGGAGATGAGACTTTAAGACTTCTTGCAATTCTTTTAAACAACCTTTATTATTCCACTAACCCCCAGAAGATTGTTCTTCACAATTTCAGAATAACTGCTGATGAATTTGAACGGCTTGTTGAAAAAGTAAAGACTATTGCCGGAGAGGTAGTTGCAGATGCTTTGGTTTTAAGCATTATTGACGATAAGCATTGCTTCCTTTCAGGATGCGCTCTTGCTATAAGAGAGCTTTTCTTCACAAGAGGCGGTTTTGACACTTCGATATAACCAAGTCGCCCATGACCTGCCGGCGGAGCCTGAGGCTCCGGCCGGCTTTTATGTTTCAAGCTGATTTTCGGCTTGAAACAAAAACCTCCGCAGCGTAAGCTGCGGAGGAGGTCATGGGCGTTTTGCGCCTTTGCAATATTATTATTTACATTGTGCGGTTGATAGCAGAAACAAGCGCTTTTATTGAAGCTACGATAATGTCGGTGTGAGTTCCTGCACCCCATACTTTCTTTCCGTCCTTAACTATGCCAACGTAGGCGCAAGCCATTGATTTTGAACCGCTTTCAAGCGCGTGTTCACTGTATGTTTCAAGTGTGTAGGAAATTCCTAAGTGTGCTTTTAAAGCGTTTGAAACTGCGTCAAGTCTGCCGTTTCCATCTGCGGAACAGATTCTTTGTGCGCCGTTTACTTCTACGGTTACTGTTGCCTCGATTATACCTTTTGGCTTCTGGATATAGTGTGCCTCGATAACATTGAATTTGTCACATTTGTTGAGGTATGTTTCGACGAAGATCTTGTTTACTTCTTCCGGCTTAAGCTCCTTGTGCAGATGGTCGGAAATGCCCTTTACAACATATCCGAAATCCTCTCTCATCTTCGGTGGCAGATCATAGCCGAACTGCTGCTTGAGAAGATATCCGATACCGCCTTTTCCTGACTGAGAATTGATCCTGATAACGTCCCCTTCGTACTCTCTTCCGATGTCCTTTGGATCGATGGGAAGATAAGGCACTGTCCAGTGCTTGCAGTCATGCTCCTCTCTCCAGTTCATGCCCTTTGCAATAGCGTCCTGGTGTGAACCTGAAAATGCCGCAAATACAAGCCTTCCGGAGTATGGAGTACGTTCGTATACCTTCATTCTTGTTACTCTCTCGTAAACCTCTACGAGTTCGGGGAGATTTTCAAAGTTAAGCTCAGGGTCAACGCCGTGGGAATACATATTCAAAGCCAGCGTAACAATGTCTACATTTCCGGTTCTTTCGCCATTTCCGAAAAGCGTTCCCTCGATTCTGTCAGCTCCTGCAAGAAGTCCAAGCTCACTGTCCGCAACCGCACAGCCTCTGTCGTTATGAGGATGAAGCGAAACAATTACATTTTCTCTGTCAAGAAGATTTTCACACATATACTCGACCTGACAAGCGTAAACGTGAGGCATTGACATTTCAACTGTAACGGGAAGATTGATTATTACCTTGTTGTCGGGAGTGGGCTTCCATATCTCAAGAACTCTGTTGCAGATCTCAAGAGCAAACTCCATTTCGGTTCCCGTAAAGCTTTCGGGAGAATATTCAAACCTGAAGTTTCCGGTAGTCTTTGCCTTGTATTCGTTGAGAAGTTTAGCGCCTGTTACTGCAATGTCGATAATTTCTTCCTTGGACTTTCTGAAAACCTGCTCGCGCTGAGCAACAGAGGTGGAATTGTAAAGATGAACGACTGCGTTCTTACAGCCTTCCAGAGCCTCAAAGGTTTTCTTTATAATGTGTTCTCTTGACTGGGTGAGAACCTGAATGGTCACATCGTCGGGAATAAGATCACGTTCAATAAGCGCACGGCAGAATTCATATTCGGTTTCTGAAGCGGCAGGGAAACCTACCTCGATCTCCTTAAAGCCTGCCTTGACAAGATAGCCGAAAAATTCAAGCTTTTCTTCAAGACTCATAGGAACGATAAGAGCCTGATTTCCGTCACGAAGATCAACAGAACACCAGATAGGCGCTTTGTCGACGTACTCCTTTTTCACCCATTTGTAACAATCTGTAGGAGGCATAAAATAGCCTCTTGAGTATTTGCCTGCGTTTTTCATTATAAAATCCTCCAAATATTTATTTCCTTGAGAAAATAAACGTTCATCGGTACAGGCTTGCAAAAATGCAATATAAAAGCCCGCCTCACAAAGAGACGAGCATAAACCCGTGGTACCACTCTTTTTCACAGACTTTCATAAGCCTGCCTTTAGCCACATCAGACAATGTGTTTCTCTGTAACGGGAGATCACCGACACGTCTTACTTTATATTTCAGCCGTGCTGCTCAAGGACGAGTTATTACAGATCGTCAGTACCGACTTGCACCAGACGTCGGCTCTCTGAAACTGAAGAAGATCCGCTTTTCTTCCTGTCACTGCATTTATTTTCATCAAGTTAATACAAGTATAAAGCATTTTGTTTCTTTTGTCAAGTATAATTTAAACAACGCCTTATCAAAAAGACACCTGTACTTACAAAATATTTTGTGTATTTTCAACAATTTTCGCTTTTAACTATTGACAAGCTGAGAAACTTAGTGTATAATATAAAAGCTGTATTTACAAAAAGCTGTAGATTACAATAAAATATGTCGGGGCGTAACTCAGTTTGGTAGAGTGCTTGGTTTGGGACCAAGATGCCGCAGGTTCAAGTCCTGTCGCCCCGACCATCAAAGGGCTACAAAAAAGATGTAGCCCCCGAAACCCCCGATTTTATCGGGGGTTTCGCCGTTTCTACGTCAGAAAAAACAGCAAGCGATTTTGTAGATGTGAAAAAGATACTTTTCCCTTTCTGAAATGAGTTGAACTCTCACACAACCGAATATCCGCAGTCAAGCGCATGGATCAATCAAGTCCATGCGCTTTTTTTATTTCCGCAGAAAGGAGGAAAAAGATGCGAAAGCAAACCGACTTAGCCAAGGTCAAGCAAACAGCCCGATCTCTGCTCTTCACGGATATACACGAAACAGAGTTCTCTCCCGTGATCGTCAGCCACCCATTCACAGACTCCGGTTTTGTTGCATCCCCAAATGCAAACGGAGAGATCGGACTGCTCAACATCACCGAGAGTGATGCCGATCAAAGACGATGGCGAGAGTATATGGGCAAGCTCATCGACGGAGCCAAAAGCGCCTATGAGATATATATGATGATCACCAAACCCTATGGGCTGACATTTCTGAAATACACAGCCCAGGATCTGTCGCAAGAGGATCTGTCAAACATTCTCGCCAGCGCATGGACAAGAGCCGAAGCCCCCAACATGGACGTGAATGTCAGCAAGGCGAAGCTCCTCTCCCTTTTCAAGCAGGCAGATCCAACGGTTCTCATGGAGCAAGATGAATATGTCCAGTTCAAGATGCTGGACGATCCGGTTACCGTATACCGCGGAGTCACAACACACAACGCAAAAAATGTGAAGGCTCTGTCATGGACACTGAGCCGAGAAACAGCCGAATGGTTTGCCAACCGTTTCGGCGAGAAAGGAACGGTCTACGAAGCGCAGATCGATAAAAAGCATATATACGCATATTTCAGTGGAAGGAACGAATCCGAGGTAATCGTCGATCCTTCCTATCTGACAAACATTACGGAGGTACAGGATCTGTCCTCCGATTTTTTATTATCACAATAACGGAGGTAACGAAATGACCATATACCAGGAAGAAATGCAGCGAAAGGCGCAACGCTACGGATGCATTACCGATTATGACGAAGCGGATCAGCTCCTGCTCATCTCGCATAAAGGAGTCCATCTCACCGCAGTCAACCCCGAAGGATTTATGTTCTACAACAGCAAAGAACTCACCGATCCCGAATCCCGTGAGGTGTTCTCACACCTTGTAGATGATGCCGATGTCGTCCGAGAGTATGTCGGTCTCTACGTGTCAGCCCCACAGATGCAGCCGAAGGATGTGCAGAACTACCGCAAATTCTCCGAGTACGGCGACGTGGTGTTCGCCGGAATGTACAGCGAAAAACACGGCTTCATGTTCTGTAGCTGGCGACAGTCAGACGGCGGCAAATATCTCGCACATGGTGACTATTCACCCGACTATCTCTCCTCCAAGGAGAACTTCGCCGTCCGTGCCGGACTCGTCGATAACAACAAGCTGTTCACCCAAGAGGAAGCCGAGCAACTGTTCAAGTGTGCAGCCTTCGCAAGAGATAACTGCGAATCGCTGACCTACGATCAGGACCACAGCCTCATGGAACTGATGGAGAAACTCCAAGATGCCTACCCGTCCCTAAAGGAGAATCCGCCCTCCTTCGATGACGGCGAAAGCCCACAATTAAATATGTAAGTAATCACACAGCCCACGGTTTTGAAACCCAAACAAAACCGTGGGCTTTTTCTATTTCAACGAAAGGAATCAA
>CALWNN010000009.1 GCA_944382845.1 uncultured Clostridia bacterium
GGAGTAACTACCAAAGCTGAAAATTCTGTTTCCGCCGATGTAAAAAGAGGTGTTTCAGCTTATTCCGACTGGACTCGTCTTGACGGCGGTAACGGCGATAAGGGCTGGGCAAATTTCTTTGCCGGCTTTATAATTTATTAAATCAGAGGTACTTATATGCTCAAAAAAATAAAGTCAAAATGGCTTAAAATCCTTATAGTCCTGCTTGTAATTGCGGTAGTGATTTTTGCGGCGCTTTCGGTCGCATGGCTTGTTTATTATAATAATAAGGTAAAGCCGATTATGGAATGCCTTGACAAATACGAGTGCTATGTTGATCATGATAATGACAGTCGGTGTACATACTACTCCTACCGGGATGAAGAAGAAATGAAGGGCTTTGATATTTCCATTCCTGATTTTCTGCAATTTTACGCCTGCGTTCAGGCAATAACCCCTTCGATATCCGAACTTGACCCGGAAACGGGCGAGTTTATAGAGCTTACTGAGTATACCTATTATTTTTCTTATATTCCCGAGGTTTTCGGAGATAATTCCTATTCTCTGCGCATAGATCATTATCCTGTTTCAAATACATCCGGCGAAGATGGAGTTTATATTACTTCAGGCGCAACAGAATCATATCATATAGATATTGACAAGGATATGAATTTTATTTCGGGCGACAAGACTATGTACGAGGAGCATTATGACGAACTTAAACAGATTTTTGACCAGACAAAGGAACTTGTCGGTGAGGAGGCTTTTCAGTAAAGCTATTGTTTTGCGGAAATCATTATACGAAGGAGCGATTTGGGTAGAATGAGAAAAAGAACGAAGATATGCATTATCGTGTTAATAATAATCTTACTGCTTGTGGGTATATTTGCTTTATGGTGCCTGTATGATTACAATACATATACAAAAGTTATGATGTCAAACGAACTGCTCGTAGAAGACGAGGGTGATAAAAACAGCAAATCATACAATCAATATGCAAGCAGCGGTCATGCGTGTTATGCTACCTATTTACCCTTTCCCAATATGGTAACTACAACTCAGGTTACGCTTATGAGAGTTGACACCAAGAGATATCAGATGCTTGTTGACGATGATGTGGAAGTATATTATGTAGATATGATCCTTTTTTATAATCACAACGTTTTTTCGAGGTTCAAAACACCCACTCTTGAGTTTGAAGTTGACACACATGAATTTCACGAAAAAGGAAGCGGCATAAGCTACGGGCAGGGTTATCAAATAATTACCGATACAGAACTTAATCTTATAAGCGAGGATGTGGAGGGGCTGTACGATTTGTCTTATGATTATCTTGTCGAGGCAAAAAATACAGCGGTTGACTTTTTCGGAGAAAATATTTTTGAATAGAGCAAAGGTATGTCCGCACTCTGCTGCGGTCATACTTTTATGTAATACTGTGAGGTGATTTGTCTGAGTAAGGTTAAATATCTTTTGTCGGCACTGCTTATAGCCGCCTGTCTTTTTCTCACCGGAGAGTTGCAGACGATGATTGTAAACGCCGAAATAACAAGCTTTGATAACTTAAGCTTCAGAATAAAAAATGATTTTACTTCCGAAATCTCTGAGGAGGAGCTTGACGCTCTCAAGGGCGTGCTTAAGGCGGCGGCGGAGAAAAATAACGCCGGACTTTTTGTTACAAGTTATGAACAGCAGAGCAATCTTGAAGAGACCGAGTATTTCTACTGTGCGGGAAATGCCGCCGAATATATCGAGGAAACTGTCGGCGGACACTTTACATATGACAGTCTGCTGACGGGCAGGCTTAATTTCAAGCTTTGTCAGATTGACGAGCTGACGGACACGGATACTACGATTGATGTCTATTTCTGCGGAGATGAGAAGGCTGTACAAGCCGCCAAAGACTATATAAGCGAATATATAACTCCCTCAAATGTGCCGGCTGATACATTCGGGGCGAATATCTATAAAATCATGAGTATGGCTGCCTTTGCGCTGGCGGCGGCGCTGATAATGATGTTTACAACCTTTGACGTCAACGTCAGGCGCAAGGAATATGTGATAAAATGCATTTACGGAGAGAGCAGACTGCTCCTTATTGGCAGGTACTACCTTACGGACGCAGCTGTTTACCTTGCAGAAATAACACTGTTTACGGTGTTGCTTTCGCAGCTCAACTCCCTGCTTTATGGTATTGCTGACGTTATAATTTTTGCGGCAATGATACTTGCAGGCGTGCTTTTGTGCTACATACCGCTTTTCAAGGCTTCATCCGTAAAGGCTTTAAAGGGCGAGGACAACACAAGAAAAATTCTTTTTGCAGGCCGCACGATGAAGGTTATGGTGTCTGCGCTGATAATTTGTGTTACGGCGATTTTTATATCCTTGCTTGCAGATTTAAAAACCTATATTAAAACCGCTGACTTTTTTAAAGCTCACAGCGATTATTCATTTTGTTATATGGCCAAAGACGACGACTGGGAAACCATGGCTTTTGACCGTGAAAATTATGCGGATAACAATTACACGACCGCATATGAATATTACGACCTCTGTGAGCCGCTGCTCATCAACCGTGAGGCGTACCTTTCGCAAAGCAACACGTTTGGGGCTGACGGTTGCTACATTTTTGCAAACGCAAACGCCGTCGATTATGTGAAAAGTGTTGTCGGGGAATTTAAAAACACCCGGATAACTGCCGATTATGTTGTTATTGCCCCTGAAGAAATCATAGATGACGGCTTTATTGAAAAAAATCTGTCTGAAATCAACAACCGCTATGACATCTGTATCCGTGAAGACATAGCGCTTTATAACAAAGACAACATTCAGATTATAAAAACCAAAAAAAGCTATGATGTTTTTGCAACAGACAACAGCAAGGGAACGGAAATGGGAGTCTACAAGGACGAGCCGATTATAATATGTACCGTTCCCGAAAACGAATCGCCATATTCGCCAAAGGAAATGAACCTCGGAAGTCAGAATTATTATATGCTGAAAATTGACGACAGCCTTAAAAACGAGCTTATCAGTAAAAACAACTACACAACCTTTGTTCAGACAAACTGCAAGGAGCAGTTTGATTATTTCTGGCGCTTAAACAGACTGGGGCTTATCTATTTTGGGGTGTTTACTGTCATACTTCTGTTTCTGGAGGCTGCCGTGCTGTCCTTTGTGGTTAGGGCGGAATTTGAGCTTAACAAGGAAGAACTTTGCATCAAGAAAATACATGGCTATACTGTTTTGTCACGCTACGGCGAGGTTATTGCAGAAACTCTTATCACGTCGGGAATATGTTTCGGAGTAAGTATTTTTATTTTGAGCTGGCTTGATACCAAGCTTCCTTTTGCGGCGGCTGTTGTGACAGGTATTATTCTTCTTGCATTTGAATTTGCCGAAATAGTTTTTTATGCAATAAGGCTTGAAAAAAGAAACGCAGTAAAAATTCTCAAAGGAGGGGCATTATAATGATAAAGTTATCCGGAGTTTCCAAATCCTTTGGCGAGCGAAAGTTATTTGATAATTTAAACCTTGAAATCAATGATGGAGAATTTGTAATTTTCATGGGTGCAAGCGGCTGCGGAAAAACCACCTTGCTAAACATTATAGGCGGCTTAGAGGAAATCACCGAGGGTGAGGTTTTAATTGACGGGAAAGATATTTTCAAAAGCTCAAATCATATCCGGCTTTACGGCGAGAAAATCGGCTTTCTTTTTCAGAATTTCGCACTTGTTGAACAAAAGACAGTGAGAGAGAATCTGGCGCTTGTCAAGGGAAAATTCCGTTCCCCAAAGACGATTGAAGCCGCACTTGAGGAGGTAGGACTTGCCGACAAAATCGACAGCAAGGTATTTACCCTTTCGGGAGGCGAACAGCAGAGGGTTGCGCTTGCAAGGCTTATGATAAAAAAATGCGATATAATTCTTGCCGACGAACCGACAGGCTCACTTGACAAGGCAAATGCTGTTGCGGTAATGGAAATACTGAAAGAAATGAACACCGAGCAACACAAGACAGTCATTATGGTAACTCACGATGAAAGCCTTAAAAACTACGGCAGCAGAATTATTGAGTTGTGACAGTATAACCAAGTCGCCGATGTCTCCCTGCCGAATATTCGGCAGGTCTGCCTCATATTAGGCGGGTCCGCCTCCTATCTGCAGCTTGCTGCAGTCAGCGACAGATTGCTTTTCGTCGCAACGTGATTAAGCCTGTCTGCTGAAAAGCAGACAATTCTGCTGAAAAGCAGACAATTCTGCTGACAAGCAGACATCCTTATCACGCTTTGCTCCGATTTAAATGAGGCCCATACATACCCGGACTCCCTTTCGTTCATGATTGTGTAAAATAATCAAAATAAAATAAAATCCGACATTTTTCGACACGTCTCCGGATATTTTTATAGTATAACAAAGACAGACGCTTATGGGGGCTGATAAAATGAAGGTTGCCGAAACAATATTTACAGTAGCAGTATGTGATTTTGACAGGGTTTCAAGGAAAAAGACAGTAAACGCTGTATTGAAAGGGTTTGAAAAAGCAGGTCTTGTCGGGCTTGTCTGCGTAAAGGAATATTCCGAAACCGAGATTCTTCTGAAGGAGCATTTGTCAGAGCCGTTCAGCTTGATAATTCTTCCTGTTGAGAGTGAAACGGGAAAGGAATTTGCTGCGGCGAAAAAGCTTTGCCGACTTGATGATATGACACCGCTGATTTTTGTTTCCGATAATAAAAATGCGGTTTTTCGCAGCTTTGAATTTTCTCCCCTTGCATTTGTGACAAACGAAAGCCTTGATCCTCACAACGGATACTCCGGGTTTACAATGCTGTATTCGGCAATTGTGAGGTTTCTCAGATCGGTAAACTTTGATATATCTGAAATCACTTTTTTCTGCCCTCAGAATAAAAAGGTTACAGTTCCTGCCGGAGCGGTGATATACATAAGCTCATACGGTCATGACGTTACGGTATTCACATTGAAGGCGGATTTCCACATTTCAATGACGCTGAAGGAAGTACATTCCATAACTAAAAAAATGGGGTTTTTAAGAACTGATAAAGGGTATATAATAAATCCACGCTGTGCAAAGATAGTAAAAGGGAAGGATATCGTTATGACAAACGGCAATATCGTTCCCGTTAGCAGAAGAAATCTTTTTCGCATAACACAGGCTGTTGTCCCGGAACTGGGAAAGGCGCTTTACTTGTAAAAACAGTACAAATAATAATTTTCACAAATTTTATAAAACCGCTTGAATAATTTTTGTGCATATGATATAATTGACAGTAAGAGTAGCCTGTAAAAAAACAAAGGAGGACTTCATATGTCAAAAAAGGTTATTTTAACAGCAGATTCAACCTGTGATCTCAGCCGTGATCTGAAAGAGAGGTACGGAGTGTTTTACTATCCTCTGCATATAATCCTTGACGGAGAGGATTATCTTGACAATGTGGATATAACTCCTCCGGAGATTTTCAGGATTTATAATGAGAAAAAACTGCTTCCCAAGACTTCTGCGGTAAACGTGGGAGAATATGCGTCTTTTTTCAAGCAGTTTGTTGACGAGGGGTGCGAAGTGGTACACATTAATCTCGGAAGCGCTCTTTCAAGCTCATACAGAAACGCCTGTATTGCCGCCGAGGAGGTAGGGAATGTTGAAGTTGTGGATTCCTGCAATCTTTCATCGGGAACAGGTCATATTGTTATTCAAGGTGCAAAGCTTATCGAACAAGGGCTGAGCGCAAAGGAAACCGCCGAAAGGCTGAGAAAAATGACAAAGCTTGTTCACACAAGCTTTATACTTGACACTCTGAAATTTCTTGCGGCAGGAGGGCGGTGTTCTTCGGTTGTTGCTCTGGGAGCAAATTTGTTGAATTTAAAGCCTTGTATACTTGTAAACAACGCCGATGGCAGCATGAACGTAGGCAAAAAATACCGAGGCAAGCTTGACAAAGTTCTTCCTCTCTACGTTAGTGACACATTATCTAAGTATGAAAATATTGACGACGAAATGATTTTCATAACTCATTCGGGAATTGACAAAAGCTATGTTGAGCTTGTAAGAGATACGATAGAAAAGGTTCATCCATTCAAAGAGGTGCATGAGACAGTGGCAAGCTGCACGATATCGAGCCACTGCGGACCGAACACATTAGGAATACTTTTTATGACAAAGGAATAAAATCAAGTGACAAGAAATAAAGTTCCGGATATCAGCTTGTCTTGACGGGACGGCGGATGATGGTCTTTTAAGAGAACTTATTGACAAAAGCTGCGACCTTATCTGTTCTAAAGGAAAGAAAGGTTAAATCCGATTCAGACACAATTCAAGGGGAAGCCCACTTTTGCGGGGCTTCCCCTTGAATTAATTTGTTTTGAAGAACAGTCCGGCTCGCCCGTAAAAGGACATCGCTACGATAAACGATGTAAAAGTCGAATCAGGGAAATTTCACAATGCATTTTTGAAAGCGTCTTGTGCCTCCGATGCCTGCTCTGATACAATGACTATGCAAAAAGAACCGCTCACGTCGATAATTGCATTTTCAAGCTTTGCGGTTTCGTCCGGTCCGTAATTGCGAAAATCCCTGAGCCGGCTTTCAATGTGAGCTTGTGCGGCACTTTCAAAATCATTTGCGTCAGAGCTGCTGTCAAGCTTCACAACTGCAATCTCGTCGGCGGTAAGGGCTGAGGAATATACTATTGCGTAATCAGATACTTTTTCAGCGTCAAAATCAAAAAGTATCTCAAATTCGTCCTCCCAGCCTTCCCTTTGCGCTCCGCTTTCATCAAGGCTGTAAATAACGGAATGTTCAGGAAAATCGCTTTGCGTCTCAAAAACCGCGTCCAATACATCACAGGCAGTTTTTGAGCTTTCCGACTCCGACCGGCAGGAAACTAAAAATATAACGGCGCAAAATATTGCAGCAAAAGCTGAAGCTTTCCTCATTGTTATCTCTCCTTGAAAAGTTACTGTAAATTAATTATATTATAACCTTGGAAAGCTGTCAACCGCCCTTTCCCGTCAAAAAAATTCATGTGAAAATTTATAAAAAGCTCTTGATGTTTTGCATAAATCGTGGTATAATCAACTGTGGTTGATTGTTGATTTGTGACAAAACAACAATAAAATCATCATTTTAAATAAATGTGAAAGGAACGATATTTAAATGTGGGCATATGAAAGCGTGTTTTATCAGATATATCCATTGGGCTTTTGCGGAGCGCCTTTTGAAAACGACGGAAAGACTGTAAACAGGATAAAAAAGGTCAACGAGTGGACAGACCATATAAAAAAACTTGGATGCGACGCAATCTATTTTTCACCTGTATTTGAATCGGATACACACGGTTACAACACCCGTGACTATAAGAAGATAGACTGCCGTCTCGGAACAAACGAGGATTTTGCGCAGGTGTGCAAAAATCTTCATGAAAATGGTATAAGGGTTGTTCTTGACGGGGTTTTCAATCATGTCGGAAGAGGCTTCTGGGCGTTTCAGGATGTTCTTAAAAACCGTGAAAATTCTCCTTATCGATGGTGGTTCAACATTGATTTCGGGGGAAATTCAAACTACAATGACGGGCTCTGGTACGAGGGCTGGGAGGGTCACTACGATCTTGTCAAATTAAACCTTAAAAACGAAGAGGTCGTAAACCACATTTTTGAATGTATAAAGGGCTGGGTAGAGGAGTTTGATATTGACGGACTCCGTCTTGACGTTGCATACTGCCTTGATTTTGATTTCCTTAAAAGATTGAGAAGCTATTGTGAGAGTCTCAAGAAGGACTTTTTCCTGCTGGGCGAGCTTTTGCATGGCGATTACTCACGCTGGGTAAACGGAGAGATGCTTCATTCAGCAACGAATTACGAGTGCTACAAGGGGCTTTATTCCAGTTTCAACAGCATGAATATGTTTGAGATATGTCACTCCATCAAAAATCAGTTCGGACCGGAAAACTGGTGCCGCTACAGGGGGATGCACCTTCTTTGCTTTGTTGACAATCATGATGTTACAAGAATTGCAAGCAATTTGACAAACGAAAAGCACCTGCCTTTGATTTATGCGCTTCTTTTTGGAATGCCCGGTATACCTTGCGTTTATTACGGTTCAGAGTGGGGAGCAAAGGCTTGTAAATCCGATGGCGACCCTGCTTTGAGAGCTTGTTTTGACGCTCCCGTGGAAAACGACCTTACAAAATGGATATCTGTTCTTGCAAATATACACAGAGAACACAAGTCTCTTTGTTACGGCTCGGTTTCCGTGCCTGTCCTTACAAACAAGCAGTGCATAATCCTTCGTGAATTTGAGGGCGAACGCATCTGGATAGCAATTAATGCCGACAGCGAGCCGTACACTGCTCACTTTGACGCACAGTGCGGACGGGGTCACGACCTTATCAACGGTGGCTGGCACGATTTCGGCGGTGGTAGCGAGCTTCCGCCATATTCTGCAAACATCTGGCTTGCCGAATAAGATTTTATTTTTTATTAAAGAAAAAAACTTCCCCTTGAATTCAAAAAGAATTTTAAGGGGAAATTTTTATGGAGAGTGTGTTTTAAGCGTTTAAAAACTTATTCAAGATTTACCTTGTTTTTGAGAACGTAACAGGTAAAGATGAAGTAAAGTACTGAAAAAACTGCAAAAATCACGGCGAAGAATGTGCAGCCAAAAAGTATCTGATCGGAAATTGGCGAATGTTCCATAAAGGTAACGCCGAGGTTCATGCTTAACCACTGAGCGAGATATGAAAGCACCGTTACGTTTAAGAACACGATTCCGATTACCACAAGAACTTCCGCAACCGATTTTTTCGACTTTACAAGCATCTTTGAAACGCAGGTAGAGAAATATCCCATCAGCATCAGCCATGTAAACGCCGTCAAAGACACTACAAATGCCATAAACACATGGAATGGATACTCCTGAATGATTTCCTTTACGCCGATGCCGATCAATTCAAGCGTACTAAGTAATTGCTGCATAATGTTGGTGTTTCCTACAAGCACAACAACTGAGATAACCAAAGCTATAATTGAAATTATATACCAGATAACAGCGGAAATCAGCTTTGAAACAATGTGTTGCCACGGTTTTACAGGAAGAGTAAGCATCAGATATCCCTCGTCTGTAAAGAAGTTTTTGGAGAATCTCTGCATATTTCCGAAAACTGCCATAAGTGGCAGAAAGTATGTAAGCAAACTGTAAGCAATAACAATAAGAATAAAGAACAGATTTCCGATAAGATTGCCGGAAAATGCGTCTTCAAACTGAGTTAAAATTCTCATAAAGACAGAAACTATAAGATAAATAAGACCTATCGGAATAAAGCTCCTTGCGGTACAGCGACAGTCGTATTTTAAAAGTTTTCCTAACATCTGAATACCTCCCTGAAAAGCTCGTCAACTGATTTTGAATACTGTTCTCTTATTTCATCAACAGTGTTGTGTATCCTCAATGTCCCGTTTTGTATCATTATAACATCGTCAAGTACGGTCTCAATGTCAGCAATGAGGTGGGTAGAGATTATTACCGTAGAATTTTCCTTGTAGTTTGTAATGATGGTATTAAGAATATAATCTCTCGCCGCCGGGTCAACTCCCGCAATAGGCTCGTCAAGAAGATAAAGTTCGGCTTCACGGCTCATGACAAGTATAAGCTGAACCTTTTCTCTTGTTCCTTTTGACATGGTCTTTATCTTGTCGTTGGGATTGATGTTGAGGCTTGAAAGCATACTAATAGCCTTGGATCTGTTGAAATCCTTGTAGAAATCCTCAAACAAATCAAGAATATCCGTTACCTTCATCCATGTGGGGATATAGCTTCTTTCGGGAAGATATGAAACGATCTTCTTTGTTTCTATTCCAATGTCCTTTCCGCAGACGGTAATTCTGCCCGAAGAAGGGGTAAGAAGTCCGCTTATAAGTTTGATAAGAGTAGTTTTTCCGCTTCCGTTTGGTCCTAAAAGTCCCACTATCTTTCCGCTTGAAATATTCAGGTTTATGCCTGAAAGTGCAACCTTTTTGCCGTATGATTTAAAAACATTGTCGCATACGAGCAGTTCATTCATACAAATTCATCCTTTCTTACTTTAAATCGGATCTGAACCGATTTGAATTATGCTTTAGCTGTTTCGCTCTTTGATTATACCGATTATCTCGTTTTCGGTAAATCCAAGTTTTTTCATTGATGAGATGTAACTTTCAGTTTGTTCTTTAGCCATGCGGTTTTTTTCTGAAAGTATCTTGTCGGTGTCGTAGGTAACATATTTTCCCGCAGTGCGTTGAGAAACTATCATGTCCTCACGCTCAAGCTCCGTCATGGCTTTCTGCATGGTGTTGGGATTTACCCTTGCTTCCTCGGCAAGATCTCTTACCGATGGAAGTCTGCTGCCGGCAGGATACATTCCGGTTATTATCCGTAGCTTTATTTCCTCCATTATCTGAAAGTACACAGCCTTATCTCCTGAAAATTTCCAAGCCATAGTATCACCCTTTCTATCGGAAATTCTCATTTGCACCATTGTACTAATCGACTAATACAATGATACTACACTTAAATCCATTTGTCAATAGGTTTTCAAAAATTTTTTTGCAAAAAATAATCAAGTCGCCGATGTCCCCCTGCAGAGTATTCGGCAGGTCTGCCTCTCACAGGAGGCAGGCTTGTCAACGCTTTGCCTCAATGTAAAAACCTTCCTTTTCCTGCGTTCTTAACATTCAGAAAAAGGAAGGTTTTTCAATTCGTATTTTCAAAAAGACCTGATCCGGTCGTTATTATTTTTCGTTTTCTGCTTTTAGTTTTTCTTCCTGTTCAAGTTGGATATCCTCATAAGCAGAAAGCATAGGCTTTTCATCGGGAGCAACCTTTGTTATATTTCTTCTGACATAGTTTCTGGTGATCTTTATAACTATTCCCGAAAGTGCAAGAACACCGATAAGGTTAGGTATAGCCATCAGAGCGTTCAATGTGTCTGCAATCTCCCACGCAAGGTCAAGGCTCATTGTAGCTCCAACTACTATAAACAGCACAAAAAAGATTTTATAGACGATAGTCGCTTTATTTCCCAAAAGATATTCAATAGCCTTTGTTCCGTAATAAGACCAACCCATAACGGTTGTAAATGCAAACAGTAGAATTGCTATTGAAACAAATTTTTCCGCAAAGCTTCCGAACTGTTGAGAAAATGCGTATGTAACAAGAGGAACTCCGTTTACCTGACTGAACGTTACAGAGCCTATTACCTCGTTGCCGTTTTCATCGGTATAAGGGTTGCCGTTTTCGTCCTTTGTGTTGCCCACAACCTGCATAACATTCGTATAGATGTAATCTTCGGTGTTTTTTGTTGCTTCAATTGTCTGAAGCCTTATCTGAAATTCCTGTCCGTCGGCGGTTTTAACATCGTAAAGCTCGTATGCGCTTTCGTCGCCACCCTCGTATTCCTGGTAGACGGCGGAGGAATGTTTGTCGATAAGGGGAATTGTTCCCTCGTATTCTCTGCCGTTTGTAAGTTCAACATACTGAGGAGTTGTCGAAACGTTTGAAAGAGCTTCTTGTACGGTAATGTCGTCTCCGGAGTGAACTGTACATGAAAGAAGGGAGAAAGCGGTAAGGGTGCAAACAACAATAGTATCTGTAAATACAGCAAAAATTCCCCACATACCCTGAACAACGGGTTCTTTTACATCTGAAGCCGAGTGAGCCATTACCGATGAGCCAAGACCTGCCTCGTTTGAGAATACGCCACGTTTGAAGCCCATAGTAACCGCCTTTTTGACTGCGGCTCCGGCAACGCCTCCTATAGCTGATCTGAAGGAAAATGCGCTTGTGAAGATGCTTCCGAAAACATACGGGATCTGTTTATAATTCAAAAGGAATATGGTAAACGTTCCGGCAATATAAAGAATAGCCATAAAGGGAACAAGCTTTTCAGCTACCTGACCTATTCTTTGTATTCCCCCCACCATAATAAGAGCGGTAATTATTGCAAGAACAACCCCTGTTATAATAGTAGGAATGTTGAAGGCGGTATTCATTGCGCTTGAAATAGAGTTTACCTGAGTCATGTTTCCTATTCCGAAAGAAGCGCCGATGCAGAAAATCGCAAAGATGATGGCGAGAGGTTTTCCGAGCTTTCCTATTACTTTCTTTTTACCCACACCGTTTTCAAGGTAATACATAGCTCCGCCGGACCATTCGCCCTTTTGGTTTTTCTTTCTGAAATAAATACCAAGTACGTTTTCGGAAAAGCTGGTCATCATTCCGAAAAATGCAGACACCCACATCCAGAATACAGCGCCCGGTCCTCCTGCCGCAAGGGCGGTTGCGACTCCGGCAATATTTCCCGTGCCGATAGTTGAAGCAAGCACTGTTGAAAGAGCCTGAAACTGGCTTATAGCTTTAGTTTCCTTTGCGTCTTTGGATGTTTTTTTTCTGAAAATTTTAAAAATCGTTTCCTTGGCAACAAGCTTAGTTCTTACTATCTGGAAAAATCCTGTACGCACAGTCATATAAATTCCCGTACCGATAATGAGGATAAGCATGGGAACTCCCCACACAACTCCGTTTACCTTACTGTTTATATCTGAAATGATCTGCATAATTTTATTCATAAACATCTCCCTTAACTATTCAGAACTTATCAAATAGACACATTGATAATTTTATCACAAATGTTGTTCCTTTTCAATGCAATGTTTATTTTTTTACAGAAAGTTTGATTTTTCCGAAAAAATACCGCTTTAATCTTTAAAGTCGCACAAAACCGCATAATGTATTTATGCAAAATATACAAATATAGTATAGTTTCAAAATTCATATTGACAAACACAATATGTTGTGCTATACTGAAAATACAGCAACAAGATAGGCTGTATCAAATAAGATTAACAATGAAATTACATATACAAACTGAAAGGAAGATATGCTATGACAGATGTAATGACAAAAACGATCGTAAAATATGAGGCAGCTCCGGGAGTAATGGTATCGGCTCATGTTGAAGTCAAAAACGGAGAGCTTTCGGAAGAAGAGATCAAGGCATATGTCGCTCACGGATGCGACAAGTATCAGGACAAGGTAATTGACGGTGTTGAGATAACCCTTGACGGGGAATACGTTGACCTTAAGTATCACTTTGCCGATATGCCTTTTGAGCGCATAAGAAGAATTACCGGTTATCTTGTGGGAACTCTTGACCGTTTCAACAACGCAAAGCGTGCGGAAGTTCAGGACAGAGTAAAGCATTCCTGTTCATGCTGTGACTGACGGCGTTAAAATCTTTGACTGAATTTAAACATCAGGTCTTATCTTTTGCGAGATAGGACTTGTTTTTTTGTGCGGATTCTGTTTGAAATCATATTTTTGAGAAAACAAGTCCGGGCAGCGGAGTTTCACGGCACAGCTTTTAATATATAACAAAGCTCCCCTTTTAAAACAAAAGGAGAGCTGATGTCAATATTCATAGCACAAAATTCATAATCTCATACTTGAACCGATAGGTTGTTAGTCTTCAAGCTTGTATATCCAGCCAAATTCGTCAGGAAGCTTACCATATTGAATTCCTGTTAAGGTGTCGTAAAGCATCTGTGAGATCTCACCGATCTTGTTGTCGTTTATTGTCATAATCTTGTCGCCCCACTTGAGATGACCTACAGGCGAGATAACAGCGGCAGTTCCTGTTCCGAATACTTCCTGAAGCTTGCCGTTGTCGTAAGCGTCGGCAATTTCCTGAATGGATATTCTTCTTTCGGAAACTTTATAACCCTTCTTTTTGCATATCTCAATGGCAGACTTTCTTGTGATTCCGGGAAGAACCGAGCCTGTAAGCAGGGGAGTGATAACTTCGCCGTCAATTACAAAGAATATGTTCATTGAACCTACTTCTTCAACATATTTCTGTTCAACGCCGTCAAGCCAGAGTACCTGCTCGTAATCCTGCTTGTGAGCCTCGTCCTGACCTGCAAGGGAAATAGCATAATTTGCAGCGGTCTTTGCAAATCCTGTTCCGCCTCTTACAGCTCTTACATATTTCTGCTCAACATAAATCTTTACAGGATTTAAGCCTGTTGAATAGTATGCGCCGGACGGTGAGAGAATTATTATGAACATATAGTGATCAGCAGGTCTTACTCCAACGTAAGGATCGCATGAAATTATAAAAGGTCTTATGTAAAGGGAAGTTCCGTCAGTGTGAGGCACCCAGTCTTTTTCAATCTTGAGAAGCTCCATAAGTGCCTTAAGACAGAACTCTTCATCAATCTGAGGAATAACCATTCTTTCGGCGGAAACGTTCATTCTCTTGAAATTTTCGTCAGGTCTGAAAAGCTGTATCTTTCCGTCGGCAGTTCTGTAAGCTTTGAGTCCTTCAAAAATTTCCTGTCCGTAGTGCAGGCACATTGCAGCAGGTGAAAGCTCAATATTTCCATAAGGTACTATTCTTGCGTCGTGCCAGCCCATGCCGGTGTCATAATCCATAATGAACATATGGTCTGTAAAAACATGACCAAATCCCAACTTGGTTTCGTCGGTAGGCTTTTCTTTTAAGTTTTTGCTAAGTTCGTATCTGATCTCCATATCAGTACCCTCTTTCGTAAGAATGTCTTTACTTTATTATAGCAAAAACTTTTACTATTTTCAATAGCAAATTGCAAAAAAATACGATGGTTGTTTTGCGAATTTTGCAGGATTTAAACAAAAGACTTGCAAAAAAGCCCTGCGGTAAAATCACAGGGCTTAACTTGATTGATTTTTAAATTATTCCTCTATCTGCTTTCCTAAAATCATTGCGGCAGCCTGGCAAAGCTTAAGCTGTTCTTCGGACGCTTTTGAAGAATTGTCCCCGGCAAGAAGGGCTACTGCTCCTGAAATGTCACCGGCAGAAATTATGGGGGAAATTGCAATAGCGTGCTTTTGTATTCCTTCTACAGGCTGGATCTGACTGCGGCTTTCTCCTGTGTAAGCATATGAACGCCTTGTTTCAAGAATCTCTTCAAGGGCGGGAGAAAGTCTGCGTTCATTGTATTCCTTTTTCTGAACTCCCGCAACTGCCACAACGTGATCCCTGTCGAAGACTACTACCGGCGCACCGGACAGCTTTTGCACAACTTCCGCCGCCTGAGCAGCTCCTTCGGAAAGTTCATTTATGGGAGAGTATTTTTTAAAGATAACCTCTCCGTCATTGCTTGTATAAATTTCAAGAGGGTCGCCCTCTCTGATACGCATTGTGCGTCTGATTTCCTTTGGAATAACGACCCTGCCAAGATCGTCGATCCTTCGCACTATTCCTGTCGCTTTCATATTTTAAGCCTCCGTAATAATTGAATTTTAAAATTTTGCAGTAGTATTTTGTGCAGATTTTTCTTAATTATTCTGAGGCAACAGGAGTTGTATTGCAAATACTATTTATTGACATTTTTATTGTTGGTTCGTCCGAGAATGTAGTCAGTTGAAACATTATAAAAATCAGCGAGGATAAGCAAGCATTCGACAGGAATAGTCCTCGCTCCACCTTCATAGCGTGAATAGACGGTCTTACTTGTAAATAAAAGCTCTGCGACCTGTGTTTGGTTCGTGTTGGCATCTTTGTGTAAATCTCTTGATTGTGGGATATACATAAATTCACCTCCTGATTTTTAAGAAATGTGGCAAAAATTTTAGTACCAAATTGAATTCATTCAAAGCGTTTTTACTATCCACGCTCAATTTTTATTATCTCCATAAGCTTTATTTTTGCTTTGTAGCTTTTATTTTCCTTGAGCCTGTCAAAAATCATTTTATTACATCTGAAAGTATGTATTTTATCCGAATTATGGTATTTACAGTCAATCGTAAAATGCTTTACACGGGTTTCTGCTGAGCGTGTGCTGTTAAGACCTTTATATTCCGAAACACGTTTTTTTACAACAGTTATTTCTTTGGTTATGCCTTGATAGAAAAATCCCACAATAAAAATTGCCGCAAAAAATCCTGCTATGGCTATAACAATTACAGTTTGTATAATTTGAAAAATATCATGCATTTTATAACCTCTTTTCTGAAATTTAAATTGAAGCAAAACCTGATAATTATGTCTGCTTGTCGGCAGTCCTGTCAAACAATCAGCACAATCTGCTGAACAATTAGCAGGGGACGTCAGCGACTGGTTATACTGTCTACAGCGTTTAGCGTAATTAAATTAATTTTCATACCCTTGAAAAAAAGCTCCGGCGGTGGTATAATAATTTCAAGAACATTTTTGTTATTCACTTTCAAAGGAGGGTCATAATGAACATCTGGCACGACATTTCGCCTAAAAGAGTTCGCAAGGACAGATTTACCGCAGTTATTGAAATACCAAACGGCTCAAAGGTAAAATATGAGCTTGACAAGGACACAGGACTTTTAAGAATGGACAGGATTCTTTATACTTCCACCCACTACCCGGCAAATTATGGATTTATTCCAAGGACATATGCCGAGGACGGGGATCCTCTTGACGTTCTGCTTTTATGTTCCGAAAAGCTTGTTCCCCTTTCCCTTGTCGAATGTAAGCCTATCGGAGTTATTGCTATGAGCGACAACGGAGCGGCGGATGAAAAGATAATCTGTATTCCCGTAAACGACCCCACATACAATTTGTATACAGATATTTCTCAGCTTCCAAAGCACATTTTTGATGAAATGAGCCACTTTTTCTCTGTTTACAAGCAGCTTGAAGGAAAAGATACTGTAATTGATGAAATTCATGGTGCAAGTGAAGCGATTGATATTGTTCAGAGTTGTATTGAAAGGTACGTTGAGTACTATTGCAAATAATCGGCATGACGCCAAGCGGTAGAAAAGTTTCTGCACATTATTTGCCGCACTTTGATAACAATTCAACGTTCGTGCCGAAAACTCAGAAAGATAGGGCTTAACACTTTTAAAATAAAACTGATTTAAATCACGCTGTGACTTGGTTATACGGTCTATTTGCCTCTCCTTTGCGAGGGGCTTTTTACTTTGCTGTACAAAAAACTGCTCTTTCCAAAAGAAAAGAGCAGCCTGCATCAGCTTTTTAAAGTATTGCCGACTCGTCGATATCGTCCTCTATCTCTTCACCGTTAAGTATCTTTCTGAGCATCTCAACATCCTCGTCTGTAAGAGTTATCCCTTTGCCCATTCTTGTGTGGTCGGGACTCCATTCTCTCAGGTCGTATTTAGCCGGTCTTTCGTTCCAGCTTACCTTGTTGAGCTCCTTTGTCCAGCCCTTTGCGTTTTCGGAAAGAACGCCCAGATGCTCCGTAATTTCAAATTTAAGTTCTGCCATGTTTGTTTCCTCCGTCAAAAAAGTTTATTTATAAATGGTATTTTCGCGAGTATACGTTTCGGAACGACCATCTGTATAAGCTGGAAAACGCATTTGAGGTTTAACAGCATTACCGCTAAAAACAGCGCCCCAAGCACAGCGTAAGACTGCACTCCGCGTAAATAGTTTGCAAATACCATAATTATAAGCAGTATATTGTTTATTATCATCTTTTTCAGTGAAAAATTAAAATGTATCAGCCGCCTTGCGTCAACGAGCCTTATTATAAAAACTACAACGTAGCTTGCTAAGGTTGAGATTGCGGCAGCGTAAATTCCTATTCTTGGAATAAAAATAAGATTTATAACAACGTTTATCACACCTGAAACAAGACTTGTCACAAGGGAACGCACGGTGTTTTTTGTCGCAATGTAAGCCGTCCCCATGAATGTTGCAAAGCAGGTAAACACAGTAGCGTAAATCAGAATCGGTGCGTAATTAACGGATTCACGGAAAGAAGGACCTATCCATACCATTGTTACGGGTTTTACAAAAAGAAGTATACCTGCGGCGACAAGATACATGAAGGATTGGTTTACGTCAAAAACCTTTGTGTAAAAACGGCTTCTGTCCGAGCTTTCATTTTCGGTTATTGCGGACATATTCCATGCCTGACCGAACATAAGATAGATCGTTGAGACAATGTTCGGTATCTTGTATGCGGCGGTAAGTATTCCGTTTGCCGAAGCTCCCATATAGTGCTTTACCATGAACGAGTCGGAGCTGTTTGTGATAAGCCATAAAAGCTGGGTCGGGATAAGGGGAAGGGAATATGCAAGCATTGCTTTTAAAAGCGTCTTGTCAAACTTCTTTGGCTTTAAGTAATTCCAGAGCTTTGCTGTAAAAAACAAAAATATGACTGAACAGAAATCGGAAAGGATTATTGCAAGAAGATAACCCGTTACGCCAAGACGCATGAAAGCGATGAATATAACGTTGAATAAAAGAGTGAGAAAAGTGGTCAGGATACCGTTTACTGCGTAAAGCTTCACCATTTCAAGGGCACGGACAAAGGTTGAATATAAAAGCTTAAGGCAGGATGTGAGAACATAAATGAAAAGCATATGACCGTAGCTTCCCACAAAGCTTTTTACAAGAGGGATTTTTATTGCAAGAGGAAGTATAACTCCCAGAACAACTATTCCGCATGCCAATATCACGTTTCCTATTGTAAAGACGGAACGCTTGTCGTAAGCTTTGTCAAGTCCGAAGCGAATAACCGCCTCCGAAACCGTAAGAGTAACGATGGGGATAAGCCAGTTTGCTATCTGAACGATAACGTCGTTTGTGCCGAGTTCGGCATTTGTCATGAAATATGTGTATATCGGAACAAGTATAAGCACAAGTATTTTTGAACTGAAAGAACCGATGGCAAAAATCAGCGTATTTGAAAACAGATTTCTGTACTTGTTTGGCTTTGTCTGAGGCATTTTGTTTCTTCCTTTATTTTCAACTTTATCTTTACAATATATAATAGTATATCACAAAAAAGTTTTTTTGCAAGCATTTTTTTATTTCAACCCAAAAGCTATTGATTTGAAATTGAAAATGTGCTATAATAATTTAAAATTCATTTGATATTTTAACGGGAGGAATCGGTATGAAAACAATAGGAAAAATAATTCTTGCGGCGGCTTGCGTTTTTTGTGCATATGCAACAGTCAAACTTGTATTTGAGATATTCGGTTCGTCCATGAAAAAATACTATGTTGCTAAAGAGATTTAAGACAAAAACCGGATATGTTTCAATAGAAAAAGCCCGTAGTTTTCCTGCGGGCTTGTGTTATTAAGAACAGAACCTGTGATTTCCGATAACCGTTATTACAGGTCTTGAATGCATGAACGCATTCGAGGTCTTTTTTGGATTGTAATAATAGATCGCACCTCCCGTTGGATCCCAGCCGTTAAGGGCGTCTCTTGCGGCGCTGTAGGCAGAGGAGGCGACAGGTTCGTTGAACTGTCCGTCAGCAATTGCTGTAAATGCACCGTTCTGATAGATAACTCCCGAAAGAGTGTCGGGAAAAGAAGGGTGTTCGATTCTGTTTAAAATAACAGCGCCGACTGCTACTTGCCCGGTATAAGGCTCGCCGCGGGCTTCGGCGGAAATGATTCTTGCAAGCAGATTGACGTTTGCCGTGGTTGCGGCGGGAATTGAGCCGATGGTTATTCCAAGCGCCCTGAGAGTGGCCGGTCCGGCGATACCGTCAACCGTAAGTCCTTGCTGTTTCTGAAATTTGCGAACAGCCGACTGAGTTATTTCACCGTAATAGCCTGTCACGTCTGCGTTAAAAAGACCACGATCCCTGAGCGCTTTCTGGATCGCTGTTACCTCAGCGCCTCTGGAACCAAGTTTTGAAAGTGCTTGATCAGAATCCTCAGGCAAAAGGCTTGCTGCGGCATACAATAACAAAAGGATGGCAAGAACAAACGCTGCTGACTTTGAAAAGACAGTTATGCTTTTTTTCATGACTTTTCCTCCAAAAATATTTTAGAAGTATTATGAACAAAAATACGACTCTTATTCATAAAACAATGCTGCGCCATGGAAAAAAGCCAAAACCTCCTAAATGCAATATATATTATGCACAACCCAAACAGTGATATGGCATTGGCAAATAGCTATTTTCAACAAATCTCAAAAAACCCACAAAAAAGAGTTGACAAGAGAGAGAAAACGTGATAAGATAAATAAGTCGCCGGTTGAGGGGGACGAAAAAAACCGAAAAAAAGTTTTTAAAAACCTCTTGACAAAGGAAAAAAGATGTGCTAAAATAGATGAGCGCTCTTAAGAGAGAGGCGAAAGCACCTTGAAAATTGAACAAAGACGAATTAACGAAGAAACCCTTTGGA
>CALWNN010000010.1 GCA_944382845.1 uncultured Clostridia bacterium
GGATGATCTGCCTCCTGTTGGATGACCTGCCTCCCATAGGAGGCAGGGTTCCATTCAGTTTTTCAGTGGGGTTTTTAGGAATTCAATACTGAACCCATGAGGAGCAAAGCTCCTATCTGCAGCTTGCTGCAGTCAGCGACAGATTGCTTTTCGTCGAAACGTGATTAAGCCTGTCTGCTGAAATGGTATTGAGTTATCGTGAGCGGTGTGGTATACTATATAGTACTTGGCTTACCTGTATGTAAAGATTGATATTTTATGGAGGAATATTCAGATGATAAAAGCATTTAAGATAATAGGAAAATCACTTCTTATAATCTTGATAATACTAATCATTTTCTTGCTGATAGTGTTCATCTACAATAAAACAATGCTACATAAAGAAAAAATGTTATTAGACAATCCTCTTGGAGAAATGATAGAAGTTGACGGACACAATATGTGCATATATACTGAGGGTGAGGGTGAACATACCTTGGTATTTCTTTCAGGATCAGGAACCGCTTCTCCTATACTTGATTTCAGAAGTCTGTATAGCTTGTTAGATGATGATTATAAAATAGTAGTTATTGAAAAATTTGGTTACGGTTTCAGCGATGTAGTAAATTCAGAAAGGTCATTTGATACGATTCTAAGACAGGACAGAGAAGCTCTTTCAAAGGTGGGTATTGAAGCTCCGTTTATCCTCTGTCCTCACTCAATGTCTGGACTTGAAGCAATACTTTGGGCGCAAGAATATCCAGATGAAGTCGAAGCAATCGTTGGTCTTGATATGTCTCTGCCACGGTCTTATGATAATTTTAATTTTTCAAGAACAGGACTATATCAAAAAGTCGCAGCTATTGGACGAGAATTGGGTATTGTTAGGTTTTACTATTCTGACAGCTCACTTCCACAAATGCTTTCGAAAGAGGAAAAAGCATTATATAGAGCAATAGCCTGTAAAAAAGCTGTAAACGATGCCGTCATAAATGAGGGACTTGCTATCCCGGAAGCCGTCAAAAAGATTGACGGTGCGCCTAAGCCTGATATACCAATGTTGATGTATGTATCTGACGGAAAAGAAACAGGCGTTGAAAATTGGGCTGATATACAAAAAATGTATGCTTCTGAGCTGTCAAATTCAGTTGTAATTGAACTTGATTGCGGACATTATGTGCACAATTATAAGCAGGAACAGATTGCCAAGGAAATGAGAGAGTTTATTGAAAATATCGAGTAATGGTTTCCGATTTTTGCTATTGCTCTACGACATAAAATTGAACATCTCTACAAAGGTTGCGGAAGTGGATTAGGAGGTAAAGAATGCCTCTTGATTACCTTTAACTTCCTTAGCGGAAAAACCAAGCTGTTCGGCAGCCTTTATCATACCGTAAGCATTTGTGCCCTGTTTATCTGTTCCGGCAACCTCTCTGATCTTTGAAATTGACAGATGAAGTCCTTATTGATATTGTTTAAAAGGGCGCTGTTTTTTACAGCAGCGGTTGATTTTAAACTGCTGAAAAACAGTCTCGAAGAAGCGGAACAGCTTGCTAAGGATTATATTGACTGCGATGGAAAAGAGTATTGCAGGATGATTGACAATCAAGGAAGTCAATAATAAAATCGATGCGTATAAAGCGAATAAGTATCCGATTCCGAGATAAAATAACAATATAACTAAGTCGCCGATGTTCCCCTGCCTAAACGGCAGGTCTGCCTCACATTAGGCGGGTCTGCTTCCTATAGGCGGGTTCAATTCAGTCTTTCAGTGGAGTTTATTAGGAATTTAATACTGAAACCCATGAGGAGCAAAGCCCTCGGCGAAGATTTAAATTAAAATATGAACAACATGAAAATATCTCTGCTTCCCCTTGACAAGCATGGAAATATGAGTTATAATTAAATACTGCTCAAAAAGGAGGGATTTGATTGGCGGGGAATACAAAGCTTATTGCTGATAATCGTCAGGCAAGGCATAACTATTTTGTAATTGAAACAATTGAAGCCGGCATCGAGCTTGTAGGGACTGAGGTCAAGTCCATCAGAAACGGCGGCGTGAACCTTAAGGACAGCTGGTGTTCCATAGAGGAAGGACAAATGTGGGTCAAGGGAATGCATATTTCTCCTTACGAAAAAGGTAATATATTTAACCGTGACCCAAGACGTGAACGTCGGCTTCTTATGCACAAACGTGAGATCATGCGGCTTTTCGGGCAGGTTCGTCAGGAAGGACTTACTCTTGTGCCGCTGAGTCTTTATTTTAAAGGCTCGAGAGTCAAGATGGCAGTCGGAGTTTGTAAGGGCAAAAAGCTTTATGATAAGCGTGCGGACATGGCGAAAAAGGCTGCTGCAAGGGACATTGACAGAGCTATGAAGGAACGCAACAGGTAGCCTTGTTAACGGTTGGCGGTTGCTGCAAAAATTTGTTGATAATGGGGGCGTAAAGGTTTCGACGGGGATTTTGAAGTGTGATAAGCGGGTAGAGGAGCGCACACTCTTTAAACGGCGCACGTTTTAAAATTAAACGACAAAAATAATTACGAATTAGCAGCTGCTTAATGCTGCTCGTCCTGCCTGTGAGGACCACGGCACAGGGCAGGGCGCCGACCAGTGGTGAACGTTTCCGCAGTTTTGGCTGAGGCTCGGAAAACGCATTTTCAGCCTATATCCAAAAAGGCGTGTCTGCTTGCCCGTTTGGAAAGAATGGCTTTGCCGGAATAACAGACTACACCCGAAGAAGTTTGTATGGATAGATTTTCGGACACGGGTTCGACTCCCGTCGCCTCCACCAAAAAGGTATAAAGTGAACACCTACTACCTCAAAAACGCTTTTGTGGTAACGGTTTGGCTTTAATACCAACATTTCAAAAGGCGGTTTTTACCGCCTTTATTTTCTAATTAAGAAAGGATGTGCTTCAATGAGTTTTTTTGGAAAATTAAAAGGTGCAATATTAGGTACACAAGAAAAATATACTGCAAACATTTTCATAACGGATAAGAGGTACATACCTACATATACTATTGAAGATTGGCAACCTAAAATTAAAATGCCTGAATACGACCCTTTATTTTCGTTAAATAAGTATTTGGAAAGCATTGATTTACCTCGTCAGACAGTACAAAAAGTAATGAGTTCCAAAAATCCATTTGGGGAAGCAAAAAATCTGTTCAATGGGCAAACAGAAAAAGTCGATTGGTCTGATATGTGTTGGCGTGAAACTGTTCGTATGGAGCGATGGATAAAGGTTCTTTCACTTTGGGGAGCCTCCACAGAAAGAATACTTGAAAGCACTTTTATGTATTTGTTGCTTCGTCTTGGATGGGAATGCCATTGGGATACATTAAAGCAAAGAGCATTAAATCCTGACGGATTAAATTATGCTTTAGAGGCTTGCAAAAACAACGATTACTCAAAGTTGCTTAAAATAGTTGACAGTGATATACTTTCTTGTTTTGCTCTCGCACACATAAGAAGCGGAAGAAACCTTACTGAAATTGTAGATAGTTGTTTTATATATTTAGATATGAACACTACACATAATGGGTCTGCACAAGGTAGTTTTTATAATCTATATGGTAAGGCACAAATAAAAGGCTTGATAGGAAAAATTATTGAGAGTGCATATATTCAGAATAAGTTTTCTCTGAAAAAACTGTTTTTTATTTCCGAAAAATATGAGGTTGCTAATAGCAAGAGCTTCAAGTACGATTTTTCAAGAATGAAGATAGTCAACGATATATACATACCTACAGCAGATATGAAGGAAATGATTATATCGGATATTCTGTCGTTAAATTCGTTTTTTACGGAAGCGAAAGCCCTCGCAAAGAAAATTCCTTTATATTCACTATCACAGCAAGAAATTCGTTTCTTTTTTGGCAAAGATATTCCTTATGAACATCATTTTTGTCATTTTACATATACGCCGAATACAGCAACAGGAAAATTATCTAAATATCCTTTTACATTAAGGTTTAACTGTCAAAAAGGAAAAATTACTTTTACAGGAAGTATCGATTATCTATCCAACAATAGTATTGGTAAAATTTCAATTACTATATTTGATATTAAAGATACCACACAAATTAACATTGCAGTTAAAGACGGACAATTAAGAATAATCAAAATTGAGCATTCCGACAAAAAAACCTATATGCAAACTTTATATAATTATAACTCAAAATAAAAATCAGCGGTTAAGGTGTAAAATCCTCAACCGCTTTTTTTGTTGCTTATTGACTTGTTTCAATAAAGTATTTTACAAGGTCAGGCAAAATACCCTGCCGTGATACATCACCGATAAATGATACATCGGTTATCTTTGGCGGTGTCTTGCCGTGCTTATTTCTGCATTGTTATTGGTAATTTCTTATCTTATCTCGCAAAAAATATTCCGTAATAAAGAATTTTAAAACAATTGAAATATTAAGCAAACCGAAGCCTGTTTTTAACTAATGGTACGATTAGGGAAAGCAGGCTTTTTGCCGTCTTGCTTTCATCAGAGTCTATCGTTTTTTCCGCTCTTGCAATTTAAAATGAAAAATGGTATAATAAGATGTTAAGTTGTGTCTGAATGAAAAAGGAGGCGGAAAGATGGTTA
>CALWNN010000011.1 GCA_944382845.1 uncultured Clostridia bacterium
GCCGACGAGCACCTGATAATCTACATTGACATATACCTTTTCCAAGGTAAGCACCTCCGTTTACAGCTTAAAGTCCTTTGATAACATTCTGTGCAACGCCTTGGATTTGCAGGTCATAAACCTCAATATCCTTATATCCCTTTGCTTTGTTGGCAGAGCGAAGAACGGCACAGTTCTTTTTCTTATTCCAATAAAAGTATTTCAGATTGTTCAGCCCCTCAAAGAGAGCCACAACAATATCTCCTTCATTTGCGTCTGTCTGCTTACGGACAACGATCCAATCTCCGTCCTCAATACCGGCGTCAACCATAGAATCGCCGTTTGCTTTGAGCAGAAATAGGTCGCCCGTACCAAACACGGTTTTCGGCAGCTTCACATATTCAAGCACCCGTTCTTCTTCGGGAAGTCCGATGCCGCAGGAAACAGAGCAATCAAGGATAACTGCATTGTTTCCCGGATCGGTATATTTGCGTGTAACATCGGTCTTGATTTCAGAGCCGTCATAGTCGATCATTCCGCGCTCAGCCATATCTATTAAGTACCTGTATACCGTTGCCCTCGTCACGCCGACAGCGCCGGCAATTTCGGAGGTGGAGGGGGACTTCCAATATTCGAGGTAGTATTCCTCGGCAAACTTTTTGATTTCATTCATAAGGTCAGTGTTTTTAGAACGCATTTTATCGTCCTCCGTTCTATCTGATACAGCCTGTATCGGATAGGCCTATTATAGCAGAAGATTATATTCTTTGCAATAGGTTTTCGGTATTCAATTTATAGGTGTCAGATTTTTTCGACAGTAGTAGATTGCACGGAAAAAAGGAATGAAAAAACGCCTGACTTCGTAAGAAATCAAGCGATATGATCATCTGTAAATTCTATACAGCATTTTATCAAATTGTTCTGCTTCAGTCTTTGTTTCATTTGAAACTTCTGATTTCTTCAGCATATCAAATGTGCTTTTACAGCCGATATATGAGGCACCAAGTTTTTTTGCAAGTGCGATACTTGCTTTATTATATTTGTATGCGTTGTAGGCGATATATTCGTAATCTGTTTTTTCAAATAGTTTGTTTATAAGTACTTGGCATGTTTCGAAGCCATATCCTTTGCCTTGATGTTTCTCCGCCAAGTCTATGCCTATTTCAGGTGTTCCATCAAGATTTTTAAATTCAGTATATCCAATAAAATCATGGGCTTCAGAATAAATAAGAAATACAATGTGGTATTTGTCTTCAAGTGCTTCTTCGCATTCTTTTTTCATAAGATGTTTGATGTTTTCCGGAGCGTTTAATGTGCCAAGCATATGGTTTAACAGCAAATCCACCTTGTCTGATGTCAGAGGGGAAAGTGCAACTCTTTCTCCAAATAATGGCTCATTGCCGAACAACTTCAAAAGTTCATTACGATTCAATTTGTTCCTCCTGCATTTCGACTTTTATTTTTGATGCTATCTCAACAAAAAAAGATGTGTCATAGGGGTGAGAAAAACTTGATTCCATCACATTCGCAATAATCGAAGAAATTTGGTATACATCCATATTGGAGCGAAGCATCTCAGAAATAGTTCTTGATTCATAATCATATTCATCATTAGGAGCACCGAGTTCCAAAAGATTTTCGCAGTCAATTTCATCAACATGTTTTTTTACTATCATGTAAAGACTATATTTTTCTCCCGAATTATAACTGTCATCTGGCCTTGCTAATCCGATTATACTTTTTATCTCTCTGTATTCATACGGAAGATCATCTTCTGTAGCTGATTCTATATTAACTACCTTTACAATTTTCGTCCTTCCATGCTCACCGACAGGTACTTCAACATTATCTCCGATTTCTATGCTCTTATCGTCTGTCTTATAGTAATACTGCTTACCACCGAACTCGAACTCACATGAGCAAAGTATTATTTTCCTTGAACAGTCGCAATTAAAAACATATAAATCCGGTATATCAAGAATGTTCCGGATTTCTTCGGAATATGAATCAAGCCACTTGTCATATCCGTCGATCAAATCACCGGTTATATGATACTTCTTTTTTTCAGAGTCTGTTATTATTAAGCTCCATGAACCAACATCCAAGAAGTGATCATCTGCCACAGCGACCGATAAATGAGAACACAGTTTGCACATCCAATTGATAGCGTAATCGGATTTTATTTTATGATATTCTTTAGATATAATTTTATCATCAAAGTTATAACGGGTGATGTACACCCGTCCGTCACAAGTGATAGTAAGTCGTTGGGCTATTTCCTCGTCCAAATCAGTGTGCGGACGGAAACCACAATCGTTCGAATACAACGAAATTTTCCGTGGCATATTCTTTATAAACGGAAGAGTCCGCCTTTTAAGAGCATTGTTATAAACCTCAATAACATATTCAGGATTGCGCGATGCCTGTATGATCTCAGACATATGAAACATTTTGCTTCTTGTAATTCCCTGATTATCGCATTTTTTTCCATAGGTCAAGCATCTGCGAAAAATGCTTTTCAGTCATTCGATTGTTCACCCGATTCTTAAATGGCTTTATGCCTGTGTTTCTATCGCAGATTTCAGCATTTCGGCGTATTGATCTTTTGCTTTGGCGGGAGATAAAATTTGTACCTTGCCCCCGAAGCCAAAGACCCAACCATAAAATGTAGGGCTTAGTTCTACATTTACAAACGCTCGGAACGATGTCATATCGTATGCTGCCGTTATTACATCCTCTCCGAATCGTTCAATAATATATTTCATTATACTGTTATCGCAACGGAGGGTAACCTCGCATTCCTCACAGCCATACATTTGGAATACCGATTTTGCGTAGTCTGCAATATTGAAATCAGCAGGCTTTGGTATAATATCATCTTCTAAGATCGTTGCTGATTTTGTTATTCGGTCAACACGAAATCCACCAATACCATTATGCTTTTCTGAGTATCCGACGACATAATAGAAATCTCCGCTCCATATTAAAGCGTAAGGACTGAAAACATACGGATTTCCGGCGTTTTTTAGCTTTTTTTCTTTTTTTACATTGTATTCAAAGTATAAAAACGAAATTTTCTTTCCGTTATTTATGGCTTCGTTAATTGTATCAACAATGTAATAGATCATTTCGTTGTCGGGCTTAATCCTGTCAGTGGGGCACAGGTTTCGTTTAAGCTGTTCTGCTTGATGTTTGCTTGCAAACGAGGTGAGTTTTGCAACCAAAGCCTCACTTTTCTTTTCGGTTATGAACTTAGAGGATTCAACAGCGTCTATAAGCAGTTTTAATTCCGGTAGTTCAAATGTGCGGCCTGCAATGTAGTATTTGTTCTGTGTTGAGTTTATAACATCAATGTCAACGCCGTATGCCTGCAGCACCTCAATATCAGCTTTTATAGTCGTTCTATGTGAAGATATCCCGTATTGATCAAGCAATATTTTTATCAACTCAGTTGTTGATAACGGATGATCTTCATCTGAGTATTGTTCAAGTATTCTCAGAAGATATAAAAGTCTTGCCTTGGTTTCCAAAATAATGCTCCTTTATATTATGTGACAATGGTGTTATTCGCTCTGCACAGGTATATAAACCTTCTCAAGCGGTATCATTCTCTGATACTTTTCTGATAGGTGCTCATAGTGCGCAAGTATAAGATCAACTAAATTACTACCATCTATGCCTCGAATAATAAGATTGTTATCGAGGTATTTTCTTGCGTTTTTTGTGTAATTGGAAAGTGTTACAAAAGTACCGTAATCCCCTTCTCGAAGCGTTCCTTTAAGAGATTGTAAAACAGATTCTTTTATATCACCGTCCTGACTTTTCACTTGAACAAGGATTCGAGGAGGTAGTTCGTCTTTATAGGCTGTAATATCTACACCGCCATCACCACCATGAGGCGACAGAGTGGTTCTGTATCCCATTGCTCTAAGCAAGTCAGCAACAAATTCTTCAAGGTCATATCCCTTCAAGTTTTTGCTGAGTTCTTTCAAAATAAAGTCTTTAGTGCTTTCTTTTATATCCTCAGCAGTTGCGCCGATTGTCTCATCTTCTGTATCTGCAGTATCCTTCTTAAAGTTATCGTCAAGCGCTGCAACAAACTCATCAGAGTAATTTTTAATGAGAAACAAAGACAAGAAAGATCCGGACTCATATAATGCACCTTGTGAAAACAAGGTGCGCGGCAGGTGCTTAATCCATCTTACTTTGCGCTGCTGCACATATTCCGGCGCAGAGGGGACATATTCGTATTCTCCCTCAACAACACCAATATTGATTTTTCTATCACTCTTAGACGGGAAAACAATATAATCTCCGGCCTGAACTTCGTAAATAAAACGATATAGCATGCCTGCGCTGTTAGCAATT
>CALWNN010000012.1 GCA_944382845.1 uncultured Clostridia bacterium
TGTTCCTCAATGTCGGCAAGATAAGGATACAGTCTTTCCGATGTTAACAAATTGTAGTATTTGATACGATGATGTTGTTTAAGATGTTGCCTATGACGATTAGCCCACACACCGATATACAATTCATTTTGCTCTTTCGTTCTAATGCAAGGCAAGCAATAATCGCCCTGTGTTACATAATTTAATTTGTGATTTTCAAGTTCTTTGCTCATAAGAAAACCTCCTTGTATTTGGTAACACCATTTTACAAGGAGGTCTTTATTTTGTCGAATGTGTGGATTAATCCGCAGTCCAACGTGCTTCAAAATTATCTTTATCCATACTTAATCCATTGTTTAAGTTTTCAAGGATTTGTTTGCCGTTCGGCATCATTTTGAGTGTTGTTAAATAATTGCGGATTGCACCTCTTATGTCTTTTAAAGAAGCTTTTGATTTAATCCAGTTTTGAGGAACGAACATCTTTCCGTTGTCCATTGCTTCTGCCGATGCATTTTCAATAGCCATATTTAAACAGTTACCAGCCATATCTATAACGTTATCTAATAGATTTTCAGAGGTAAGCTTTTTCAAAGCAACAGAAGGCGACGGAACGGAATCATTCATCTTGTTAATCTCACATAAAATAACAGAAATTGAATAAAGATGGTGATATGGGGCATAGGCTTTCATTGCTAAAAGCGTTTCATTTAATCCCATTGGGTTATCTTTATTCCACTTTTCATAAAGTTTATTAAACATCACATTCAAAGCCTGAACATTTTCCGGGGAGTATTCTCTGTGAAATAGTTGGTCAAAATATTTGTCGAATATTTTTGTTTCACTATATGAGATTGTAGGCCTTTGTGAATGCCAAGCAATAAGCTGTTTTCCTAAGTCCGTCAAATTAACAATGTGAGAAGTATTAAACTTGACCGAATCCACTTTTTCGCCACGTTTAGTAACAAAGTATCCGTCAGTATAGAATTGTTCATAAGCTTTTTTCAACGCAAGAACCGATTTATCATTACTACGAAGGTCTCTTGCTTTAACAGCGCTCTGACTGTTAGTTGAAGTGCTGATATTATCTGCTCTATCCGGATCGCTGATTTCATAAAATCTAAACATTACATAAGCGTCATCTGCCTTTTTCGCCGATTCACTGCAGCTAAACATTGTGTTAAGCGATTGACAACCGTTTACAACATTCAGCTCTTTCACCGATAATATTTTATCGTGAATTGTCATCTGCGAACAGATTGCCGTTATACCATTATGTAAGAAGAAAAAATCACTTGCATTCTTTTTTATAGTTTGAGCAATGCCTTTATTTACTTTATTGCTTGTACCTAATGATTGACGAACATTTTTACGAAACAAGCTCCCATCTTTAATTCCCGGAATTTTAATGCATTCTTTAAGAGGTAAAGCCACTATAACAGCTTTTGTATCTCCGATAGCAAGTTCCATATATTTTCCGTTTTCAAGCACAAATTCGTGATTAATATATGGTCTGTTCTTATTTAATGCTTCATCATATTTAAATTTTAGAGTATCATTATCGATTACATTGAGGTTAGCTTGTAGCACTTCACTCTCAGCGAGTTCTCTTTGAAAAGCAGCGAGGTCTGCTTTTGCCGATTCTGTAAGTTCTGATGTAGTAATAAGTTCAAAGCAAATTTCGTAATCATCTTCAATAGCATTTGCCATTTCATTAATTTTAACTTGCAGTTTGTGGTTTGCTCCATCCTGTAGATGAATTAAATCTTTTACTTGAATCCAGGAAGAAAGTACTTCTCGTAAAGGTGCAGAATCCACAGAATCACCGCTATAAAACTTGCCCTGAATTATGTAAATAGTGGACGATTGATTATCGATATATACAGCGTCAATTTGCTTATCGCCAGCACCGTCGGTAATGCAGTCTTTTGTTTCATATGTATCGAGGTTATGTATGTTGCGAAGATACCAAGCAACAAATCTCTGTCCGTCATTTGGATAATTTTGTTGGTAGTATTCTTGGGATATTTCTGACAGGATTTTATTATACATAGTGATTACCTCCAAAATTATATCATCTTGAAATGCCTTAAAGCACTCATAATAGCTTCTTCTTTATCTTTTGTGCATTGTGGCTGTTTAACGTTTTCGGATTTCGGCTTGTTATAATTCTCTCGCTCAATAATCCCACACTTGGTTTTAACTTGTGCTATGTTGAGCGATGAAACTTTTAAGCCAAATCCTTCAAACACATAATCTTTGATTTCTTCATAAGTTGCCTTTGCTTCGGATGATGTTAAATCCAACTCGTCCATATCAACGGTAATGTCGATATATGTATCCGGCTTTTTTCTAACCAACTGAACAACCGTCTCCACGTGATTCGTCCGTGGGAACAGGTCGACAGCCCGTGCCCTGACTATTTCATAGCCGTGATCGCAAAGATATGCGCAGTCCCTTGCAGCAGTTGCGTGATTGCAGGATATCATAACTATACGCTTGGGGCTCATTTTTACCATGCTTTCAAGACTCAATCCATCGCATCCCTTTCTTGCAGGGTCGGCAATTATAACGTCCGGAGTCCGTCCCTCTTTTAATAGCTTGTCCGCAATTTCCCCTGCGTCGCCGCAATAATATTCAGCATTTTTAAAACCGTTTACCTTAGCGTTTTCCTTTGCGTTTTCAATAGCCTGAGGAATAATTTCAACGCCTAAAAGCTTTGTATCCTCTTTTGCAACGCACATTCCTATTGTTCCCACTCCGCAGTAGAGGTCAAGCAGGCTTTCCCCGGCTTTCAGATTGGCATACTCCTTTGCAATCATATAAAGCCGCTCCGCCTGAACAGTATTTACCTGATAAAACGAGCTTGGAGATATTCTGAAAGCCCTGCCGCACATACTGTCGGTTATGAAACCGCTTCCGAAAAGAGTCACCCACTCTTTACCGAGGATCACGTTTGTGTTCTTTGAATTTATATTGATTACAACGCTTTTTATCTGTGGAAATTTCTCGTGGGCTTCACTTGCAAAGGCTTTGAAATCACCGGCGTTTTTCCTTGTCACAACCAGACAAAGCATTATCTCGCCGCTGTGTTCTCCTTTTCTTATGTAAATGTGACGCACATCTCCCTTTCCGGTTATCTCATCATATGCCTTCAGATGATTTTTACCGCACCATTCAAGGGAAAAATCTGCAATATCCCTGAAAAATTCAGGCTGCAAGATACAGCCCGCATGATCGATAACTCTGTGAGATCTTCTTGCAAAAAATCCGCAGACAAGCATTCCTTCCTTTTCCCCTACGGGATACTGCGCCTTATTTCGGTAATTTTCGGTTTTTTCACAGGAAAGTATAGGTTCAAAATCAACCTCAAGCTTGCCGATACGTTCAAAGCTGTCTTTGACAAAGCCTTCTTTTATCTTAAGCTCCTCATCATAGCTCACATGGCAAAATGAACACCCGCCGCATTTTTTAAACACGTTGCAAACAGGTTCAATACGGCTTTTTGCAGGAGTAATTATCCTGTGGATAATTCCGTAAGCGTATGTTCTTTTCACCTTTACGATCTTGCAGTCAATTATATCTCCAACAGCTGTAAAGGGAACGAAAACCACCATTTCATCTGCTCTTCCAACGCCGTTTCCCTCGTTTGTAAATCCTGTTATTTCAAGTCTTACTATGTCGTTTTTATTCACCATTGTAAAACCTCTCGATTTCTTTTTTCTTCTCAATCATCAAATCAAAATTCTTTATGTATTCAAGGGGCAGTTTGTAATTGAAAATACGCTCTATACGCTTGCTTTCATTGTCGCAAAGCTTTGTTGAAGCCCCTGCTCCGACCGCAAGGATAGTCTGCACCTCTTCCATAATATAAATATTGTAAAGACTTTCCCTGCCCGGTTTTGACCAACCCACGTTCTCAAGATTGTCAAGCATATTCTTCTGCTTGTAAAGATAATACGGACTGTAACCCATTTCTGTAAGTTTCTTTGCTGCAAAGTCAACCATTTTTGCCGCCGGACTTTCAAAGTACTTTTCCTTATTACTGTCACCAAGGTTCAAATCAGCTGTTCTTTTAACGGACAAGGTATGTATCGTCACATTTTCAGGAGCAAGTTCGGTTATTCCGCATACGGTTTTTTCAAAACTTTGAGGCGTATCTGTGGGAAGCCCTGCGATAAGGTCGGTATTTATACAGTCAAAACCGATTTTTCTTGCCATATCAAATTTTTCATAAAAATCCTCTGCAGTATGCCTTCTTCCTATTGCCTGCAAAACGGAGTTGTTTAAGGTCTGAGGATTGATAGAAATTCTTTTTGCACCCATCGCCTTGATAGTACGAAGCTTATCCGCGGTTATAGTGTCCGCTCGTCCCGCTTCAACGGTATATTCTCTTAAATTCGAAAGGTCAAAACTTTGCTCGATGGTTTTCATTATTGCTTCAAGGTGAGAAACTTCAACGGAAGTTGGGGTCCCGCCGCCGAAATAAATCGTATCAAGTGTAAGTCCAAGCTTTTTTGAGATCCTTCCAACCTCTTCAAGTTCTCTGCAAAGCTTAA
Source organism: uncultured Clostridia bacterium (assembly GCA_944382845.1). Lineage (GTDB taxonomy): Bacteria > Bacillota > Clostridia > Oscillospirales > Ruminococcaceae > JAAZZIT01. Next base: position 4,536 of record CALWNN010000012.1, read on the forward strand.
AGATATATTGGGGAATAAGCTTTAACGACTTTTCCACCTCCTGAGAAACAAAGGAGCAGTACGCACACCTTGAGGGACAAAAGGGAATTGAAACATAAAGACTGAACATACGGTTGCCGTTATGTTTTAGGATTTCACGCTGAGCGATCGCCGTTTTATATGCAAGGTCTGTTTTATCCTTTGAAACAAAAAAAACTTCCCTTAATTCCTTTTCGATATCTTTCTTCGAGAGCCCATTTTCAAGCATTTTATTTACCCGCTTGACAGGTCTTACTCCCGTTAAAATTCCCCACGGAACGGTCTTTCCCGTAAGCGCCGAAAGTCCTTTAAAAACAAGAGAGCAAACTGCTATCTCACATTTTCCGGTGTAATTTTCCACGCTCTTTGAAACTTCTCCGCAAAGCTCTATCGTACTTTCGTCCATACGCAAAACGGCTCTTATCTTAGCTGAACTTTCATCCTCTTTAAGTTCTCCAAGGCAGAAATCCCCCTTTATTTCCGATATGTCCGCGTCATACAAAAAGCTGAATTTCTGAGCGGGGATAAAAAGCTTTACTACCCCTTCCATTTCGTATTTAAATTGCTGTCCGTTAAAAACAAGGGTCATTTATATCTTCCGTTCTTTAGATATTTTACATCATATAAGGGTTGTTATTCTTTTCAAAATCAAGAGTCGTGCTTTCCATGTGACCGGGATAAACTGTGAATCTTCCCTCGATATTCTTTAGCTTTTGAAGTGACTGACAAAGGAGTCTGTAATTCCCGTCGGGCATATCCGTTCTTCCTATTGACAGATTAAACAGAGTATCTCCCGAAAAAATAACATCGCCGCAAATGTAGCAAACGCTTCCCGAGGAATGTCCCGGAGTGTGAAGAACTTTAAATTCGATCTCGTCTACCCTTATTACATCTCCGTCCTCGATCTCTTTAATGCTTCTTGGAATCTCTACCGCACCGAAGCCGAAAAATCCCGAAAGATTACCTGAGGGGTCTGAAAATTTCTTTGCGTCAAGTGAGTGGATATAAATATTGCAGTTTGTTTTATTCTGTATCTCAGCTGCGGCGCTTATATGGTCAAGGTGACCGTGAGTAAGAAGAACGTCTGTTATTACAGCTCCGTTTTTTTGCGCAAAATCAAGTATCACATCAGGGTCTGAGGGAGCGTCGATAAGGGCTGCATTACCCTTGTTTGTTATAACAAGATAGCTGTTTGTTGAAAATTCGCTTAAAGGCTTAAGTTTTTTGATTTCCATAGCTTTTCCTTTCGATTTAAAAGCAAATGCCGAAAAATTTCCGGCATTTACTGAATCCATTTCAAATTATTTTCCTGTTCTGTCAACTGAAATAACAGACTTTATTTTTCTGAGTCTGTTGATAACTCCGTTTAGCTGATCAACGCCTGCTATGCTTATTGTGACCATAACGTTAGCGTTTCCGTTTTTAAGTTCTCTTGCAGTCGCCTCGTGCATTGGAATCCTGATCTCGGCAAGAGCCGACGAAATATCCGCCAGAAGTCCTATTCTGTCGTTTGCAACGATATCTATAGTCACCTTGAAGTAGTTGGTCTGGGTTTCTTCAGCCCAGTGAACAGCTACCCAGCGTGAAGCTTCCTCCGGCTTGTCTTTTGAATTCAGATAATTAACACAGTCTGTCTTGTGAATAGAAACTCCGTGTCCTCTTGTGACAAAGCCAATGATATCGTCGCCGGGAAGAGGATTGCAGCACTGAGAAAATTTCACCTGACAATCCCCGATATCGTCAACGATAACGCCTGAATGAGTTTTGACAGGTCTATAATTCTGTTGCTGAGGATTTTTATCCTTGACGTATTTCTTGGTATACTCGTCCTTTAAGCGTGGTATTATTTTTGAAAGCTGAACTCCTCCGTAGCCTATTGCCGCATAGAAGTCGTCAAGAGTTTCACAGTTATGACGCTTCAGGTCCATGGCAAGAAATTCACCCATATCCTCTTCGGGAACCCTTATCATATTGCGGCGAAATTCCCTTTCAAGCTCGTTTTTGCCCTCGACGATATTTTCCTCACGGCGTTCTTTCTTGAACCATGAGCGTATCTTTGACCTTGCTTCGTTTGTCTTACAGATATTGAGCCACGATCTGCTTGGGCCGTGACCGGGAGCGTTTGTAGTCAGTATCTCAATTATCTCGCCGGTTTTTATCTGGTAGTCGTAAGACACCATTTTCTTATCTACCTTAGCTCCGCACATTCTATTTCCTACCTGAGTGTGTATAGCATAGGCAAAGTCAATTACTGTCGCCCCTACAGGAAGAGTTATCATATCTCCTTTAGGAGTAAATGCGAAAACGTCCTCAGGTGCAAGGTCATTTTTGATGGTCTTTACGATTTCCTCCGCGTCGTTTGATTCCTGCTGAGCTTCAATTATCTGCCTTATCCATGCAAGCCGGTTGTCGTTTTTGTCCTTGCCTTTTATTCCCTCCTTGTATTTCCAGTGAGCGGCAATTCCATATTCGGCTGTCTGATGCATTTCCCATGTCCTTATCTGAACCTCAAACGGGATTCCCTCCCGTCCGATAACAGTGGTATGCAAGGACTGATACATATTTGCCTTGGGAGTTGAAATATAGTCCTTGAACCTGTTAGGGATAGGCTTGAACATATCATGGATAATTCCGAGAACGTTATAACATTCCGTAACAGTATTTACAATAACTCGCACAGCGTATCTGTCATAGATCTGTTCGATTTCCTTTCCGTCACGGTAAACCTTTTTATAAATTCCGTAATTGCTCTTTACTCTTCCATCGACCTGAGGCACAGGGTCAAAATCCTCGGCAAGTCTGTTTCTTATCTTTTCCTTGATCGTTTCAACAAACTTTTCTCTGGACTCCTTGCGCATATTCATCTGTCTGTCGATTTCCTCGTAAGCGTACGGATCAAGATATCTGAACGCAAGGTCTTCAAGTTCCTCTTTTATGGGAGCAATTCCGAGACGGTGGGCAATAGGAGCGTAGATGTTCATTGTTTCAAGAGAAATTAACCTTCTCTTTGAGTCACTGCAATATTTAAGAGTGCGCATATTGTGGAGTCTGTCGCAGAGCTTTATAATTATTACTCTTATATCCTCAGCCATTGCAAGGATTATCTTTCGTATATTTTCAGCCTTCTGCTCTTCCTTTGAAACGGTAGGGATCTTCTTGAGCTTTGTAACTCCGTTTACAAGCATTGCAACATCCGACCCGAATTCTTTTCTCAGTTCCTCAAGAGTGCATGGGGTGTCCTCGACAACATCATGAAGAAGAGCGGCGCATATAGTATCCGTATCCATTCCAAGGCACAAAAGAAGATAAGCCACCGCCACAGGGTGAGTTATATAAGGCTCACCCGATTCTCTTTTCTGGTCTCTGTGCCAGTATGCCGCCTTTTCGTAAGCAGAAACTATCTTTGAAAGATCATACTGCTTTTCACCGTCTATTATTTTCTGAATAAGAACGTCAATCGTACATTCGGGCAGATTTTCCATAAATTCAGCCATAGCCTCCACTCCTTACAATTTTACTTCATATGTTGTCAGAAATATTTCTTAGTCTTACAAAAAGCTTTGAATCCGAAAGATCCTTTCGCTCGTTTACTTTAAGTATGCTTGCCTCGTCTTTTACAGGATCATATTCAACCAATCCGGCTTCGCAGAGAATATCTACGCAAAGTCTTAATTTACAGTAATTAATTTTGTCGCCTGTTCTCATAAAAAGTATGTCTGTTCTTATATTTTTATATCCGGCAATTATTTTATAAAGCCACACAAGTTCTTCCCTTTGAGGTATAATCTTTTTTATAAAATTATCCGGCAGGCTTTCTCCCGTCATAAATCTTTCATAACAGGACTTGGCTGCAAAGAAAGGCTCCTGTTTTACTCCGTGAAGTCTTATATCTGAAATTTTAACGGAAACAGACTCCCTTCCGTTGTATTCATTTATATCCATGGTAACAAGACAGTCCACAAGCTCTCCTGTCTTGTACGGGAATTTCTCAGCCTCGGTGAAAAATAACAGTGCGGGAAAATTTGTTCCGTCATATTCAAACTCAAGCTTTGTATGTTTTCCGCCTGACAGTGAAAATATTCTGTTTATCCTTGCTCCGATCACAGCAAACACAGGCTTTGGATTTCCTTCTCCAAAAGGCTCCATGACAGACATTGACCTTACAGCGTCAATGGTAAGGTCACGCCCTCTTAAAACCTTGTCAGCATAAAGGGTGATCTCAGGCATTACCGGACAGGCTTCCTTTGCGTACTCAAGCACAGCTTTTTTAAAAGCGCCGATATTTCCCGCGGGAAGGCTCATTCCTCCTGCACATTCGTGACCTCCGAACTTGTCAAGAAGATCGCCGCAGTAAGTAAGACACTTGTGTATGTGAAATCCTTTGACGCTTCGTGCAGAGCCTCTCGCTTGGCCGCTGTCGTCATAGGAAATTATTATGTTGGGTTTTCCGAACATTTCAAGAAGCCTTGCGGAAACAATGCCTATTACTCCGTGATGCCAACCCTTTCCTGCAATAACCAGCACTCGTCTTAAAAGCTCTGACGGGTTTCTTTGAAGATAGGAAAGAATTTCTTCCAATATCCTGTTTTCGGCTTCCTTGCGCTGATTATTCAGAGAAACAAGCTTTTCTACTTCAGCTTCGGCGTCCTCACCCTCTTCAAGCAGGGCTTTGACTGCAAAAATCGGCGAACCAAACCTTCCGGCTGCGTTTATCCTCGGAGCAAGCATGAATGCTATGGCAGTAGAATCTGTTTTTTCAGGCTTTAAGGAGCACTGTTCCATAAGATAATTGATTCCGTAATTCTCTGTATTTTTAATATAGTCGATGCCCCGGGAAACGATAATCCTGTTTTCGCCCTTTAACGGAACAATGTCCGCTACCGTTCCTATTGCGGCAATATCCGCATACTGTTCCATTACAGTATCATAATTACCGTCGTCAAGAGCGGCGCAAAGCTTTAAGGCAACACCCACTCCCGCAGTGTCCTTGAATCTTGAAGGGCAGTCCTTTCTGTGAGGGTCAACTATCGCTTCGGCTCTGGGCAAAACCTCCGGAAGCTGGTGATGGTCTGTTATAACAAGCTTCATTCCCTTTTCGTATATATACTCTGCCTCGTTGAGTGCAGACACGCCGTTATCTACAGTCACAATAAGTTCGGCTCCCATTGAGGCTATCTCATCAATTGCTTTTCTGTTAAGACCGTAGCCCTCTTCTCTTTCCGGAATATAGTACATTACATTTGCACCGATACACTCAAGATAATTATAAAGCACGACTGTTGCCGTTACACCATCGCAGTCATAATCTCCGTAAACACAAATAAGCCCAAAGCCTTCAAGTGTATTATTTATGGCTTCAACCGCCTTGTCCATATCTTTAAGCTCAAAAGGATCCGAAAGCTCACTGCTGTTGAAAAATTCTGCAAGGTCGTCTATTTGCGTAACCCCTCTCGAGGTCATTATCTCAGCGCAAAGCTGAGAAAGTTCGGTTCTTTTGCATATAACCTCCACCGCTTCACTATCGGGAGTGCTTATCTTCCAACGCTTCATATTTTTTTCTCACATTCCCCATAAAAGTTTAAGTAAAAATATTATATCACTTTTTTTATAAACATTCAAGGGGGTATACATTTTTAAAAAAGTAATAAAATTTACAAAACAACAGCGTCCTGCAAAACACGAGTATTCGTGAGTATTTTGAAGTATTCAGGAGAATAAGCGAGCATTATCCGGTTATATTTATCGCTCTGCGGTCAGTATGTGTGAGATTTAAGGGAAGAATTTTATCAAACGACTGAAATTGAAAGAAATTCGCTTAAAAAAGTCTGAAATAACAGTTGAATTTTTTCAGAAACTATGTTAATATAATATCACAGGGCAAACAAAGCTTTGATTCTTCCCTGTTTAAAGAAAATGAAGCTTTACGCTTCAGGAAAGGAGTAAATGGATTGATTACTACTATTTTATGGGCGGTATGCTTTGCGGTATTTGTTATAATTGAAATATGTACATTTGAACTTGTTTCAATATGGCTTGCCGCCGGCGCTCTTATATCAATGTTCATGAGCATATTTGACGCACCGTTCTGGTCACAGTTCCTTGTTTTCGCTGTTGCTTCAGCGGTCTTGCTTGCGGCGACCCGTCCTCTTGCAAGGAAGCTCCTCAAGGAAGTAAAGCCCACCAACACAGAACTTGACATCGGTAAGACTTGTGTTGTTACAGAAGAAATAAACAACAAGCTTTCACAGGGAAGAGTAAATTTAAGCGGTGTTTTCTGGGCTGCCCGTTCTTATGACAACAAGATTATTCCGGAGGGTTCTGTTGTGATTGTCAGAGCTATCGACGGTGCAAAACTTATTGTTGACAAAGACGGAGATTAATAATTGAGTACGAAAAACGTACATAACAAAAATTTTATTTTAAAACTATTGTGGAGGTAAATCATGGGACCCGGATTTTATATTGCCATAGGCGTACTTATTTTTCTTATTATTGTAGTTATAAACTGCATCAAGATCGTTCCTCAGGCATACGTATTTGTAGTTGAGCGTTTCGGAGCATTTCATGCTGCATGGGGGACAGGACTTCACTTTAAAATTCCTTTTGTTGATACAATTGCAAAAAGAGTATCTATAAAGGAGCAGGTAGTTGACTTCAAGCCGCAGCCTGTAATCACTAAGGATAACGTTACAATGCAGATCGACACGGTTGTATTTTTCCAGATAACAAACGCTATGCAGTTTGCGTATGGAGTTGAAAGGCCTCTTTCAGCGATTGAAAATCTTACTGCAACAACACTCCGTAACATTATCGGCGATCTTGAGCTTGAAGCAACCCTTACATCAAGAGATTTCATCAACACAAAGATAACAGCTATTCTTGACGAGGCTACAGACCGTTGGGGAATCAAGGTACAGAGAGTTGAGCTTAAAAACATTCTCCCTCCTCCGGAAATTCAGGATTCAATGGAAAAGCAGATGAAGGCTGACCGTGAGAGACGTGAAAAGGTAATTCAGGCAGAGGCCGAAAAGAAATCGCAGGTTCTTGTTGCTGAGGGTGAAAAGGCTTCAAAGATCCTTAAAGCCGAGGCTGACAAACAGTCTGAGATCTTAAGAGCGGAAGCTGAAAGAGAAGCAATGATTCTTCGTGCCGACGCTGTAAGAGAACAGAAGATCCGTGAGGCCAAGGGTGAATCAGAGGCTATCACACTTGTACAGACTGCTCTTGCAGAAAGCATCAAAAAGCTCAATGAAGCAAATCCACACCAGAACGTTATTACTCTCAAGAGCCTTGAAGCATTTGAAAAGGCTGCTGACGGAAAGGCTACCAAGATCATTATCCCAAGTGAGATTCAGGGAATTGCCGGACTTGCGGCCGGTCTTAAGGGCGTTATTGACGAAAGCGCAAAATAAATACCAAAATCCAAATAACAAGGCAGTCCGTTTTTGCGGCTGCCTTTTAGTTTACAAAAAACAGAGGGTATCATATGGAATACAAATGCAGTTACACTTCCCCTTTGGGAGAGCTTTTGCTTGTTGCAAACGATGAATTTCTCACCGGGATCTTGGTAAAAGGCTCAAAATTCTTTCCGCAAAGCAGGGACATGGAGCTTTCAGAATCCGAACCCGAAATAATACAAAGAACAAAAATGTGGCTTGACATATATTTTGACGGAAAAGAGCCTGATTTTACAATTCCGATAAAAATGGAAGGTACAGCTTTTCAGAAAGAAGTGTGGGAGATACTTTTGACAATCCCTTATGGAAGAGTCACAAGCTATGGAGAGATAGCTTCTTTGATTGCAAAGCGGCGTGGGATAAACAGAATGTCCGCCCGGGCAGTAGGGGCTGCGGCAGGCAAAAACAAGATATTGATACTTATTCCCTGCCACAGGGTAATAGGTGAAAACGGCAAGCTTACGGGCTTTGCGGGAGGAATTGACAAAAAAGAGCTTCTTCTTGAAATTGAAAAAGCAGATTTTAATATTATTCGTATCTCCCGAAGTAATGAGATTATATAATTAATAACGCACTCTGAGTATGTTTTCAGAGTGCGTTTTGTTTTGCAAATCAGATTTCGTTTCTGTTTTCAAGCGCCTTATAAAGGGTAACCTCATCAGCATATTCAAGTATTCCGCCGATAGGAAGTCCGAAGGCAAGCCTTGTCACCTTTATTCCAAGAGGTTTTAAAAGCCTTGAAATGTACATAGCTGTCGCTTCCCCTTCAACAGTAGGATTTGTCGCCATAATGACTTCCGATATTTCGGTGTTGTTCACCCTTTCAAGAAGCTCTTTTATCTTCAGCTTATCGGGAGTTACATTGTCAATGGGAGAAATAAGCCCGTGAAGAACATGATAAACTCCCTTGTATTCCCTTGTCCTTTCAAATGCGGCAACGTCCTTTGGAGTTTCCACAACGCAAATGGTTGAATGGTCTCTCATGTCGTCTGAACAAACAGGACAAATATCCTTGTCCGTTAAGTTTTGACACACCTTGCAGCAATGAACGGTTTTATGCGCCTTGATAATTGCGTCGGCAAAGGCTTTAGCCTCGTTCTCAGTCATGCCCATTACAAAATAAGCAAGTCTCTGAGCGGTTTTCATGCCGATGCCGGGAAGCTTGGCAAACTGCTCCGCAAGTTCAACAAGGGGCAATGCGTTAGTTTCAGCCATATCAGAAAAGCCCTGGGAAAGAAACTCCGCCTGTAAGCTTTGACATCTCTGCCTCGCTCACTTCGTCAAGATTCTTTACAGCCTCGTTGAATGCGCTCATAACAAGATCTTCAAGCATCTCCACATCCTCAGGGTCAACAACCTCAGGCTTGATCTTAAGGTCAAGGACATTTCTCTTGCCGTTGATCTTTATCGTTACAGCTCCGCCGCCTACGGTAGCTTCAAACTCTCTCTGCTCAAGGTCAGCCTGAAGCGCAGTGATGTCCTCCTGCATCTTCTGAGCCTGTTTTAACATCTGATTCATGTTTGATGGGCCTTTTCCCATTCCTGCGGGTAATCTTGCTTTCATAATAAAATCTCCTTAATTATTCAGTCTTTTATTTCAACCTCAACATCAGCGCTTTTCGCCTTTTCGATAAGTCTGTTTATCGGATTAGACTTGTCGTCAGGAGGCACGTTCCTTGCGGATTTAACTCTGATGGCATAGGTTTTTCCGTTGAATTTCTTTAACGCTTCCTGAATTACCATGGCAGCGTTTGTCTGCTTGAAAAGCTTCAGGAAAAAGTCGTTGTCAACAATTATAAAGAACACGTTTTTATGTTCAAATCCCTTTGAGTCAACTAAAAATCCCCCGATCTCAGGATGAGCCGACATTACCTGTTCAACAACCTCGCTCCAGTCGATCATGGGCGTCAGGTCTTCCTCTTTGATCTTGGAGGTATCAACCATAGGCTCGTCAACAGGCGACTGCTTTGCGGGAACAAGAGGTTCGCTTATTTTCGGCTTTGCCTTCGACGCCACGGATACGTCCCCGGAAGACACCTCATGCTCCAAGCGGTTTATCCGTTCTTCCAACGCCTTTACCCTTTGGTCGTCACAAGCTTCCTTTGAAATGCCGTACGCTTTTGAACAAAGCTTTATAAAGCACATTTCTATCTCAATTCGCTTTGAATTGATCCTCGGAAGTCTTTCGTTTGTGTCCTGCAAAATCGCAAGCTTGTCAAATATCTCTTTTTGGTCAAACTCTCCTGCAAGCTCTCTTACAACAGATATCTCATCAGGCAGACAGCTTAAATACTCGTCGTGCCCGGGAGCGGCTTTTTCTATCATAATATTTCTGAGTTGAGAAAGCACCTCGCTGCAAAGAAGAGCAACATCCTTTGAAGCTTCGTAAAGACTATCAATAATTGAAACCGCCTTGACGCTGTCCTTGTCCCTTATACATCTTATAAGGTCGAAAATATACTCTCTTCCTGCAATTCCCGCAGCAGCCGTAACCGTTTCAACGTCAACCTTATCCGAATAGGAAACGCACTGGTCAAGAAGTGAAAGTGCGTCTCTCATTCCTCCATCGGAAAGCTTTGCAATAAGCGCCGCAGCATTATCGTCAAGAGTGAAATTTTCGTTTTGGGCAACGTACTGAAGCCTTCCCACAATATCAGACGGCTTTAATCTTCTGAAATCAAACCGCTGGCATCTTGAAATTATAGTTGCCGGAACCTTGTGTATCTCGGTGGTCGCAAGAATGAATTTAACGTGAGCGGGAGGCTCTTCCATGATCTTCAAAAGAGCGTTGAACGCCCCGGCAGAGAGCATATGCACCTCGTCGATTATATAAACCTTACAGCTTCCAAGCTCAGGCATAAATGCAGCCGACTCTCTCAGCTCTCTTATATTGTCAACTCCGGTATTTGACGCAGCGTCGATCTCAACAATGTCATTTAAGATCCCCTCGTCTGCCGACCTGCATATCTCGCACTCAAGGCAAGGTGTTCCGTTATGAGAATTTTTGCAGTTAATAGTCTTTGCGAAAATTCTGGCGCAGGTGGTTTTTCCTGTGCCTCTTGAGCCTGTAAAAAGATATGCGTGAGCAGTCTTCCCGTTTATTATCTGGTTTTTCAGAGTTGTTGTAATATGTTCCTGACCAACAACGTCCTCAAATTTCATAGGACGCCATTTTCTGTACAAAGCCTGATACATCACAACACCTCCAAAAAGTTCAATCCGACATACAGACGTGCAGGCAAAACTGTGTCACACAAAACTAACCGCTTAATGCTGCTCGGTTCCCCGCCTGACATGGTTCACAGCGTTTCATTGCACAGGACCCACACGCCTATATCTCGGATTGATGGGAAAATCCTGTTTTTTACTTTTTAAATATAATCAATACAAGCTGACCAACATCAGCTTAAATTATTATAACACATAAAGCAATAAATTTCAAGTAGTATTTCAAACTTTTTTATTCAGAAAAATTACCAAAACTTCACAAGTTATTCATACCTGCGGCGTACCATTTGTTATAATTATATAAGTTTATTTTTCTGTAAAAAACATAGAAAACAAAAGGAGTAACTACTTATGTACAGACTGTTCTGCAAGGGATATACATGGGGCTGGTGCGCAAGGCGCGGAGATTATCAGTCCCCAGAGGGAATTTATTCAATGGAAAGGCTTCACTCAAACGGACTTGACTGGATATGTATAACTGTTAACGCATATCAGGAGACCTTTGCTTCAACAAGGATATTTCCGCTTTTTCAGCTTACTCAGAGCGACGACGACGTCAGATTTGCTATTAAAAAAGCTAAAGAGCTTGGAATGAAAGTATGCCTGAAGCCTGTTGTAAACTGTCTTGACGGGGCTTGGAGGGCAAAAATAAATTTCCCGGGTGAAACTGACTACTGGGACAAGTGGTTTAAAAGCTATTCCAATTTTATTACTTACTATGCTGAAATTGCGGAGAAATGCGGATGTGAGATGCTTTGCACAGGTTGTGAAATGGAGGGCATGGACTCTCAGACTGAAAGGTGTCTTGAGATGCTTAAAAAAGTAAGAAAGCTTTACAGCGGAATTATAATGCACAATGTAAATCACGGCGACGAGCTTAGATTTCCATGGCTCAGCGAAGTTGATGTTGTTGGAATATCTGCATACTACCGTGTTTCAACTCCCGATGACCACTCAAAGGAACAGATGTTAAAAGTCTGGAACGAGAAAAAGCAGGTTTTAAAGAAAGCTCATGAGGTTTACGACAAGCCCATAATGTTTGCCGAGATAGGAGTGCGTAACGAACAAGGCTGTACTGAATACCCATGGGATTTTCACAACCGTCCCGAAAGACCTGCCGATGAGGACGAGCAGGCATTGTTTTACGAAACAGCCCTTGAAGCGTTTTGGGACGAGCCATGGTTTTCGGGATATTTCTGGTGGGACTGGAGAGCAAAGCTTCCTGCGCCCGAGAAAGCTCAACTTGACCGCGATTTCGGAATTTACATGAAAAAGGCGGAATTGGTTCTCAAAAAATGGTATACGAAATAAACATCTCGCCGCAAAGAAAAATCTTTGCGGCGAATTTTTGAATTTACAAAAAATTAATAAAATCAGCCAAGCAAATCGCCTGAATTTTGCACTAAACAATACCTTTTCACGTGACGAAGCCGACGAGCTTTGTCAGGAGATACTTTTTACGGCATTGTCCTCCCTTCCAAAATTGCGTGACGAAGACAGCTTCGAGCCATGGTTATGGGGACTTGCCGAAAATGTCACAAAATCGTTCAAGCGTAGTATAGGAAAACAGCGCGCGATGTATTCCTATGATGCTTTAGACCTTATATCCTATGAAGAACCTGCCTGCGAAGAAAGTCTCTGCGAAAAGCTCAGAGAAAAAATCTCAATGCTCTCGGCAATTTATCGTGATATTATCATTCTTTACTACTATGACAGACTTTTAACAAAAGATATTTCAAAGAAGCTGAATATTCCCGAAGGAACTGTCAGATGGCGCATTTCAAACGCAAGGAAAAAGCTTGAAAAGGAGTGCAAAAATATGCTTGAAACGGCTTTAAGACCTATAAAAATGCGAATCGACATTTACGGATCGGGAAATTATAACGGTAAAACAATCCCATTCCCATCCGATTTCATCGATGACGCTCTTTCGCAGAATATTCTTTATCATTGTTATGAACAGGCAAAGAATGTTGAGGAACTTGCAAAACTTTGCGGAGTGCCTGCCTATTACGTTGAGGACAGGCTTGAAAACCTGTTAAAACGCGAGGCGGTAAAGGAGGTTTCAAAGGGAAAATATCTAACTGATTTTATTATCCGGTCGGACAAGTACGGAATATACTGCGAGGAAAATGCAGAAAAAGCGATACTTCCGCTTGCCGAATCCCTAATCTCCGCCCTAAAGCAAGTTGCCGCCGAAACGTTGAAAATTGACTTTTACAAGGCTGAAAAAAGTGAAAGCGACCTCTTCTACCTCTGCGGAGTGATGGCTTTTTCACATATGAGCTATCTTTATTGCCACCTTCCATATCCCGAAATAAAAACAAAATACGACGGAAACAGATGGTGTTATATCGGCAATATGGAAACAGGCGCTCACCACCGAACGGGAATCGGCACTCAGCATTGCAGCAACTGCGGTGGCAACACCACTCACACCGTTTATAATTTCACCGGAGTGAAATTCCGTGAAATGATGTATGATAATTACATTAACGCCTGCGTTGATATTATCCGAAACGGAAAAAGTCCAGACCTGGAATCAGTGTCAAACGCAATTTCAAACGGATATATTATCAGAAGAAAGGACAAATCCCTTTTGGTTACAACACCTTATTTCACCAAGGAGCAGAAAAAACAGTTTGAGGATATCTCCGATAAAATCCTTTCTCCCCTAATGCCCGAATATGAATCTGCGGTCAATAAATTCATCAATGGTTATAAAAAGCTCTTTCCCTCCCATTTAAAAGATGACGCAGACCGTATGTGCCACATAATGTTTATAGGACTTTTCACGAAAGTTATCGACTACGGCATAAAAAATCGTCTGATAGCCCCTCCGTCCGAGGATTACGTCTGCGACGTTTTAATCGAATATCGCTAAACAAAAACCGAGCCTTGAAATCAAACAAGGTTCGGTTTTATTTTACAAAGTCAGATTTTTTCTTTTTGGGACGGTCTCTTAAAGCCTTGAAAAACTGCGACAAAAGTTCCGCACATTCCTCCTCCATAACTCCCCCTTGTGAGACGGGGAAATGGTTAAACGGCAACTCAAAAAGGTTTGTAACCGACCCTGCGCAGCCGGCTTTCTTGTCATAAGCCCCGAAAAAAACACTTTCTATTCTTGAATTTATAATAGCCCCTGCGCACATGGGACAAGGCTCTAAAGTAACATAAATGTCACAGCCGAAAAGCCTCCAGCCGCCAAGAGTCTTTGACGCCTGCGCAATAGCCTCAATCTCTGCGTGGGCAAGGGGCGACTTTGCAGTTTCACGCTTGTTGTATCCTTCTCCAAGTATTTCGCCGTCGGATTGCCTTACAACAACAGCTCCCACAGGAACTTCACCCTGTGACGCCGCTATTTCAGCAAGCTCTATGGCACGTTTCATATAAAATTCATTCATCACAAAAACCTTATATTCAAAATTATAATTATGACTGCCGATACAAACCACACTGTCATCGCTTTTGAAGAAAGAAGAGTAATAAGCTTTGTTTTTCCGTTAATGTGAGTCATTGTGTCCGCCAGATTGAAATTACGCTGACCGTTTGAAAGAAGCCTGCTGTAAGCAATCAGCGCCGCCGAAATAACTGTCAATGAAATAAAAGTTTCCACAAGCGAAGATATTTTCGGATCAACGTAAGTTATTCCGACTGACGTAAAAAATATAGCTGCCCTTGCAGTAATCCTCATGGCAATCGCAGTGTAAATCGAACCCGAACGCAATGTGAACAGTCCAACAACAAGAGATGACATGAAAATATAACCCGTCATAGTTATATCCCCGAAGGACAAAACATTAATAACTCCTGAGAGAATAAGAGCAAACAAATCTCCGAATTGTCTGAATGTCTGGAGTATCATTCCTCTGTAAAATATCTCGATAAGAATTGAAACAATAACATATTCACAGACGGAGTAAACTATAATAGCCACCGGGTCTCTGGTGTTTATCATATTAAAGCTTGAAAAATCTATATTCACTATGGCAAAAAGCTTTGCCAGGTACCTGTTTGTGTAATTTCCGATTATCACGGCCATAAGCATAAAGGTTATTCCCGTTACCGAAAGATTAAGGTCACGCTTTTCTGCCTTAGGAAGAATGACCTTCATTGGGATCCTCGAAACGCATTTAAAAATCACCGCCGGAACCAAAAGCCTTAAAACGCTGAAAATCGATGAAGCAATAACCAATTCACGCTGTTTATCCTCACCCACAGAAAAACCGGACATAAAAAGGTCGGAAACATATGAGTTTCCTCCAAACAAAGGCATAACCATCATTTGGATAACCGTTACAAAGGTAAGGGAAAGCAACACAATCCCCATTAGCCTGCAACAGTTCAGAAGAGCCTCTTTTTCAGCTTTTGAGGGACCGTCATCAACAAATCCCTTTCCATCCTCATAGGTATGTTCACGGCTGTCCTTAACAAATTTATATCCGTACGGGTTATCGGCCTTTGAACGCCATTTAACAAATTCCCGATAATATTCTTCAGTCTGATTCTGGTAGGATGAAGATTTAGCAACATCTATCATATAAGCTTCGATATCTTCTTCGGTTTCATCTGCAAAATCCTGAGTAGGATAAATTGTTATGTTGTTATCGTCAGCGTTCAAATCATCACCGCCTTTTCCGTTATTTCCGCAGATATCATACACATTTCAGTATAACACTCCAAAGGGATAAATAATTTAACATTAAGTTAAGCCAAAACAAATTTTCAGCAAAAATACACACTATTTCTCATTTTTTTAATCGGAGCAATCCCGGTCAAGCTTGCTTGAAGTTGACTGCTACGATTACAACTCGTCATTAACAAAGAGAGGTAATAATTTAGAGTTTGCTCCTCAGGTGGTTCAAGTTGGAATTACCTCCTATGTAACCTCTACTGAAATTCCGAATGTATCCAGCCGAATTCTTAGGCGGAGGAACATCGACGACTTGGTTATAATTCTTTAAAACAAAAAGCCCCGGAAAATCCGAGGCTTTAATTTGTTATAAAGTTATAAATTAGTCTCTTACAGCAGTAACAACGCCTGAACCAACTGTTCTTCCGCCTTCACGGATAGCGAAACGGAGACCTTCTTCAATAGCGATAGGAGTAATAAGCTCAACGTCCATTGTTACGTTATCGCCAGGCATGCACATTTCCTTATCAGCAGGAAGTGTAATAACGCCTGTAACGTCTGTTGTTCTGAAGTAGAACTGAGGTCTGTAGTTGTTAAAGAAAGGAGTATGACGTCCGCCCTCTTCCTTCTTAAGAACGTAAACCTGTCCTGAGAACTTAGTGTATGGGTGAATTGAACCCGGCTTACAGAGAACCTGTCCTCTTTCAATGTCAGATCTCTGAACACCACGGAGAAGCGCACCGATGTTGTCGCCAGCCTCAGCGTAGTCAAGAAGCTTTCTGAACATTTCGATACCGGTTACAACAGTCTTAGCTCTTTCTTCAGTAAGACCAATGATCTCAACTTCGTCATTAAGCTTAAGAGTTCCTCTTTCAACTCTACCTGTAGCAACTGTTCCACGTCCTGTAATTGTGAATACGTCTTCAACAGGCATAAGGAAAGGAAGGTCAGACTTTCTTTCAGGTGTAGGAATGAATTCATCAACAGCGTCCATAAGATCAAGGATCGGCTTGTAAGCTGGATCAGAAAGATCATCCGGAGCTTCAAGAGCAGCAAGAGCAGATCCCTTGATGATAGGTGTTTCATCGCCGGGGAACTCGTACTTGTCAAGAAGTTCTCTAATGTCCATTTCAACGAGTTCGAGAAGTTCTTCGTCGTCTACCTGGTCAGCCTTGTTCATGAATACAACGATTGCAGGAACGCCAACCTGACGAGCAAGAAGAAGGTGTTCTCTTGTCTGAGCCATAGGTCCGTCAGAAGCAGCAACAACAAGGATAGCTCCGTCCATCTGAGCAGCACCGGTGATCATGTTCTTTACATAGTCAGCGTGGCCTGGGCAGTCAACGTGAGCGTAGTGACGAGCCTTTGTCTCGTACTCAACGTGAGCAGTGTTGATTGTAATTCCTCTTTCTCTCTCTTCAGGAGCAGAGTCAATGTTAGCATAGTCCTTCTTTTCAGCAAGACCCTGAAGTGCAAGGGTCTTGGTGATAGCAGCAGTAAGAGTAGTCTTACCGTGGTCTACGTGTCCGATAGTACCAATGTTAACGTGGGGCTTGGTTCTTTCAAATTTTGCCTTTGCCATGGATATTATCCTCCTTAGAATTTAATTTCAATAAAAATTTACAGTCTTATTATATCAGAAACAAAATAACATTTCAAGTGCTTTATAAAATTTTCTTAAAAAACTTTATGAGTCCAAACTTAGTCGTTATTCTTGTTTCTTGAAGTCATGATCTTTTCAGCGATCGACTTAGGAACCTCGATATAGCTGTCAGGCTCCATAGAATACTGACCTCTTCCCTGCGTCTTGGAACGAAGGTCGTTTGAGTAACCGAACATTTCAGACAGAGGAACAAGTGCGTTAATCTGCTGAGCGCCGGGTCTTGCTTCCATGCCTTGGATCTGACCTCTTCTTGAGTTAAGGTCACCGATAACGTCGCCCATATATTCTTCCGGAACAATTACTGTGACCTTCATGATAGGTTCAAGGATAACAGGATCTGCCTTCTTCATAGCTTCCTTGAACGCCATAGAACCGGCGATCTTGAATGCCATTTCAGAAGAGTCAACTTCGTGATAAGATCCGTCGTAAAGTTCAACCTTTACGTCAACAACCTGGAAACCTGCAAGCACGCCTGATTCCATTGCTCCCCTGATACCTGCGTCAACTGCGGGGATGTATTCCTTAGGAATTGCGCCACCCACAACTGAGTTGATGAATTCATAGCCCTTACCGGACTCGTTAGGTGAAACTCTGATCTTAACGTGACCGTACTGACCCTTACCGCCTGACTGTCTTGCATACTTATGGTCAACGTCAGCGTTTCTTCTTATAGTTTCCTTATAAGAAACCTGAGGAGCGCCTACGTTTGCCTCTACCTTGAATTCACGAAGAAGTCTGTCAACGATAATTTCAAGGTGAAGCTCACCCATACCTGCGATAATTGTCTGTCCTGTTTCGTCAGATGTCCATGTCTTGAATGTCGGGTCTTCTTCTGCAAGTTTTGCAAGAGCGATACCCATCTTTTCCTGACCTGCCTTTGTCTTTGGCTCGATAGCGAGCTGGATAACAGGCTCCGGAAATTCCATGGATTCAAGGATTACGGGGTGTTTTTCATCACAGAGCGTATCGCCTGTTGTTGTGTTCTTAAGACCAACAGCCGCAGCGATGTCTCCTGCATATACCTCATCGATATCCTTTCTGTGGTTTGAATGCATCTGAAGGATACGTCCGATTCTTTCGTTCTTATCCTTGGAAGCATTGTATACGTTTGATCCTGCTTTAAGAACGCCTGAGTATACTCTGAAGAAGCAGAGCTTTCCAACAAACGGGTCGGTTGCGATCTTGAATGCAAGAGCAGCAAAAGGCTCGTCGTCAGAAGAAGGTCTTTCACATTCTTCACCTGTTTCAGGGTTGATTCCCTTGATGTGAGGAACATCTGTAGGTGCAGGCATATAATCAATGATAGCGTCAAGAAGCTTCTGAACGCCCTTGTTTCTGTATGAAGTACCGCACACTACAGGAACCATAGTATTAGCGATAGTACTCTTTCTGATGCACATTTTGATCTCATCAATAGAAAGCTCCTCACCGTCAAGATACTTCATCATGATCTCTTCGTCCTGCTCGGCAACGTGTTCAAGAAGTTCGCCGTGATACTTCTCGGCAAGTTCCTTCATATCTTCAGGAATCTCTTCTACTCTGATGTCCTTTCCAAGATCATCATAGTATATATAAGCCTTCATTTCAAGAAGGTCAACTATTCCCTTAAAGCTGTCCTCCGAACCGATAGGAAGCTGGATTGGAACTGCGTTTGTCTTAAGTCTTGTGTGGAGCATATCAACAACTCTGTAGAAGTCCGCACCCATTATGTCCATCTTGTTTACATAGACCATACGGGGAACCTTATAGTTGTCAGCCTGTCTCCATACTGTTTCGGTCTGTGGCTCAACGCCGCCCTTTGCACAAAGAACTGTTACAGAGCCGTCGAGAACTCTGAGCGAACGCTCAACCTCTACTGTAAAGTCAACGTGACCGGGAGTATCGATAATGTTAAGTCTGTGTCCCTTCCAGTAGCAGGTGGTTGCGGCAGAAGTAATTGTTATACCTCTTTCCTGTTCCTGCTCCATCCAGTCCATAGTGGCTGCACCTTCGTGAACCTCACCTATCTTATGGGTAATTCCGGTATAAAACAGGATACGCTCAGTGGTAGTTGTCTTGCCGGCGTCGATATGAGCCATGATACCAATATTTCTGGTATTCTGTAATGAACAATCTCTTGGCATATTATCCTCCTATTTATACTATTACCATCTGTAGTGAGCGAAAGCCTTATTAGCCTCAGCCATCTTATGTGTGTCGTCACGCTTCTTGCAAGCGCCGCCAACACCGTTTACTGCGTCAAGTATTTCAGCAGCAAGTCTTTCCTTCATTGTGTCTTCGTTACGTTCTCTTGAATACTTAGTGATCCATCTGAGTCCGAGAGTCTGACGTCTTTCAGGTCTTACCTCCATTGGAACCTGGTAAGTAGCACCGCCCACACGGCGTGCCTTTACCTCGAGCTGCGGCATAATGTTTTCCATCGCAGCTTCAAATACCTCAAGAGCGGGCTTGCCTGTCTTTTCCTCAACGATCTCAAATGCTCCGTAAACGATCTTCTGAGCTACGCCCTTCTTTCCGTCGAGCATAATGTTGTTGATAAGACGAGTAACAAGCTTTGAATTGTAGATAGGATCCTGCAATACGTCTCTCTTTGCAATTTTACCTCTTCTTGGCACTATAATTCCCTCCTTCACAATATAAATGAATTCATAGGTACTCGCTTCCGGTTTTTCCGGACCCCGTCAGTCCAATGGAGAGGTATATATCATCTATATAATCTCCACTTTACTGTACTGTGGTAACTGAGTTTCTACAAAAAATTTCGGAACATCACGTTCCATCAAGCTTTGAATAAGGCGCAACTTTTATTTAGCTCCTGCCTTTGGTCTCTTAGCTCCGTACTTTGAACGAGCCTGCATTCTCTTTGCAACGCCCTGTGCGTCAAGTGTTCCTCTGATGATGTGGTAACGCACACCCGGGAGGTCCTTAACTCTTCCGCCTCTGATAAGAACTACCGAGTGTTCCTGGAGGTTGTGTCCGATACCGGGAATGTAAGCAGTAACCTCGTATCCGTTTGTAAGCTTTACTCTGGCGATCTTTCTCATAGCAGAGTTAGGCTTCTTAGGAGTAGCGGTTCTTACAGCTGTACATACGCCTCTCTTCTGGGGGCAGCTCTGATCGATAGAAGTTTTCTTCTTTGAGTTATATCCCTTCTGAAGTGCAGGTGCGGTAGACTTAACGTCAAGCACGTCTCTTCCCCTTCTTACTAACTGGTTAAAGGTTGGCAATACTATCTCTCCTTTCCTCAAAAATATTATGCCGCAATATCACAGCATACTCAAATATTATACACGTTTATTTTCCGTTTGTCAAGAGGTAACATCAATTTTTTTGCATGAATTTTGTAATGTTACAATAGATGTGAGACTACAGGGTATAGAAAAAATGATTGAGATCTGTTAAAATAGAGTTCGCCACAAACAAAATCAACAGAAAGGTCTCAATCATTTATGGAAAGTATAGCACAAAAGAAGAAAAATTGCAAGAGGTACTTACCCCACGAAATCAGCACAAAGATTCACGCAGTGGAAACATACCGTCAGACAGGTGATGTGGCATACATATGCCGCAAATATCATGTTTCAAAAGCATCGCTTATGCGTTGGAATAAGCGCTATGACGGCACGAGAGAGTCTCTCATGCCGAAGTCCCACAGACCGCACACACCTCATCCTAATGCTCACACAGAGGAGGAAATCAAGTGGATAAAGGACTATCACCGCAGAAATCCCAACATTTCAACATGCGAGTTGTACGGCAAGCTGAGAGAGGAAAAAGCATATTCACGTCATCCCGGCTCACTTTATCGGGTATTCATCAGGCTTGGCTTTCGTAAAAAGGTCGAATCTACAAAGAAGAAAAGCCGGCATTTAGGAAAATACGATACTCCGACGGAAATCGGCGAAAAGTGGCAGCTTGACGTAAAATACGTTCCAACTGCTTGTTATTCGGGAAATGACGGGGAGAAATTTTATCAATACACCGTAATTGAAGAAGCTTCACGCAAAAGATTTATTTATCCATACAAGGAGCAAAGCGGCTATTCAACAGTTGATTTTATAAAGCGAGCAATCACGTTCTTCGGTTATGCGCCCAAAATCATTCAGACAGACAACGGCGGTGAATTTACAAACTTCAAGAAAACGAACAGAGTGCATATTTTTGACCGATTCTGCGGCAAATACGGAATTGCACACAAACTGATCCGTCCGAGAACACCATGGCACAACGG
>CALWNN010000013.1 GCA_944382845.1 uncultured Clostridia bacterium
CTATACTTACAAACTCAAGTTGATTTCTTTCTTTTTTATCCTTTTGCAGCATTTTTATCACCCTTTTCATTATACCATATTTGACTCAAAAAAGCCACCCTTTCGGGCGGCTTTTTCGACAGACTGAGTCAACCTTTCGGTTGACTTTTTTATTGCAAATGTGGTTATAACCAAGTCGCCGATGTCCCCCTGCCGAATATTCGGCAGGGGGGACATTCAGCTTTTCAGTGGGGTTTTAATCCCCCACTGAAAAACTGAGGAGCTTTGCTCCGATTTAAATTATATGAGTAATAATTCTATAATAAACGATCTGCTCTTACATAAAAAAGGCTTGCCGCAAAGCAAAAGCAACGCAAACAAGCCATTTTTTGATATTGATAAAATAATTATCTCTTCGAGTTTACCCCGAATGTTCGGCTAACCCAGAACTGGTATTCAGGCATCTTCACTTAAATTATCCTTTTCTTCAAAAAGTGCCGTAAATACGGCGTTTGGATTGAGTTACAAGAACTGCGGTTCTGCTGGATTTCAAAGTCTCTGCCGCTCTCTTGTAACTCAGTTGACCACTACTTGACCTTAATTGACCACGCTATTGCATATCTCTGTACTAAATTTGAGAACTGTGGTGAGAGCCTTTGAGAACTCCGCCCACGAAAGGAAGATCATTATGACAATAGCAGAAAAACGTGAGATCGTAAACACAATCATTAACCTCTTGCTTCAACTGACCGCCGAGGAAGAAGTGCAGGAACAGCCTGCAACATCATCAAAGCCTGTCAAAGCTCCTGCACAATCGGTCAGAATGCTGACTATCAAGGAGTGTACCGCGCTGATCGAAGGT
The DNA here is from genome assembly GCA_944382845.1 of uncultured Clostridia bacterium. GTDB lineage: Bacteria > Bacillota > Clostridia > Oscillospirales > Ruminococcaceae > JAAZZIT01. The sequence goes on from CALWNN010000013.1 coordinate 842, forward strand.
ATCTCCGAGCATTCTATCCGTATGCTGATAGCACAAGGCAAGATCAAAGCGTTCCGAACAGGTGAGGGTGTCCGTGGCAAGTATCTCGTCAACAAGGAAAGCCTGCTGTCTTATTTCAGCGGAAATGAGGAGGTGTGAGCTATGAGCAGGTACAAAAGCGAACAGACCGCATACAGCCCACTGAAAAAGAAATACGTTCCGCTGTGGGGATTGGATACCAACACCGTGACTGTCACCCACTTCAATGCCGATACTCAGACCGAGGAGAGCAAGACCTACCATACCGACTTCATCAGGTATCATCTTCATTTCTCTGACAGCCGTTGTCCCGACAGGCTTCGCAGACTCGTCAATGATGGCAGGATAGAACAGTATCTCGATGATATGGAACGCAAAGTCAGTGAAGCTATCTCACGTCAGGTGGAGCTTTGGAAACAGACCGACATCTACTATCAGAAAGCTGCCCTTAGCGGTGATTCCGAGAAAGTGCTCGGTCTGGAGAACTGCTTCGTCTATATGGCGAGAGAAGCGGTGTTTGAGTGTATGGTTTATATCTGAGGTTCTATGGCTGTGCCTTCGGGTGCAGCCGTTATCATATATGATACTTGTGTTTTCTTAGTTCAAAAGCACGCTCTCCACCTTCAAGAATATCGCATATATGCTGCTGTATTCCTTGCTTGTTTAGAATGCCATCTTCTATCGCACCATCATCTTTTATAATTGGTTTATCTTCTTCAATAGCACCTGTTCGATATTCAAATCTGTATTCTTTGTTCGGACAATTGTTTCCGTTTTGGTTTGCAACAATTATTTCATCCGCATCCGCACCTAATACAACATTGGCATTGTGCGTAACAACAATAATCTGTCTATCTTTTTTCTTCTTCTTAATAAATGGGATTAAATCATCAAAAACGGATCTATTGTCAAGATCATCTTCAGGTTGATCAATTAGTATTGGGCATTTACTTTCTGCCATGTCAATTAAAAGCTTTAATAAAACTAATGCTTTTTTTCCCGGTGACATAACATCAATACTATCTTCACCCATTCTAACGTTGTATTTTATATTATACCAATCATCAAATATTTCTCTGAGGGCACTTTCTACATTATATCCATTTTTTAATGCTAAGGAACCATCAATAATCTTGTCTACCATTTGTACCATAAGTTCCTTAGTATAATCCGAATCATTAAATTCATCTAAATTGATTATTGCCTTTAATTCTTTAGAACTGTTGTGGAATACTGAGCGTATTTTAGCGATAAAGTCGTTTTTTCTAAATGGAACTGTAACAACAAAATCTATGTCTTCTTTTTCTGATTTAATATTTTCATTTACAATATCAGCATAGGTCTGATAAATTATTTTGAATTTTTCGATAGAATCTAATATTTGTTTCTTTACGTCGTAATATAAAGCCTTCTCTTTTGTTATTTCAGCATCAAATTCTTCAACTTTTTCTTTATTAGATGTCTCATTTGCTATTTTCTGAGTTATGTCTGCTAACGCTTCACTACTTTTGATTTTTGGCTCTAATTTAGCTTTTTCTTTTTCAGCATTTTGCTTTAGACTTAATGTAGTCTTTATTTTCTCATCTAATACAGCTAACAATTTTGTCTTCCAGGATACCCACTCTAAATTTGCATTATTCAGAACACTTTTTTGGGCTTCGATAAACAAATTATTAATATCAGGAGACAGGTTTACCGTAAAATTCTTTAATTCGACAATAGTATCTAAGGCTTGAATAAAACTCAAATTTCCTTGTAAAAGCAATAATTCTTTGTCAGAACTTTGAATTATCTGAATGGACTTTTCGTAGTTTTCAAAATCAGTTTGGGAAATATTGAGTTCTGAGGATAATAATTCTTTCTGTACTGTTAAAACGCTTATGACATCAGAAATACCTTTTGCATCACCGATTTCTTTCTTTTCGTTTATTAAAGAAACAATTTTGGAGTTTATAGATAATAAGTCCAAAATCTTTTTATTTAATTCGCTTTTATAGCTTTTGACGCTATCCAATACCGTTTGATAAGTATTCTTTGAATCTTCGTTTAACAGGACAATTTCTTGAATAATATTATCTATTTCATTAGTATTCTGCTTATCATCGCTTAATCTATTTAAATACGTTTGGGGGATATATACAATTTTTCTTTTATCCGCTGTTTCGCCATCATTCCAAAAAACTTTGATATTTGTAATCTCTTTTGTATTCCTCGATAAATCTTTTTCTTTCTCAGATACTTGTTTTTCATCAATTGCTTTGGCGAGATTGTGTAATAAAAGAGTTTTTCCTGTTGACTTTCCTCCAATAATACAAGTAAGCTTATCGTTAAAATAGATAGCGTCTTTTTGAAAATCATCATCATTGATAATTATATGATCTATTACATTGTATGGCATTTTTTCCTCAGGCAGAATAGGAGATATCTTTACTCGTTCAACAGGTTCGTAGATGATTTGTTTTAAGCCATTGAATGTTGGATTAGCTTTAATCCAACAGTATTTTTTACCATCAGGTTCAAATATTTTATCGTTGCAATGTGCATCACTTCCGTGTATACATGGTTTTAATCCTCCGCATTCCTTAATTACTTTTTCGGGAGGTATTTTTTCATTTGCGCCTGAAAAATATTTTATATCACTTGGTTTTGCGGAAAAAACACCATCTACAAAATTATAGATATCCTGCCTAAATGCTGTTAATTGTGAACTTTTATCTTCTGTTATATAATCAGAATGATTTGCTGCACCACTTACTCCATCACCTGTACTATTAGAAACAAATATTAAGGTGTTATTACGCAGTTCCTGGTCATTTTCAAATACTTTTTTTATAGTGCTTAGTTCTGGTACAAAAAGCTCGATTCCTTTTCTATATGCTGCAATATCATCTAATTGATCATCACTTTTTTTACCTAATCTAATTAATTCGTCTTTTGCAGCTGAATAATCAGTAGTTGCAAAACTCATCGATAGCTTTGAAAAAAACCTACTTTCTAAAGAATCTACTATATCAGGATTGAAAATAAAATGAATGTTAATTGGGGAGTCTTTTGCTATTGGTTGACATCTCATCTCTACATTCGGAAGTATTAGTTTAATACTCGCCGGCAATCTATGGTCATTTACCACTTTTATATAATTATCAACAGATAGATAGTCTGTTATTCCAATGGCAACAATATGTTTATTAAGGTCGGTTCCGTCTGAGACATAGCTATTTATATCATTATAATAATTATCCCATTTTTCATCAGGTGTTCTGCCGGTATAGCAGTCATTCTTTTTGGTTTCAGGGGTGTGAATATGTAAATCCCAACGCCCCCATTCGGATCCTTTTTTATAATCCATGGTGTTACTCCTTAGTACATTTTAAATTCTATCCCCATAAGGCAGGGATTTGATATAATCCTCCATAAACTGCCAATCAGGAATAAATCCTTCATCTGAAAATCGCTTTGCCTCATCAATAATTGGCAAACCATCATTATTACGACAGATTGGTAATTTCAAAACAGTCTCTTTTACTCTGTCCATAAGAAAAGCTCTTCCATAAGAATAACGGTATTGTTCATTGTTAAGCAATGTAACAATAAATAAACCTGTATATGTATTGAGCCAATTTGCGCGGACTACAATCATATGATCTCCAGCAACAAATTTTTCCTCTTGATAAAAACAAGTAGCTGTTGTATCACCTATTGTAATTGCATTTCCCTCTTCAACATAAGATAGGGCTTCATTTCTTACTATCAGTTCACAGCCGTTATCTTCAGCTGTTCTTGTAATATAACGTAATGTTGAGTCGAGTTTAACATTCTGTTCAGTTAGATCATCCTTTGTGTATGCGTGAGCTTTGTAAATGTTTTTAATAAGCCTTCCGAATTCAAATTCTTGCCATCTATCTTTATTTAACTTTAATGCGGTTGTGTGCTTGGTAGTTAATGGTTTATAATGAAGAGATTTAATATAATTCTCCATAAATCGCCAATCAGGAACATAACCTTCATCAGAGTATTTGCATGTTTTATCAATTATTGGGGCATTTTTATCATCTTTCACTACGGGAAGCATAAGTTCTAAATAGGGCAATGTTTTATTTGCTTGTCTTCCGTAGCTATATTTGTATTTATTGGCTTTGATTATAGTTATAATAAACATCTTAGCTTCAAAAGATATATTATCTTTTGCTTCTAGAGTATATAAATCTCTACCGCTGTAGAAGGGTTCAGGCTGTATAAAAGTTGACAGTACGCTTCCACCACCTGCAACTGATATCAATCCTGCTTTTTGTGGAATTACATTTTCAATTGGCATTACAGTAGCTGAAACTCCATTATTTGACTCCGTTCTGCTAACAAATTTAATTCCTATTTCCTCATTATTGATTATTTCATCGCAGTTACTAAGCTCTAAGTTAACACCGTATTTTACAGTAAATAATTTTTCAATAATAAATGGTTTCCATTCACTAATATTAAGATTCATATATGTTACCTTCCTTTACTAAATAAGCAAGATAATCATTTAATGTTCTCTGGAAATCTTCTTCTTTGAGAGTATTATAATCAGTTTTCATATACGCTTCACATAACCATTCGGATTCGCCATTTACTACTACAGTAGCAGATTTACCTGGTTCAGCTTTATGGTTCCTGAAAAGATATATCCACTCCTTTTCAATTTCTTTCCACAAGCTTTCATTATCTGCGTTGAACTGTTCAACTCTGCCGAGGTTCTTCTTTTTCTTAAAGCCATCGTCTTTACAATAACCAAAGAAAGTCTCTTTTTCCTCTGAGTGCGGTTTGCCAAGTGTAAATAACATACAGCAGGCACAAGCAGAGGCTCCAGGATAAAAAATCTCATTAGGAAGCGTGAATACCGCTTCAAGAGTATTATTCTCAAGCATTGCAATCTTTTCTTTTTCGATTATATCGCTTGTTCCTATTGCCGCAGCAACAGGAAGTAATACAGCAAGCTTAACTTGCTTAGTTGGCTTTCCAGCTTTTTCTTTCAGATCATTCAGTTCTTTTATAACGTCAGAAATGAAATGAACGAATACAAATCCCTTAGTCGGATCTTCTTTTCCGTCCTTAGCCTTAGCAGTCCATGTTGTTTTATAGGCAGCAGGAATGCCAATAGGTTTGGCATTGTATGGCGGGTTCATCAAAATTATATCAGGGTCGGCTTCCATGATAAACTTCTTACTATCAAAGATACTGCCAAACTTGATGTTTGAATTGCCGTCACCATGAATAAGCATATTGGTTGTAGATAGACCATAGGCTTTTTCTTCAACTTCAATACCAAAAATGTGTTTTTCCTTTACTTGTCTTATCAGTTCCTCGGCTTCCTTTTCAGTTTTATCTCTTCGACAATCAGCAATTTCTTTTACCATTGCCTGCACTAAGAATGATCCGCTTCCACAAGTGCCGTCCAGAACGACCTTTGTTCTATCTACATCTGTTATTCGGCACATGAATTCAGTGATGTGATCAGGAGTGAAAGCCTGATTTTTATCGGCTTTGCCAGTATACTTATTAAAAGCAATAAAGAAAAGGTTCAGTATATCCTGTCCCTCGGAACTGTCAGCATCAATATATCTGTAAATATCCATGAGGATGGTATCAAGAATCTCAATCCAATCTTTAATTTTCAGTTTCTTGACTTTCTGATCGTTGAGGACATTCTTCTGTAATAGTTCAATTTTCTTTGTCTTGTTTTCAGAATTATCAAGAAGATTATCAAGAGTATTTTTTATGCCGGCACGTATTTCTTCAGCAGACATCATTTTCCATACATCGTCGAGCTTATCTTTAAGTGCGTCATCAATTCTTGTAGCACCTGTTTTCTTTACCATGTCTTTGATATAAAGAAGTGTAGTGCCTACAAATTGACTGCGAAGCTTCTCGTCAATGTCCTTTTTATGAAGTAGCTCATTAAGATCATAAGTGTTTTTCATGACACGTTCTTTATCATTCTGTCTCGCAGTATCAAATAGTTTTACGTAGTGCTCCATTGTATCAAGAACGGTTTCCTCTTTCAAAAGGTGAGAATCGTCAACAAAATAACGCCATACCTTTATCTTATCATTGTTGGTATTTGCAAGAATAGCAATAATTTTTATCCCTTTATGTAAAGCTCGTTCTTCTTCAACATATTCTGCCAACTGCTTTTCGTCAGCTTTAGTGAAGCTCTGCTTTGTCTCGATTAATACTGCAACGCTATTTTTTTCAAAACGTATATCTAACTTGAAATGCTTGACAGCGTGACCTACAGCTTTTTCAAGCTTTTCTTTACTACCTGCTTCCTGTACATAGCTGTATTCACCTGCTTCTATGTTAGTGGTAAGATATTCCTTACCAATACGATCAATCATCTCATGTCTATTCACTATCAACACCACTTTCTAATGGATATTTCGACAAAATATATAAAATAATTATACCATAATTCCTTTGAAAAAGCAATATGTAATCGTGGGATTTCACCTGCTTTTCGACATCTGCAACTTTGACGCCAGTGGATTCAAAGTTCACTCCTTCTTCCCAAACCTCTCAACAAGCTCTTCTGCAATAGCCTTCATCTCAGCCTTATACTTAGTACTGAGTTTTTCAAGCTCCTTGGTAGGGAGACCGTTGCGTATCAGTCGCTTTTTGAGCTTATCCATATCGTCCATACGCTCCTGTTTCGCCTGCATAAAATTGTCGAATTCGGCAGGGTGGTACTTCTCGATGCCAGCTTCAACGAGAACCTTCTTATATCTGCGGACATAGGCATCATAATCTCGCTTCACGGCTGAGTATGCCTTTGTATTTTCCTTGTATATGGCTTCCTTCTGCTGTTTCTGTGCTTCGATGCACTCGGCGGAGTGACAGCAGACTTCTCTTTCCGTTCCGAGAAACAGCTTATGACAGAAACCGCACTCGCAGACAGTCCACTTATTATAATGAACGAGCTGTCCAACCTCTGCAAGGACGGTCAGCAGGCAGTTGTCGCTTTCACGGAACACATTGAATGTGTAATCATCGGCAGCAACTACCGTTCTTCCGGACTGTATCATAAAATGCTCCATAGTAGACTTATGGCTGAAATACGCATCACTGCACATCAATGCGAACTGCGTATCCATATACGCCATGAGCTTTCGGGAAACCTCATCCTGTATCTTTCTCCTGTTGAGCTTGGCGATAACAACGTCATTCGGTTTCAGTAGGACGTGCCTCTCCTTGTCATAGAACTCAATAACAGAGCTGACATATCCTCTGAAAAAGATATTCTCCCCATATTCAGCTATAAACCTTGCTATCATATCATCGGTGCTGACTACAATGCTCTTGTCAATACGCAAGGCGCTGTTGAGCCTGTCCTTGAAAGCGTCATAAGGCTCGGTAAACAGCGGTATCGACCTGAAAGTCGTGTCTGAGCATCTTGGTCACTGTGATGTGAACGTAACTGCTGACATCTACGCTGATGTTCTGCGTAAAACAAAGCCCGAACTGCCGAGCAGATCGAACTGTGCCTTGCATAAAGGTAAATAAAAAAACCTCCCTGCGCGAACAGAGAGGTTTTGAATTGACCAAATGTTGACCAAAGAGTATTTGACCACTCGCAAAATGCGTAAATACGCAAGTTTTGAGGTATCTGATTATCTCTTCGAGAAATAAGAACGCTGTTTTATAGTGTTTTGTATCGTTTTGAAAAGTCCGATAAAATAAGGCTTTTCCTTGATTATTGTATCATAACTTTTTGTAAATTGCAATAGCATTTTGTATTTTCGGACATCAAACGGACATCAACGGACATCAATTTCCATTCAGTTTTAAGGAAATCAAATCGGCAACTTTTGCCTTTGAGCTTTTCAAAACATCTGCATATACATTCGCTGTTGTGGACACATCTGAATGACCGAGCAACTCACTAACGATTTTTAAGTCAATACCGCTGTTTATCAAAAGCGTTGCGTTGCAATGGCGTAAACTATGCAGGGATATAAAATCAAAGTCCGTACCTTTTACAAATCGTCTGAACTGTGTGTTAAGTCCTGACCTGTCAACATAATTTCCGCTTTCAGATGTGAATACCATTTCAGGATATTTATAGAGCTTGCCGAGATTTTTCAGCTTTTCGTCATTATGTTTCTTTTGCTCTATGAATATTTCAGCCAATATATCAGATAAAGCAATGTATCTGTTGCTTGTTGCTGTTTTCGGTGGTTGTAGCCAATGCTTACCGCCTACATCTGTCAAGGTGTTTTCAATGTGTATTGTCCTGTTCTCAAAGTCTATATCTTGCCAACGGAGAGCCAAACACTCAC
>CALWNN010000014.1 GCA_944382845.1 uncultured Clostridia bacterium
GATGTTTTCCTCCTTGGGACAAAGCGCCCGTTTTTGAGACTGTCATCCATGCTTTCATTGCAGTGTTCGTTTTTGCAGGTTGAGCCGCCGTATCGGTGCGTTCGTGTCACCAAACAGATTGAATAGGGAATGAGAAAAAGCATGGTTTCCGATTACATTTCCAAACAGGAGTGATATTTTATGAACGCAGTTGGTATCGATGTTTCCAAAGGTAAAAGCACTGTTGCAGTACTCAGACCATTCGGAGAAGTGGCGGCTTCACCTTTTGACATTATTCATAACGACAATGACCTGAACCGCCTTGTTGCACTTATTCGATCATTGCCGGGTGAATCAAAGGTTGTTATAGAGTACACCGGTACATATTTTGAGCCCATAGCACAGTTTCTCCATAACAACGGTATATTTGTTTCCGTAGTCAATGCGTTGCTGATTCATGACTATGGCGGAAACTCTTTAAGAAAGGTCAAGACTGACAAGAAAGACGCTCTGAAGCTCGCTTCTTATGCTCTCGACCGCTGGAATGAACTTGAGGAATATATTCCTGCCGATGAACAGCGTAAAACCTTAAAGCTGCTGAACAGGCAGTATAATCAAACTGTCAAGATACAGACCATAATGAAAAACAATCTAATTTCTTTGACCTGTATATCAGTTCATCGACAAAAAGCGTTCCGAGGGTAAGCATTATTACTCTTACAGAATTGCTGCTGCAAACAAATTTCTGCGGATATATTATGCCAGAGTGAATCAGGTTTTGAATGCACAGCAGCATCTATACATATCGCTTCATCAGGCTGCTTCATTTTTCAATTTTGAAGCGGTCTTTTTGGCATGCCTTTTATCAGCCTTGTGAATTATTTGTAAATTCAGCTTTTAGGGCTTGACTTTTATTTGCAGGTCTTGAAATAATTAGAATTTTAAAATCAGAGCAAAGCTGATTAATCTTGCTTAAAATTTACTGCGATAATTGCAACCCGCCACTGTTTGCTCCTCAGGGGGTCAGGTTAGGATTTCTACCTGACGCCCTCCACTGAACACCTAAATGAAACCTGCCGAATACTCAGTAGAGTGCATCGGCGACTTAGTTATACATATACCCCCACAGGGTATATGTATCTGACAATTATTATAGCACTTATCCTTTAATTTGTAAAGTCTTTATTTGTTCATTTTTTATATTTAAAAAATTCAAATAAAAAACTTCTTTTCCTATTGACATTCAGCATAAATTTGCATATAATAAAATCAAATAAATGAATAACTGTTCATATGTTTAAAAATTAATATTATTATCTGGAGATGTTATTATGAAAAAGAAATACGATATTGAAGTTGACTGCGCTGCCTGTGCCGAAAAAATGGAAGAAGCGGCGAAAAAGACCGAAGGGGTTGCAAGTGCAATTGTAAACTTTATGACCCTTAAAATGATAGTTGAATTTGCAGATGGTCATGATGAAAAAAAGGTTATGAAAAACGTTCTCAAGAATTGCAAAAAAATCGAAAGAGACTGCGAGATTTATTTTTGACAGTTTTGTACTTTTTATGAGGTGATATAAATGACTAAAAAGCAGAAAAAAACGCTTATCAGAATTATTATAGCTGCACTTCTTACAGTTATACTTAATTTTATTGATACAGAGGGCATTTTAAGATTCATACTGTTTCTTATACCATATCTGATAATCGGATACGACATTCTTAAAAAGGCTTTTTTCGGGATTATTTCCGGTCAAGTATTTGACGAGAATTTTCTGATGGCTCTTGCGACTGTTGGGGCAATAATAATTGCGCTCTTACAAAGCGGCGACTACAACGAAGCTGTAGCTGTAATGCTGTTTTATCAGATAGGCGAGCTTTTCCAGAGTGTTGCAGTTGGAAAAAGCAGAAGAAATATCAGCCAGCTTATGGACATAAGACCCGATTATGCGAACATTGAAGAAAACGGACAACTAATTCAGGTGGATCCTGAAAAGGTTCAGAAAGGGAGCATAATAATTGTTCAGCCGGGTGAGAAAATCCCTATTGACGGAATTATTGTTGAGGGAAATTCAAGCGTTGATACCGCCGCCCTCACCGGTGAAAGCGTTCCACGTTCGGCAGGCGTTGGGGACGAGGTCATAAGCGGCTGTATCAATATGTCGGGCGTTTTAAAAATAAGAACAATAAAGGAATTCGGAGAGTCTACCGTTTCTAAAATACTTGATCTTGTAGAAAATGCAAGTTCAAGAAAATCAAAGTCTGAAAATTTCATTTCAAAGTTTGCAAAATACTATACTCCCGCAGTCTGTGCAGGCGCACTGTTGCTGGCTGTAGTTCCTCCTGTTATAAACATTATTTTGGGAGCAGGCGCAAACTGGGAAAGCTGGATTTACCGTGCCCTTACTTTTCTTGTAATTTCGTGTCCATGCGCTCTTGTCATAAGTATTCCTCTTACTTTCTTTGCAGGAATAGGCGGCGCAAGCAAGGAAGGAATCCTTATAAAAGGTTCAAACTATCTTGAAACCCTTTCAAAAGTAAAGTATGTAGTTTTTGATAAGACAGGAACGCTGACTAAAGGAGTTTTTGAGGTAAATGCAATTCACCATACTCCCCTTGATAATGCTGTTCTTCTTGATCTTGCGGCTCATGCGGAGATTGCTTCATCTCACCCTATAAGCAAAAGCATAAAATCTGCTTATGGAAAAGAACCTAACAGGTCGAGAGTAACCGACATTAAAGAAATAAGCGGCAAGGGCGTTATTGCAACGGTAGACGGAAAAGAGGTTGCGGCAGGAAATGATAAGCTTATGGAATATATCGGAACAGAGTATATTCCCTGCCACAAGCAATGCACAATAATCCACATTGCCGTTAACGGAGAATATCAAGGTCACATTGTGATTTCAGACGTTCTGAAAGAAAATTCTCCAAAGGCAATAAAAATGCTTAAAAAGTCCGGAGTAGAAAAAACAGTTATGCTTACAGGCGACATTGAAAGCGCTGCTGAGGACATTGCCAAAAAAGTCGGTGTTGACAAATATTACAGCGGACTTCTCCCTGATGACAAGGTTGCAAAGGTAGAGGAGCTTATAGCAGAAAAACCAAAGGGCGAGATGCTTGCCTTTGTAGGAGATGGAATAAACGACGCTCCTGTTTTATCCCGTGCAGATGTGGGAATTGCAATGGGAGCTATGGGTTCCGACGCTGCAATCGAAGCGGCCGACGTTGTACTGATGGACGATGACCCGATGAAAATTTCAAAGGCTATACGCATTTCAAAAAAGTGTCTTACTATCGTTTACGAAAACATAGTTTTTGCAATTGCGGTAAAGTTTATCTGTCTTATTCTCGGCGCTTTCGGAATTGCAAATATGTGGACAGCCATTTTTGCTGACGTAGGAGTTATGGTCATCGCAGTCATAAATGCTATCCGCGCTCTCATTGTAAAAAAATCATAAAAATAATAAGCCATATCCGTTTTTATCTTCGGGTATGGCTTAAATTATTTTGCTTTTCAGTTATCCATCAACATACATATTTTCAGATTCCGGAAGAGCCTTCTGGGTCTGCTCTCCTACAGTTACCTTTATTTCTTTTTCTTCTCCGTCACGTTCTATAGTAAGCGTTATTTCATCTCCCGGATCTCTTGAAGCAATATAGCTTGTAAGGTCGCTTACATAAGCAATTTCCTTTCCGTCAACGGCAGTTATAACGTCATCTTCTTTAAGTCCGGCTTTTTCCGCAGGGCTGTTTTCAGTAACGCCTACAACCATTGCTCCTGTCGCCTGATAGGACATTTCAAATCTTCCGGAGCCTGAGGAAGTTGTTGCCTGTCCGACTGAAACGCCGATATAAGGAGTTTTGATTACTCCATCTTCAATTATGCTTTCAATAGTATCCATAACGTCGCTTATTGGAATTGCGAAACCGATATTGTCAATGGACGCTTCTGATGAAGAACTGCTTGAATACTTGGCGTTTGTTATACCTACTACTTCACCGTACATATTAAACAGAGCGCCTCCGGAATTTCCTGAGTTAATTGCGCAGTCTGTCTGGATAAGATCCATGGTAAGAGCATTTGACATAGTAACTTCTCTGTCAAGTGCGCTTACTACTCCTGATGTAAGTGAAAATGTAAGCTCACCAAGAGGATTTCCTATTGCTATTACATTGTCGCCGACATTAAGGTCATCTGAGCTTCCAATCACAACCGGAGTAAGTCCGTCTGCGTTTATTTTAATTACTGCAAGGTCGTTGTTTTCATCAATTCCGATAAGCCTTGCATCGTATGAAGTTCCGTCGTAAGTCGTTACCTTAATTGAGTCAGCATCCTCAATAACGTGGTAGTTTGTTACGATATATCCGTCGTCTGTGATTATAAAGCCTGAACCTGACGCGGCGGCTGTTGTCTGATACCCAAAATAATTGGTTGTGATAGAAGTCGTGATGCCGACTGTTGAATTTACATACTGAGCGTAAATCTCAGATGCAGTCATCAGCTTATCGGTGTTTACAGTTGAAACGTTTATTGCAGAGTCGGAGCTGTCAGAACTTTTATCTTTTGTACCCGTAAGTATAGTGCTTACAGATTTTGTTGAGGAATTATCATCACTGTCGCTTTCGGTAAGATAATTAGCTCCAAGCATCATACCGCCGAATGCGGAACCTCCGCACAGAAGCACTAAGCAAATTGCAAATGCGGCAATTTTTGCGCCTCTGCCCTTTTTATGCGTCTTGGGCTGTTCATGAGCAGGCTGTTCAGATACATTGCTGAAGTTATTGAAGTTATTATTATTTTCGGTCATAACGATCTCTCCTTTTCAAGTATTATGCTCATTTTCATTTTGTAATTAAATTATAATGTCCAATTTTGATAAACAGTTGAAAAAATATGATTATATAAAAAAAATAAAATGACTGTACAATGAATTTTTGCGGCATATTTTTATCACAAGATGCAAATACTACACTTGATTTACAAATACGAAAGGAAGATCAGCATGGCAATAAAAAAAGGCAGAGCAAGCTTTGCTTTTTCTCCTCCGCCGTCAGTTATAACTTTTGCGGCAGTAGGCGGAAAAATGGAAAACGAAGGCCCTATGGGCAGTTATTTTGACAAGACAAACGACGATCCTTACTTTACAACATACACTTACGAGCAGGGTGAAAGCAAGCTTCAGAAGGAAGCAATTCGCCTTGCACTTAAAAAAATAAATCTACAAAGTGAAAATGTAAGCTTTATGTTCGGAGGAGATCTGTTAAATCAGTGTGTAGGAACAACATTCGGAATAAGAGATTATGAAATTCCCTTTCTCGGAATATACGGCGCCTGCTCCACTATGTCGGAAGGGCTTTTACTCTCAGCGTTATCGGTGGATTCAAAAGCAGGGGAACTTGTCCTTGCAGTTACATCATCACATTACTGCACCGCAGAAAGGCAATACAGGTTTCCCCTTGATTACGGAGGTCAACGCACGCCCACTGCCCAGTGGACTGCTACTGCCTCAGGTGCGTTGGTGGTGTCCCCCTCGGACAGCTCCCCTTTTGTACGAGGCGCTTCAGTGGGGAGAATAATCGACCTTGACATTCACGACGCAAACAATATGGGGGCTGCCATGGCTCCTGCTGCCGCCGACACAATAAAAAGATTTTTTAAGGATTTCAAGCTTGCTCCTAAGGATTTTGATTATATCGTTACAGGAGATTTGGGAAAGATAGGAAGCGAACTTTTAATTGAACTTTTAAGTGAAGACGGAATTGACATCACCAAAAATCACCTTGACTGCGGAATGATGATATACGATTTTGAAAAGCAGGACGTTCACGCAGGAGGAAGCGGCTGCGGTTGCGCGGCAAGTATGCTTTGCGGATATTTTCTTCCCAGAATCAAAAGCGGTGAAATCAAAAACATTTTTTTTGCTGCAACAGGCGCACTCATGTCGCCTACCGTGGTTCAGCAGGGAGAAAGTATCCCCTCCATTTCTCACGGTGTGTGGATATCTCACGAAAGGGGGAACTAAAATTGACTTATCTTTACGCTTTTCTGATAGGCGGATTATTCTGTGCAATCGGGCAAGTGCTTATCGACTACACAAAGCTTACCCCTGCAAGGATTCTGACGGCTTACGTTGTTTCCGGAGTAATTCTTGGCGGATTCGGGATTTACAAGCCTATAATTGATTTTGCTGGAGCAGGAGCAACAGTTCCGCTTACTGGATTTGGTTATCTTCTGGCAGACGGAGTTAGAAAAGCTGTTGATGAAAACGGTATCTTAGGAATACTCACAGGCGGACTAACTTCTGCGGCAGCAGGGATAACTGCGGCGTTGTTTTTCGGACTTGCCGCAGCGCTTGCTTTTAAAAGCAAGCCTGAGTGAACGTCATATTTTTTTATAAAAGAATTTTTGTTACCACAAATTATAAGCCTGTACCACAAGTCTGTTTTTGAAGGTTTCCAAGTTCATGTACTCTGACATTTCTGATTTTTTCACTGTAACGGAAATACTTTCCCCTCCGTGAATATCAAACCAGTTTTCAGAAAAACGGCAGTCTCCTTCTTTAAGGTCAAGCCAGACGCTTTTTGTGAAATTGCCGGAGGTAAGGGTTATCACATATTCGACAGGTGTTTCAGAAATTGACGTCTTAAGCTTTGGTGGGAGAAACTCAAACATTTTCGGTCTTACAAGAAGGGTTGTGCCTTTTGAAACTACTTCCCCGTCCACTTCAACATAATATTCAATGTAGCGTGTTCTCTTTTCATTTTCAGTCGAAAAATATTTTGTCATGTTCTCTGTAAGAATGTCCTTTGCAAACTGCATTGGAACATAGTCCTGCTTTTTGTTTGAAGCAAGTATCTCATTTGCGTTTGATCTTACATTCCATGTTACCATAACCATTGAATTTAATTTTGATTCATTTGAAACATTGAATTTAACAGAGTTAAGGTCGCTTGCGTCAACCGAAACAAGAATTGGCGCATAGAATTTTTCTGCGCAGTAATGAAGAGGCTTAAGACGTCCGAAATAGTCAACACTTGACCATGAAATAACAGGGTTCGAGTCGTTTAGCTGCCAGTAAAGAGAGCCCATACATCTGCCTCTGTTTCTCCTCATGTGCTCCACTTCGCTTCTGATACAATCCGCCTGAACAAGCTGAGATGAGTAAATAAGTTCCTCAAAAGAGTATGGATATCTTACCATCTGAGCTAAGTAGAACATTATTTTTTCATTTCCCTGCTCGCACTTCTGATGAGCCTCCATAACCGGAGAGGTAAGATTGAAGTCTCCCTTTGCAGGATCGGCAAAAGCTTTACAAGTCTTTATTGAAGGAAGAGACTCAAAACCGTATTCAGAACAAAAACGGTAGTAGTAATTGTTGAAATCCTCAATAGGCTTTAAACTGTGCCATACTGCCCAGTAGTGCATATCACCTGCGTGATTTGAAGAAGCATCCATAAAGCCTCCTCCCGATGACGGAGATGAAGGCCAGTAGAAGGTCTGTGGAGATAGTTCGGATACTATATCGGGAATTATTTCTTCAAATTGTCTTAAATAATCAGCCTTGGACTGTTCATCCTCAGGCAGTCCCCAGTATTCCCATGCGGATTCAATTTCATTATTTCCGCAGAAAAGTCCGAGAGAAGCATGGTTTCTGAATCTGATAACGTTGTCTTTTATTTCCTCACGGACAGTACTTTCAAATTCATCTGTAAGAAGATAAGCAGAGCAGGCAAACATAAAGTCCTGCCACACGATAATTCCATTTTCATCGCAATAATCATAGAAATAATCGTCAGGATAATATCCTCCGCCCCAGACACGAATAGTATTGAAGTTTGCCTTTTTGCATTGTTCAAGAAGCTTGATGGTCTTTTCTTTACTGCGTCTTGAGATTATCTGATCCTCGGGAATATAATTTGCACCCATTGCAAAAATTTTGACTCCGTTATTTATAAAACAGAACTCCTCTCCCCACTGATCCTGATTACGACTTATAGTAAGAGTTCTCAGTCCTATCCTTGTAACGTTTTCATCAACAATATCGCCTTTTTTCACAAGTTTTACAACGCACTTATAAAGAGGCTGCTCCCCGAATCCTCTTACCCACCAAAGCTTAGGCTCTTGGATCCGGCATATCATTTCATGATACTTTCCGTCGTCATGAAAATCAATATTTTCGGAACAAACAAGCTGTCCTTCGGGTGAATACACTTCAAGAAAAGCTGCATCGCAACCGCTATGCTCACTGTGAACAAGACAGTTCAGATAAACACTTCCGTTTTTATGTTCCTGAGAATAATAAACGTCAAGAATTCTTCCGCATTTATATCCAACAAGTTTCACATCTCTGAAAATGCCAAGGTCGGGAAGCTTAGGACCCCAGTCCCAGCCGAACATACAGTGCGCCTTTCTTATATGGGTATATCCCTCCATAGTTGAAGAAACACCCCAGAGAGGTCTTTGCTGATTCATTTTTTCAATGTATTTGGTTGGCGAAAAAATCCTGACGTCAAGAATATTATCTCTGTCCTTTAACAGTCCTTTAACGTCAAACTCCCAACGTCTATGCATATTGTCGGTTTTCCCAAGAAGTTTTCCATTGAGTCTGACCTCTGAAAGAGTGTCTATTCCTTCAAACACAACAAACTGTTTCTTTAAACGGATAAATGCCTCATCACAATCAAAAACAGTTTCAAAAATATAGTCGTCGTCTGAAACTGAAGTATATTTATATTCGTTTTCACGGTAATAAGGATCTTCAATAACTCCGCATTCGGCAAGAGTTTTATATACCGAGCATGGAACGCTGCAAAGATAATTTACGCTATCAGAAGCATTTCGCATTTTCCATTCGCCGTTGAGATTTATCTCCATAAATTACCTCCCCAAAATAACATGAAAAAAATTTACCTAACTTTATGATTATGAAGCTTTTTACTTCCCTTGTCAACAGTTTTTATAATGTTTTTCGTTTTTTTAACAATTTGTTTTTATTGACGCTATGCAAAATTTCATCGTATTATCACAAGCTACGGGGCTTTTGCCACTTGATTTAGTTTCAAAAAAATGTTATTATATTTTTATAACCATGTCGCCGATTTCCCTCTGCTATTCGACAAGTCCGCCTACTATTAAAATAAGCGACAGGTTGCAATCGTCACAGCGTGATTAAGCCTGTCTTCTGGCAAGCAGACATCTTTGCTGACAAGCAGAAATTATTATCACGCTTTGTTCCGATTTAAAATATGATTTCCGATTGGAGAGTATTTTATGGAAAGTAAGAAAAGTCTTGAAAAAGGCGTAAAAATAAAAGCAATAGCTGTGGGAGCTGCCTGTGCGACGGCAGTAGGGTGCTTTTTCGGAGGATACCTTATTTACAAGGCTTATTATGCTCCCGGCTGGCATGAAAAAGACAGTAAGCTTTACTACATTTCGGAGGACACTAAAGAGAACGCTGTAGGTCTTTATCAGATTGACGGCTCTACATATCTTTTCGACAGCGACGGATATATGCTTACCGGCTGGCAGACATACAAGGGTGACACTTATTACTTCAATTCCGATGGAGTAATGCAAAAAGGTAAAACAACCATCGATGGTACTGAATATTACTTTTCTCCCGATTCCGGAATTTTCTATACCGGAACCGTTACCCTTTACGGAATAAGCTATTACTTTAATCAGTACGGCTTTACAGACGACGGATTTATTACAGTTGACGGAGTTGAAAGGTTTTATAATTCACAAGGCGAGATAGTTATTGGTTGGGCGAAAATTGACGACAAGCAGTATTATTTTAAGGAAAACGGAGAAAAAACCATAGGCTGGCTTGAGATTGACAACAACAGGTATTACTTTGACAACGATGGTATCAT
The DNA here is from genome assembly GCA_944382845.1 of uncultured Clostridia bacterium. GTDB lineage: Bacteria > Bacillota > Clostridia > Oscillospirales > Ruminococcaceae > JAAZZIT01. The sequence goes on from CALWNN010000014.1 coordinate 9,859, forward strand.
GGTTACCGAATGGCAGGAAATCGATGGGAAAACCTATTATTTCGGATCAGACGGAATTGCACGAACAGACTGGCAGTGGCTTGACGATGCCTATTACTACTTCAGCCCCGAAACCTGTGAGATGATGACAAGCTGGCAGGACATAGGCGAGGACAGATATTATTTCAGCAAGAACGGAAAAATGGCTGTGGGCTGGCAGAAGATCGGCAAAAGCAATTACTGCTTTGACGGGCTCGGAAAAATGCTGAAGGGCTGGCAGGAGATTGACGGCTACACATATTATTTCAACAAAGAAGGAAAAGCTCTCAAAGGCTGGAATACTATAAAGGAAAAAAAGTATTATTTCAACGAGAATTTTGAACTTCTGACAGGCTGGCAGGAAATTGACGGAAACACCTACTATCTTGGTCTGAGCGGCGCAATGGCTACAGGATTTCAGGAGGTCATGAACGGTTACTGTTACTTCGATGACGACGGAGTCGCACAAAAGGGCTGGCAGGAGATAGACGGAGAGAATTATTATTTTGACGATGATTATTTTCTTGCTCAGGGCTTTTCTGAAATAGACGGAAAGGTATATTATTATGATGAAGAGGGTCAGCCTTTGAAGGAAGGCTTCCACGACATTGACGGTCAGACCTATTATGTAAAGGACAGCGGAGAAATCGCCACAGGCTGGCAGGAAATTGACGGCAAAACTTATTTCTTCTACGAAAATAAAAACTATTACATGGCAAAAGGCGTTATAAAGACCGGCGCCGGAAATCTTTTCTGGTTTGACGATAACGGAGTTCACCAGACGGGCTGGAAAAAGATAAACAACATATACTATTATTTTGGCGGCGACCACGGCAGGGCTCTGAAGGATGGCTGGCACGACATTGATTCAAAGAGATATTATTTCCTTGAAAACGGTGCTGCCGCTATCGGGCTTATAAAAATCGGGGACTACAAATATTATATCGACCAATCGGAAGGTATGCTTAAAAACAAGTGGGTAAAGCTTGACACAGGAGTTTTTTATTTCGGCAGCGACGGAAAATCAGCTACAAGCAAAACAGTAATTGACGGAACGGAATTCTATTTCAGAGGAAACGGAACTCTCGCCGAAGGTTGGGTTGAAACCGCTGACAACACATATTACTTTATAAGCGGAATACGAGTCAAGGGACTTCACAAGATAGACGGGAAAAATTATGTTTTCAAGCAAAGCAACGGCACCCTTGCAAAAGACGCCATAGTTACCGATGATGATGGAAACTCCTATTATGCCGACGGCAACGGTCTTGCTGTAACGGGCTGGAAGAAAATCAACGGAAAATACTATTATTTCAAAGACAACTGCACCATGGCAAAAGACACGACCGTTGACGGTTACACCATTGACAGCAACGGCGTTTCGGACAGAACAGATTAACGATAAAAACTCCCGGTAGGAACAAAACCTTCCGAGAGTTTTTTACTGCGCTTTATTAATATCCAAGCTCTTCCGCTACTAAAATCACTTTAATTCTTCCTTTGTGGCGTTGTCTTGCCGAAACCACATAATTACAGCAGACTCTGCCGTCAGATCCGCAGCCGGAGGGCATATCTCCGCCGTTTTCAAGTGATACACAGCTTCCCTTTTCATGACAGTATGTTTTGCAGTCAAGTCTTAAGCAGTTTGCCGGAGCGGAAACCGTTTTTACCCTTACAATCGCTTCATCAAGATCTCTTACGACTTTATTATATCCGCAAATCATAATTACCGACTTCGGGCCGTAGCAAATAGCAGATACTCTGTTTGAATTTCCATCTACATTATAAAGCTCACCTTTTTCGGTAACTGCATTTGAGGAGCAAAGATATGTGTCGCAGCTGTAAGCCTTTCTGTATATCTCCTCAACCTCTTCTTGTGTGTTTGCAATAGATCTGTCAAGAAAATTGTATTTCCCCGATTTCATAATATCCATTACACCGCTCTCCGAAAGTGTGACAGAGCCGCCGCAGGAAATCGTCTCCCCTTCTTTAATAAGGCTCTTTACAAGTTCGCAGGCTTCGGCGGACGTCTGCACAACATAAGCCTCAAAGTTGTTTTTTCTCAGATTCTCCGCTGTCTTATCAAGTTTTTTCATAATCACGGCTTTTAAATTTTCGTTCATGTTAATTCCTCCTCTTTGAATTTCAGTTTAAATCAAGCTCGTCGCTGAAAAGATCATCAACAAGCCTTTTCAAGCCTTTGTTTTCAGTTTTTAAAAGGATAGGGTCGGCGTCGGTTATCCTTTTTGCAATATTCTGAGCGATGTGAAGCATATCCATATTTTCAGCCATATTTGCAATCCTGAGCCTTGGAAGTCCATGTTGGCGCTGACCGAAAAAGTCGCCGGGGCCACGGAGCTTCAAATCCTCCTCGGAAATTTTGAACCCGTCAGTGGTTGAAGAAAGTATCCTTAACCGCTTTTTTGACTGTTCGGTAACATTGTCGGTAATCAATATGCAGTATGATTGATGCTTGCCACGACCAACACGCCCTCTGAGTTGATGAAGCTGAGAAAGTCCGAATCTGTCAGCGTTTTCAATCACCATGACCGCTGCATTTGGAACGTCTACGCCCACCTCCACAACTGTTGTGGAAACGAGAATATCTGTTTTACCGTCTTTAAACTCGCTCATGACAGCTTCCTTCTTTTCAGAATTCATCTTTCCGTGAAGAAGTCCCACTCTATATCCCGAAAAGTCGTTTTTTGAGATGTCAGCCGCATATTTTTCAACTGATTTAAGGTCAGCGTCAGATTCTTCAATCATCGGACAAATAATATAAGCCTGTCTGCCCTCGTCAAGACGTTTCTTGACAAAGCCGAACGCACGCTGTCTTAATTTTCCTGTCACAGCATAGGTGAATACCGGGTTTCTTCCTTTTGGAAGCTCGTTTATAACTGAAATATCAAGATCGCCGTATATCATCAAAGCAAGCGTCCTTGGAATGGGCGTTGCAGACATAACAAGCCGATGAGGATTTTCACCTTTTGAAGAAAGTCTTGCACGCTGTTCGACGCCGAAGCGATGCTGTTCATCAGTTATTACAAGCCCGAGCCTGTTAAATATGGTTGTAGACTGAATAAGAGCGTGCGTACCGACGCAAACTGAAGCTTCGCCTGATAAAAGCTGCTCCTTTATGCGGCTTTTCTCCGCTTTGGTCATAGTTCCTGTAAGCAGACAGACTTTAATACCCAGCGGTTCAAGAAATTGTTTAAGCGTTTCATAATGCTGATTTGCAAGGATCTCAGTGGGAGCCATAAGTGCAGTCTGCATTTTGTTTTTTGCGACAAAGTATGCGCAGGCGGCGGCAACCGCTGTTTTACCCGAACCAACATCGCCCTGAACAAGGCGGTTCATTGAAACGCTTTTCTGCATATCTGAAATACAGTCGGAAATTGCCTTTTTCTGCGCGTTTGTAAGTTCAAAGGGCAGAGCGGCTTCAAATTCCGAAATAGAACAGCCTTTCATTTTACAACCTGTGGACTCGGTTTTTTTTGTCTTAAGCAAATTCATTCCAAGCTGCAAAACAAGAAATTCATCAAAAATCAGTCTGTTTCTTGCCATCTCAAGAGTTTTAATATCTTTGGGAAAATGAATATTTTCAAGCGCGAATGCAAGGGAGCAAAGATTGTTTTCAATAAGGTATTTTTTTGGAACAGGCTCATATATTTCGGTATTGAGAAGAGTTAATCCGTTCTTTACGGCTGTCCGCAAAACCTGCTGAGTCAAACCCTCGGTGAGATGATACAACGGCTGAATCTTATCAGGCACGGAAGCTTTCAGAATTACAGGCGAACTCATTTCACGCCTTAAAAGGTTTCCCGTTACCTTTCCTGACAAAATAAAAGTTTCTCCGTAAACAAGTGCGTCAAACTGATAACTGCTGTTGTAAATCACAACGGTAAGCTCGCCTGTATCATCGGCAACAACTGCCCGAAATATAGTCATTCCCTTTCTTATAAACGCAGGAGAAAGCCGTTTTACGACTTTAGCGCATATAACGTTGTTTTCATTCTCAACCGTATCTGCAATATCTACAGTTGATGAATAATCTGCATAATCTCTGGGAAAATGATACAGAAGATCCTTAACGGTTCTGATCCCAAGCTTTTCAAGAGACTCTGCTCTTTTAGGTCCGACCCCCTTTAGATATGTCACTTTATCGTCAAGCTTTATGGCTTATCCCCCCTCTTAAAACGAAACTTTACTGATATTTTACCACAAATTGCGGTATTTTTCAAGTCCGTGCGTTGACTTTTCTGGGATATGGTAGTATAATTAAAAAGATAATTGATATGAGGACAGCACTTTATGGATTTTTTGATTTACGCATATACTGACAAAGGAATTATCAGAGAAAAAAACGAAGATACAATTTTTGCAGACAATAAAGTTATCACTTCCGGACAATGTGAACTTTGTTGCAGAAATCCGGTCATTCTTGGGGTGTGCGATGGAGTTGGCGGAGAAAGGTCCGGAGAGATCGCTTCATACATGACTGCCGACAGGATCTCCAAAGCTGAATTTAGAGACTCAGTAGACTTTAAAAACCTGATATTTGACATACACGAAGATTTAAGAGAATTCGGGCTGAATAATCCTGACTCTTTTAATCTTCAGACTACATTTTGCTGTGCTGCAATTGATGACAAGGGAAAATGCCTATGCTTTAACACCGGTGACAGCAGGCTATACTTTTACCGAAACCAGAAAGCCAGACAGATCTCCAAGGATCATTCATATGTTCAGGAACTTTTTGACCAAGGCGGAATTACCGAAGAGGAAAAACTTATGCACCCTGCGAGGAATATCATTACTTCAAGCATTGGCACAAGCTCAGGCTATCCCGTTGTCGATGAATTCCTTATATGCGAAGAAATAATACCGGGGGACGTGATTATAGTTTGCTCTGACGGCGTAAGCGACTATGTGCATTGTCTTGAGATAGAAGCTGCGATGAGTCTTGAAATTCCATTCAGTGAAAAAATCAAGGCACTGGCTCAGCTTTCAGTGCAACGCGGAAGCAGCGACAATATTTCAATTGTGGCTATAACCCCAAAATCAAAGAAAGAAGCGATCTGATTGGACAAAATCGATACACGAGAAATTATTGAGTTTGCAAAAGCGTATGAGATAGCCGATGCTCACACTCACATATTTCCGGACAAAATTGCCGAGAAAGCTACGGGCTCGATAAGCGAATTTTACCACCTCCAAATGGACTGCAATTGCGGAAATACAGCTCATCTTCTCGAAAGCGGAAAAAAGATAGGCGTTAAATGGTATCTTGTCTGTTCAACTGCCACTACTCCTTCTCAGGTTGTCTCAATAAATAATTTTATTATGGAGCAGTGCAGAAGCCACCCCGAATTTATCGGATTCGGGACGCTTCATCCGGATTACGATGACCCTGACGCGGAAATTCAAAGGTGTATCGAGGGAGGGCTTAAGGGTATCAAGCTTCATCCCGACTTTCAGCAGTTTTACATTGACGAGGACAGGGCTTTCAGAATGTACGAAGCTATAAGGGGCAGGCTTCCCATTTTAATGCACATGGGGGACAACAGGTATGATTTTTCACGTCCAAAACGACTTGAGAATGTTGTTAATGAGTTAAATGATCTGACCGTTTTTGCAGCCCATTTGGGAGGCTATGAGCGGTGGGAGGAAGCGGTATGCTGTCTTTATTCAGACAACGTTTATTTTGATACATCCTCTTCTCTTGAATTCATTTCTCCCTCATACGCTAAGGACATAATACGTGGCTTTGGTGCTGATAAGGTTTTCTTTGGCACTGATTTTCCAATGTGGGGCCATACGGAAGAACTCGGACGTTTTATGGCTCTTGGACTTAGTGAAACGGAAAACCGAAAAATTTTAAGTGAGAATTTAAAAAGACAGTTTTCACTGTCACTGTAAGATATCTGACAAATATTTAAATCGGAGCAAAGCGTTGATAAGGATGTCTGCTTTTCAGCAGACAGGCTTAATCACGTTGCGACGATTGCAATCTGTCGCTAACTGCAGCAAGCTGCAGATGGGAGCTTTGCTCCTCAGGGTTTCAGTGGGGGAT
>CALWNN010000015.1 GCA_944382845.1 uncultured Clostridia bacterium
GGAAGGACTATTGCTGTTTACAAATGACGGTAAATTTGCAAATGATATAATGCACCCATCAAGACATATTTCAAAAACTTATCGTGTTACGGTTCGCCCTGATATCAATGACGAACAGCTTGTTTCCCTTTCTGAGGGAATTGTGATAGATGGTAAAAAAACGCTGCCGTGTATAGTTAATGTTCTTGATAAGCAGCCAAACAGGGTTGTTCTACAGATGGTTATAAAAGAGGGAAGAAACCGTCAGATAAGAAAAATGTGCGAAGCTGTAGGCCTTGAAGTTGCAAGGCTTAAAAGAACTGCTATCGGGCCTTTGAAACTGGGAATGTTAAAGCCTGGCGATTACAGAGAACTTAGCGCAGATGAACTCAGAGCAATAAGAAATGCGATTTCAAAACAAGGCAGGGATTAACGGTGCTACAGATCCTACAGACAAAAAACATTGAAAATTATTCGGAAATTATAAAACGGCTTGGACTTGAAAATAAAAATGCTAACGTAGTTGAAGCAGTTGATAAGGACGAAATTTTCGGAACAGGAATTTATTTGATTGAAAAAGATAAGGTAGTAATTTATTTTATAGACTCAAAGGGCGATCTTTATCTTTATGACGGTATTGTAAGAAGTATACTTTTTCTTGCGGTTTTAAAAGATATTGATAAAGCTGAGTTTGAAATTGACGATAAAACCGATCTTATAAAGCTTGGTTTTGTGCAAAAAAATAGTAATTGCTTAAACGATTTGAAAGAATTTATGTCCAAATGTAAAAGTTGCGGAAAGAAATTATAATCGACTTGTGTTTTTAAAAGAAATGTTGTATAATAAATTTGTGTATAATTTTCTTTTTGCAATATAAAAGAGCGATTTTTAATTGTTATTAAAGACCTTACCGCTTTAGCGTAACGGTTCAGATATTTGAATGGAGGATACTGTATGTCAGATTCAATCTCAAAACTTGCATCACTCAAGTGTGAAATCAAGGCAGCTGCTCCTGCAAGAGAAAGACTGGCATATCTGTTTGACGAAGGCGCTTATACAGAGCTTAACGCATATGCGAAAGTAAACGACTCTGTAACAGGCGTTGTTACCGCATACGGATATGTAGACGGAAACCCCGTTTATGCTTTTTCACAGGATATAACTGTTAAAAACGGCGCAATGACCGGCGCTTCGGCAAAGAAGATAGTTAAAATACTTGATCTTGCCGCAAAAACCGGCGTTCCTGTTGTTGGAATTTATGATTCCTTCGGCGCTGATCTTAACGACCCTATGGACGCACTTAATGCCTATGGCGAGCTTCTTATGTGGGTAAATAATCTTTCGGGCGTTGTTCCTCAGATATCAATAGTATGCGGAACTTGTGCCGGCGCCGCTGCAATAATGGCTCAGTCAGCTGATTTTGTAATTATGACAGAAAAGGCAGAAATGTTTGTTACACCAAATACCTCTGTAAAGAATCTTGCAGAAAACTCAGCTTGTGCAGGAACAGCATGTGCCGTATGTGCTGATGATATAAGCTCGGTGGAAAAGGCAAAAGCTATTCTTGCCAAGCTTCCTCAGAATAATATTTCTCCTATACCAATGTACGAATTTGATATGCCTTCAACAGTAAATGTTAAGGACGCAGAAAACTGTGCAAAAACTATCTGCGATGAAAATAGTATTGTTGAAGTTTATGAAAAGTACGGAAAAGCTTCATATACCGCTCTTGGTTCTGTAGGCGGTGCAACTGTTGGTGTTGTTGCAACAAATAAGACCGCAGATAAACTTACTTCCGATGACTGTTCAAAGATCGCAAGATTTGTAAGAACTTGCGATGCATTTACAATTCCCGTTGTTACATTTGTAGATACAGAAGGCTTTGAGACTTCAGACGAAGCTGAAATACAGGGTGCTGTCAAGGATATGACAGTTCTTGCTCACGCTTACGCAGAAGCAACCACCATCAAGCTTGCTGTTATATCAGGAAAAGCTTACGGACCCGCTTATATTGCTCTTGCAGGAAAGTGTGCTAACGCTGATATAACTTTTGCTCTTGCTAATGCCGTAATCTCTCCTCTTGCGCCTGTTACTGCTGTTGAATTTCTTTCACATGATAAACTAAAGGGAACAGAGGATGTTGAAAAGGCAAGAAAGGTTCTTGCCGACGAGTACGCTGAGAGTGAAGCTTCTGCTTTTGTTGCTGCTGCTAAAAACGCAGTCGACGATATCGTTACAGCTGATGAACTCAGACAGTCAATCACAAACGCTATTGAAATAATGGCAGGCAAGAGAATATCCAAGCTTCCAAAGAAGCACGGCAATATGCCGCTTTAATAAAATAAGGAATGGTGATTAGTTATGAAAAGATATAATATTACTGTTAATGGTAAAGTTTATGATGTTGCTGTTGAGGAAGTAAATGGAGCCGCACCTGCACCCGTTGCCACTGCTCCTGCTGCTTCTGTCTCTCCCGCTGCTCCGGCACCTGTCGCTGAGGCAGCTCCCGCTCCGGCATCTGTCGCTGAGGCAGCTCCTGCTCCGGCACCTGCCGCTCCTGTTGCCGGAGGAACAGAAGTAACATCTCCTATGCCCGGAACTGTTCTTGATATCAAAGTTAATGTTGGCGATATTGTTGAAGTTGGTCAGCCTGTTATAGTTCTTGAAGCAATGAAGATGGAAAACGATATAAACGCTCCTGTTGCAGGTAAAATTGTAAGTATAAACACCACTAAGGGATCTTCTGTTGAAACAGGAACACTTCTTGCAGTTATCCAGTAATTATAACCAAGTCGCCGATGTCCCCCTGCCCAAACGGTAGGTTCTCCTCCTATAGGAGGATCCGCCTACTATTTGAGGCGAGTTCCATTCAGTCTTTCAGTGGGGGTGATACCCCCAAGTTGTTTTTAACAAAGATATAAACAACTATTGAAATCCCTGAGGAGCAAAGCTCCCATCTGCAGCTTGCTGCAGTCAGCGACAGGTTGCTTTTCGTCACAGCGTGATTAAGCCTGTCTGCTGACAATCAGACATCTCTGTCGACAATCTGACTTTATTATCACGCTTTGCTCCGATTTAAACTATTGAAAGGTGATGTTATAATGGCTAAACTTAAAATAACCGAAACAGTCCTCCGTGACGCTCATCAGTCACTTATTGCAACAAGAATGCCAATTGAAGATATGCTTCCCGCTCTTCCTTTAATGGATAAGATAGGTTTCTATTCAGCTGAGGTGTGGGGCGGAGCTACCTTTGACGCCTGCCTCAGATTTCTTGACGAGGACCCATGGGAAAGACTTCGTACAATAAGAAAAGAAATGCCAAATACAAAGCTTCAGATGCTTTTCAGAGGACAGAATATGCTTGGCTACCGTCATTATGCTGACGACCTTGTTGAGTATTTTGTTCAGAAATCTGTTGCTAACGGTATTGATATAATAAGAATTTTTGACGCTCTTAATGACATAAGAAACCTTGAGACTTCTATTAAAGCTGCAAAAAAGGAAGGGGCACACGCTCAGGTAGCTATTTCCTACACACTTGGAGAAGTTTTTACTCACAAGTATTACATGGAATACGCAAAGACAATTGAAAACGCAGGCGCAGATTCAATTTGTATTAAGGATATGGCTGCTCTCCTTACACCATATGAGGCAGAAACACTTGTAAAGGATCTTAAATCTGTTGTTAAAATTCCGATCCAGCTTCATACTCATTACACATCAGGGCTTGCTTCAATGTGTATAATTAAGGCTGTTGAAGCAGGGGTTGACGTTGTTGATACTGCAATGTCGCCTCTTGCTCTGGGAACATCTCATGCGCCTACTGAGTCTGTTGTTGCCGCTTTTCAGGGAACAGAGTACGACACCGGTCTTGACCTCAAGGCACTTACTGAAATAAGAGAATATTTTATGGGTCTCAGACAGAAGTATATCGACAGCGGACTTCTTGACCCCAAAATGCTTGCAACAGACGCTAATGCTCTTATTTATCAGGTTCCCGGCGGAATGCTTTCAAACCTTCTATCACAGCTCAAGCAGGCGGGAAAAGCAGACCAGCTCAATGAAGTTTTGCAGGAAGTTCCGAGGGTTCGTAAGGATTCAGGCTATCCTCCTCTTGTTACACCGACTTCACAAATCGTTGGTACTCAGGCAGTTTTCAACATAATCATGGGCGAAAGATATAAGACTGTTACAAAGGAATTTAAGGGACTTGTCAGAGGCGAATATGGAAAGACTCCTGTTGAGATAGATCCTGAGTTCCAGAAGAAGATCATCGGAAACGAAGAGCCTATTACCTGCCGTCCTGCCGACCTTCTCAAGCCTGAACTTGAAGAAATGAAAAAGGAATGTGCAGAGTGGATAGAGCAGGAAGAGGACGTTCTTAGCTACGCAATGTTCCCAAAGGTTGCACCTAAGTTTTTTGAAGAAAGAAGAAACAAGAAGTACGGAATCGATGGAGCTCATTCCGACGCAGAAAATAAGGTTCACCCTGTTTGATTAAATAGACGGCATAAAATGACCCCTTCCGGTTTTCGGAAGGGGTTTTACTTATAAATTTAAATTATAATGCATTTTTGAGAGCCTGTGCAAGCTGGTCGGGGCAGGAGGTATTTTTAAATCCGCATTTTGTGCCTTCAAGCTTATCGATAATGTCTTCAACCTTCATTCCTTTTACAAGCTTAGAAATTCCTTTCAGATTTCCGTTGCAGCCGCCGATAAATTCAACGTCCACAACTCGTCCATCCTCTACTTCTACGTTTATCTGCTTTGAACATGTTCCTTTTGTTTGATAATTAATAGTCATTTTTATACTTCCTTTTTTAATTTTTATTTAAATCGGAGCAAAGCGTTGATAATTACATCTCTTTCAGAGCTAAACATCTCTTTCAGAGCTAAACATCTCTTTCAGAGCTGTTGCTTAATCACGTTGTGACGAAAAGCAGCCTGTCGCTGACTGCAGCAGGGTGCAGATGGGAGCTTTGCTCCTCAGTTTTTCAGTGGAAGATTTAGATCCCCATTGAAAAACTGAATGGAACCCGCCTTATAGGAGGCAGACCTGCTGAATAATCAGCAGGGAGATATCGGCGATTTGGTTATATTTTTGCAACTCCGCTTTCTCTTGCAGCCTTAGCAACAGCGTCAGCCACAGCCTCAGGAACAGCCCTGTCAAAAGCGTTCGGCAATATAAAGTCACGGCTCAGCTTATCAGCTGGAACGCATCCTGCAATAGCTTTTGCGGCAGCAAGCTTCATTTCCTCGTTGATGTCCTTTGCTCTTACAGCAAGCGCACCCTTGAATATTCCCGGAAAAGCAATGACATTGTTTATCTGGTTAGGGAAGTCGCTTCTTCCCGTTCCGACAATGTAAGCGCCTGCTTCTTTTGCTTTATCAGGCATGATTTCGGGAGTAGGATTTGCCATTGCAAATATTATTGGCTTGTCAGCCATAGATTTAATCATTTCTTCGGTAACAAGTCCCGGCTTTGATACTCCAACAAAAGCGTCAGATCCTTTTAAAGCGTCAGCAAGACCTCCTCTGATCTTGTTTTTGTTTGTTACCTTTGCAATTTCAGCGTGAGCCATGTTTGTAAACTCATCTCCATCGCAGATTATTCCGTTGATATCAACCATAATGAGATTGCCGATATTAAGGGATAAAAGAAGTTTGCCTATTGCAATTCCGGCAGCTCCGGCGCCATTTATAACAAGGGTAAGTTCTTCAAGTTTCTTTCCGGCTACCTTGCAGGCGTTCATAAGAGCAGCACCGACTACAATTGCAGTTCCGTGCTGATCATCGTGAAATACGGGAATGTCAACCCTCTCTTTGAGCTTTCTTTCAATTTCAAAGCATCTGGGAGCGGCAATGTCCTCAAGATTTATTCCGCCAAAGCTGTCGGAAATAAGTTCGATCGTTCTGACAATTTCATCTGTGTCTTTAGACTTTACACAAAGTGGAAATGCGTCAACTCCGGCAAATTCCTTGAAAAGTGCGCATTTTCCTTCCATAACAGGCATTCCTGCAAGCCCTCCGATATCACCGAGACCAAGAACGGCCGTTCCGTCGGTTATAACTGCCACAAGGTTAGAACGCCTGGTAAGCTCGTAAGAAAGCTCAGGATCCTTTTGGATTTCAAGACAAGGTTGGGCAACCCCCGGCGTGTAGGCAAGACTCAATGATTTTGCATCGTCAATATGTACCCTTGACACAACTTCGATCTTTCCATTCCATTCTTTGTGCTTTTCAAGTGATTTCTGCATAATGTCCATAACAAAGTCTATGCCCTTTGATAAACAAAAGGCATATCCTCCTCTCTGAAATTTTAATATGAAATATATCTTATTTGTGCGCCTTTTGAGCAATAAGGCTTGTAAGACGCTTTAAATTCTCTTCATCAGTGGTATTGCTTCCAATATGAGTTGCAACCTGATTGTAAAGCCCATGGAAGTCGGAACCTCCTGTGATGATAAGGTTGTACTTTTTAGCGATTTCTATAAGCTTGTTTATTTTTTCCTCACTGTCCGCTGTATAATGATAGATCTCAACCCCATCTACCTTTCCGGTCTGGGCAAGTTCTTCCAGAAGTTCAAGATTGTCAAACATATATGGGTGAGCCATAACCGCAACTCCTTTTGAGGAGTGGATTAGATCGCATACAAAGTGAACATCGGGATACTCTCTTGTAACAATGCAGCTTCCGTGCTCACGGTTAAAAAGCTTATCATTGACTTCCCCGTATAACTCTGTTGCATAACCGTAATTTACAAGGGCTCTCATAATGTGCTGCTTGTATATGCTCTTGCTTCCTTTAGTGTACTTAAGAACCGCGTCGGTAGTGATAGGGTAAAGCTTTGTTACATTGTTTATCATGTCAATAGCTGAAGCCTTTCTTATTTCGCAGGATTTCAAACAAAGGCCCTCAAGTCGTTCAGGCTTGTGTGGGGCATAGCAAAGAATATGCACTCTTGTATTTTTCTTTTTGTCCCATGCTGAAAGCTCAACCGCAGGAATAATATTCACCTCATAGCGCTGACCGAGAACCTGCGCCCTGCTTGAAGATGAAAGCGTATCGTGGTCGGTAATTGCAAGATAGTCAAGTCCCATTCTTTTAGCCTGAACTATAACTTCCTCGATGCCAAGTGATCCATCGGATAACGTGGTGTGACAGTGTAGGTCGCCAATCATAAAATACTTTCCTTTCGTCTTTCGTATAGTGTTGTTATAGAAAACCCGTCTAAAAAATCTCTATGCAATTGACTATGCAGATTATTCACAGTCAAATAAACGCAGTATTTTTCAAACACTATAACATTATATATTATAACAAAAAACTACAGGAAATGCAATAGTATATTCGTAAAATCTATATAAATCTTGTCAGAAGAATTTATTTTGAAACCATACATTATTTATCTCAAAGGTTTTTTTGTCAAGATATGATAAAATGCCACCGTCAGTTTTAAAATCAAATGTAAGCTTGTATGCGAAGAGAGCCTGCGTTTTGACCTGATATTTTCGGTTTATCTTGTTTATGCCGTATTTTCCGTCACCGAGAAGGGGATAGCCAAGGTAGGACATATGCGCTCTTATCTGGTGAGTCCTGCCTGTGATAAGCTCAATCTCAACAAGCGCAAGCTCGTTCTTGTGCTTCAGAACCTTGTATTTTGTGATAATTGTCTTGTTCTGTGGCGTTTTCCTGTCAGAAATATAAACCGTGTTTGTTTTCTCGTTTTTTTCAAGATAAGCTGTTACAGTTGCTTCCGCAGGCTTCGGAACACCCACGGTCACACAGAGATATTTCTTGTGAAGTTCTCGGTCCTTTATTTTCTGATTCAATATTCTTAAACTTTCTGAATTCTTTGCACAGATTACAATTCCTTCTGTGTTTCTGTCTATTCTGTTGCAAAGAGAAGGGGCGAAAGAGTTTTCCTTTTCAGGATCATATTCACCCTTTTCGTAAAGATAATGAAGTATGCGGTTTATAAGGGTGTCAGCCGTACCGTCGTTATCCTCGTGAACAACAAGCCCGGTTTTTTTGTGACACAAAAGAATATTTTCATCTTCGTATACAATATTAACCTTAGCGGGAGCAGATAAAAAAGGATAGCTTTTTTCTTCCGGCATTATGTCATCAAAGAATTCATCGTTTATATAAAGCTGCAAAACATCGTTCTCGCAAAGTCTTGTTGAAATATCACAGCGCTTACCGTTAAGCTTTATACGCTTGAGCCTTATATACTTGTACAAAAGATTCTTGGGAAGTCTTTTTACCGTTTTTTCTAAAAACTTGTCAAGCCGCTGTCCGCTGTCATTTTTATTTATAATAAATTCTCTCATTGTGAAAGTGATCCTTTCATGTTATCCTTTAAATTATATAACATTTATTCAGTTATTTCAAGTCTTAAAATGTACACAGAAAGGTAAATCAAAACCCTTTACAAGTTGAAAAAAAAGTTGTATAATATAAGAACTAATGTTCATAAGGAGAAATGGCTTATGGAAAATCTACATGAGGGTCACAGAAAAAGATTGAAGGAAAAGTTTCTCAGAAACGGGCTTGACGGCTTTGAAGAGCATGAAATATTAGAGCTTGTTTTGTTTTTTGGAATTCAAAGAGTCAATACAAACGGTATTGCTCATCAGATGATATCCAAATACAATAACCTTGCAGGAGTTTTTAATGCACCTTTTGAGGAACTGAAAAGCTTTAAAGGGATTACGGATAATGCCGCAACTCTTCTAAAATTGATCCCTCAGCTTCTTAGAGCTTATTCTGTTGAGTTAAATGATATTAGCATTATGGACAATATGCAGAATGTTGCAGATTATTTTATATCAGAATATATAGGTGTTGTTGAGGAGGAGGTCAAAGTATGCTGCCTTGATAATAAGTTAAAGATTATCTCCTGCTCAACAATTTCAAAAGGAACTGTAAGCTCTGCTCCTGTAAATGTGAGAAAAATTGTTGAAGCCGCATTTCGTTCAAATTCCTCTGTTGTGATGATCGCTCATAATCATCCTGGCGGAGAAGCCATACCGTCAGCTGCTGACATAAGCATTACCAGACAGCTTATAAGGACTCTTTCGAAAATCGATATATCCCTTATAGATCATATAATAATATGCGGCTCACAGGCTATTTCAATGAAAAATCTTGGATATTTCAATATACTTGACTGATAATAAAGGAGTGCGTAATGGATAAATTCAAGCTGGTTTCAGATTATAAGCTTTCAGGCGACCAGCCGGAGGCTGTCGATAAACTTGTTGAAGGACTTAATAAAGGCTATAAAGAGCAGACTCTTCTTGGAGTTACCGGTTCGGGTAAGACTTTTACAATGGCAAATGTTATTGAAAGGATTAACAAACCCACTCTTGTTCTTGCTCACAACAAAATACTTGCGGCTCAGCTTTGCAGCGAATTCAAGGAATTTTTTCCTGAAAACGCAGTTGAGTATTTTGTTTCCTATTACGACTACTATCAGCCGGAAGCATATATCCCAAGCAAAGACGTGTATATAGAAAAAGACAGTTCGGTAAACGATGAGATAGATAAGCTCCGTCACTCTGCAACCACTGCTATTGCAGAAAGACGTGACGTTATCGTTGTGGCAAGCGTTTCCTGTATTTATTCTCTTGGCGACCCTGAGGAATATAAGTCAATGGTAGTTTCTATCAGAAAAGGAATGACCAAATCAAGGGATGAGCTTGTGGCTCAGCTTGTGAATCTGCAATTTGAGAGAAACGATATAGGGTTTGACCGAAATAAATTCAGGGTAAGGGGAGATGTGGTTGAAATTTTCCCGTCAAATCACACAGATACCGCCTATAGGGTTGAATTTTTCGGCGACGAGGTCGACCGAATAACAAAAGTAAATGTCATTTCCGGGGAAATAGTTGATTTTCTCAATCACGTAGCTATTTTTCCTGCAAGCCATTATATAGTCGGAAAGGAAAAGCTTCGTGGCGCGATTGAAGAGATAAAAGAAGAACTTGATGAAAGAATAAAATACTTTACCGACAACGATATGCTCATAGAAGCCCAGAGAATCGCTCAACGTACAAATTATGATATTGAAATGCTTGAACAAATTGGGTTTTGCAGTGGAATAGAAAACTATTCAAGAGTACTTGCAAGACGTCCAAAGGGAGCTGTGCCTTATACACTCCTTGACCATTTTCCTGATGATTTTCTTCTTATAGTAGACGAATCTCACGTGACCCTGCCTCAGGTAAGAGGTATGTATGCCGGAGACAGAGCAAGAAAAACAACGCTTGTTGATTATGGATTCAGATTACCTTCAGCTCTTGACAACAGACCACTTAAATTTGACGAGTTTTATGAGCATATAAATCAGGCAATTTTCGTTTCTGCCACTCCCGGGGATTTCGAAAAAGAACATTCCGCTCAGATTGTTGAACAGGTAATCAGACCAACAGGACTTTTAGATCCTGAAATACAAGTTAAACCTACAACGGGGCAGATAGAAGACCTTCTTTCCGAGATAAACCTGAGAGTTGAGAAAAAGGAAAGAGTATTAATTACAACTCTTACAAAGAAAATGGCAGAGGATCTTACGTCTTATCTTAAAAATTTCGGTATTGCAGTAAGATATATGCACCACGATATTGATTCCATCGAAAGAATGGAAATAATAAGAGATCTTCGAATGGGGGAATTTGACGTTCTTGTCGGGATAAATCTTTTACGAGAGGGATTAGATCTTCCGGAGGTTTCTCTTGTAGCAATTCTTGACGCTGATAAGGAAGGCTTTCTGCGTTCTGAAAGTTCTCTTGTTCAGACAATAGGACGTGCCGCAAGAAATGCGAACGGAAAAGTTATCATGTATGCCGATACCATTACAGGCTCAATGGAAAGAGCGATAACTGAAACAGAGCGGCGCCGCGGCATACAGATGAAATTTAATGAAGAGCATGGTATTGTTCCAAAGACGATAGTCAAGGATATCCGTGATGTTATTGAGATTTCAAGCAAGGAAGAAGTTGAATACGAAGCAAGAAGAACAACAAAGCTTTCAAAGCGAGAAACTGAAGCTCTTGTTGATAAACTTACAAAGCAGATGAAGGAAGCTGCAAAAATGCTTGAATTTGAACATGCGGCTTACCTGAGAGACAAAATTGCCGAGCTTAAAGGTGAAAATGTGAAAAAGTAAAGGAAGAAAATTATGCAGAGAAACGAAATAGTTATAAAAGGCGCAAGAGAGCATAACCTTAAAAATGTGGATCTTACTATACCAAGGGATAAGCTTATTGTTATGACGGGACTTTCCGGCTCGGGAAAATCGTCTCTTGCCTTTGATACGATATACGCAGATGGTCAGAGAAGATATGTGGAAAGTCTTTCCTCTTATGCGAGAATGTTTTTGGGACAAATGGAAAAACCCGATGTTGACAGCATAGAGGGACTTTCGCCCGCCATTTCAATCGACCAGAAAACCACATCAAAGAACCCGCGTTCAACCGTGGGAACAGTAACTGAAATATACGATTATCTGAGATTACTTTATGCAAGGATAGGAATACCTCACTGTCCGGTGTGCGGCAAGGAAATAAGACAGCAAACAATAGACCAGATAGTAGATAAGATAATGGAACTTGAAGAGGGTACAAGAATTCAGATTTTAGCTCCTATAGTAAGAGGAAGGAAGGGAGAATACCAGAGAGAATTTCAGAATGCAAGAAAATCAGGTTACGTCAGAGTAAGAGTTGACGGAATAATTTATGACCTTTCAGAAGAAATAAAGCTTGAAAAAAATAAAAAGCATAACATTGAGATAGTGGTTGACAGACTTGTTATAAAGCCTGATATCAAATCCCGTCTTACCGACAGTATAGAAGTCGCTTCGTCTTTAACAGGGGGACTTATCTTTGTTGATGTCATAGGCGGAGAAGAAATGAAATTCTCTCAGTCTTATGCCTGCCCTGATCATAATATTTCAATTGAAGAGCTTAATCCGAGAATGTTTTCATTCAATAACCCTTTCGGCGCTTGTGAAAAGTGTACGGGGCTCGGCGTATTCAAAAAGATTGATCCGGAGCTTGTTATTCCAAATAAGGAGCTTTCAATTAAAGAAGGAGCAATAAAAGCTACGGGCTGGAATAATCTTGATGAAAATTCAATTGCCATGACATATTATAAGGCAATTTCCGAGACATATAACATTTCTCTTGATGAGCCTGTAAAGAATCTAAGTAAGGACGCAATAGAAATTTTCCTTTACGGAACGCAGGGACAAAAGCTTAAGCTTCACAGAGAATCCTCCTTTTATAAATCTGAATATCAATCTGAATTTGAGGGAGTTATCCCGAATCTCGAAAGACGTTACCGTGAAAGTGCAAGCGACTATACAAAGGCTGACATAGAATCGGTAATGAGTGATGAACCGTGTCCCAAATGCCATGGGAAAAGGCTTAAAAAAGAATCCCTCTCTGTAACTGTGGGAGGACTGAATATCGCTCAGGTGTCAGATTTTTCTGTTGTTGAGGCTTTGGACTTCTTTGATAATATTGACCTATCTGCAAGAGAACTGATGATCGGAGAAAGAATCATCAAGGAAATCAAAGAACGTCTTGGATTTTTAAAAAGCGTGGGGCTTGAATATCTTACTTTATCAAGACTTTCCGCAACTCTTTCGGGAGGAGAAAGCCAGAGGATAAGACTTGCGACACAAATAGGTTCTTCACTTGTTGGAGTGCTTTATATCCTTGACGAGCCATCAATTGGACTTCACCAACGTGATAACGATAAGCTTATTTCCACACTCAAAAGGCTTCGTGACCTTGGAAATACACTTATTGTGGTCGAACATGACGAGGATACGATGTATGCTGCGGATTATATCGTTGACGTAGGTCCGGGAGCAGGTATTCACGGTGGTGAAATTGTCTGCACAGGAACTGTTAAGGATATTATTAAATGTAAGAAATCAATAACAGGCGCTTATTTAAGCGGCAGAAAGAAAATTCCCGTTCCCGAAGAAAGAAGAAAGGGAAACGGAAAGTTCTTGACTGTAAAGGGCGCTAAACAAAATAACCTTAAAAATATCGATGTAAAAATTCCTCTTGGAACCTTCACCTGCGTTACCGGCGTTTCGGGAAGCGGCAAAAGTTCCCTTGTAAACGAGATAATTTTTAAAGACTTGTCAGCAAGGCTGAACCGCTCAAAAATCAGGGCCGGTAAGTTTGACGAGATATTAGGTATTGAAAATCTTGATAAGGTTATCAATATCGACCAGTCACCAATAGGAAGAACACCACGTTCAAATCCAGCGACATATACAGGAGTTTTTACCGACATAAGAGAGCTGTTTGCTACAACAAACGACGCAAAAATGAAAGGTTACGGTGCAGGAAGATTTTCCTTTAACGTTAAGGGCGGAAGATGCGAAGCCTGCGAAGGTGACGGTATCATCAAGATAGAAATGCACTTTTTGCCTGATATCTATGTCCCTTGCGAGGTGTGCAAGGGAAGAAGGTACAACCGTGAAACTCTTGAAATAAAATATAAAGGAAAAAGTATTTATGACGTTCTGGAAATGACTGTTGAAGAGGGTGTTGAATTTTTCAAAAACCTGCCCAGAATTTCAAGAAAGCTTCAGACTCTGTTTGACGTGGGACTTGGTTATGTCAAGATCGGTCAGCCTGCAACAACTCTTTCCGGTGGAGAGGCTCAGAGAGTAAAGCTTGCGACGGAGCTTTCAAAACGATCTACAGGAAAAACAATTTATATTCTTGATGAGCCTACAACAGGACTGCATACCGCCGATGTTCATAAGCTTATAGAGGTTCTGCAAAAACTTGTTGACGCAGGAAATACCGTTCTTGTTATTGAACATAATCTTGATGTGATAAAAATAGCAGATCATATAATCGATTTGGGACCGGAGGGCGGAAACGGCGGTGGATTTATTGTTGCACAGGGCACTCCCGAAAGTGTCGCCGCTGATGAAAGATCATATACCGGAAAGTATCTTAAAAAAATGCTTGAAAGATAACATTTATAACCGGATCGCCGATGCCCCCTGCCGAGTATTCGGCAGGGGGATGGTTAGAACCTCAAATTAAAACCTCCTGAATAGCATTGCTCCGATTTAAATAATTTAAGCAAGATGCGTGTTTTTGTGCATCTTGTTTTATTTTTACCTTATTTTCATTGACAAACTTATAAATTTTTGATAAAATAAATATATATATTTAAATAATCCGGAGGACATTATGAATACAGAAGTTAAAAAGCTTGTTGACAATATTGAAAAAGTTATTGTCGGAAAAACAGATGTGATAATTAATGTAATTACCGCACTTATAAGCGGCGGTCATATTCTTATCGAGGACGTTCCGGGTGTAGGAAAAACTCAGCTTGTTTCCGCTCTTGCAAAATCGGTTGACGGAAAATTTAACCGTATTCAGCTTACCCCTGACGTTATGCCATCTGATATCGTTGGATTTTCTATGCTCAATTCTCAGACAAGAGAATTTGAATACCATACGGGCGCTGCAATGTGCAACTTTCTTCTTGCCGACGAAATAAACAGAGCTTCGCCTAAGGCACAGTCCAGCCTTCTTGAGGTTATGGAGGAGTACCAGATAAGCCTTGATGGAAATACATATCAGCTTCCACAGCCTTTTATGACCCTTGCAACACAAAACCCAATTGAAACGTATGGAACATATCATCTTCCTGAGGCTCAAATGGATAGATTTATTATGAAAATAAGTATTGGTTACCCGTCTAAGGAGCAGGAGATGGAGATATTAAACCGACTGGAGCATAGTACCCCGATAAAAACTGTTTCAAGTGTTATGACCACAGATGATATAATGACTTTAAGAGGACAGGCAGAAAAAGTGTTTGTTTCGGATAAGATAAAAGATTATATTCTTGATATATCAAATGTCACCAGAAACTCCCCTTATTTCAGACTTGGCGCTTCTCCGAGAGCTTCAATTGCTCTTATGAAAGCATCGAAAGCATATGCATTTGTTGACGGAAGAGATTATGTTACTCCTGATGACGTCAAGAGGATGTGTATTCCTGTTTATGCTCATAGACTTATCCTTTCGCCAAAGGGTAAAAGTGAATTTGAGAACGCTGAGCCTGCTCTTGATAAAATTATGAGTCAGGTTGAAGTTCCTGTAAAGTAAAGTGAAAGGCTGGAATATGATTTGAAAAATATACTTGGCTATATTTTTTGCTTGGGGATAGGCGCCGCTGTCACTTATTTTATAAGTGGAGTAGGCGGAATTATGATAATAGTTTGCCTTGTCCTTTCGCTTGCGCTTTCTCTTGTTGATTTTATGTTGGTAAGAAATAAATTTGATTTTAAAGCTCAGACAGATGAACAAAATTTCAGAAAGGGTGAAAATGCTGAGCTTAAGGTGTCTTTAAGAAAGCTCACTATTCTTCCCGCTCCTTTTGTTGAAATAAAATTTACATCTTCACCAAAGCTTAAAGCGGTTGATTCGCAATTTTATAAAGTGTCACTTGGTTTTGACAAGAAACCTACCGACATCACGGTAAAGTATGCTGCTATGTATTCTGGAAAAGCACATGCCGAGATTGAATCGGTAGTTCTTACCGACTATATGGGAATCCTAAGACAAAATATATATAAGCGTTCCGAACAAGAAAAAATAGTATTTGAATTTAATATCATGCCTGACATTCCTGATGTGAATATAACCTCAGATCTTATAAAGACTTCATCTGAAGCTATTGGCTACAGCGACGACGAGGAGGAAACAAGCGAAACTACACGTTTCGGTGCAGGTGTTGCCGGATACGAACATCGTCAGTATGTTCCCGGAGATCCTATAAAGCGTATCAATTGGAAGCTTTCATCAAAGCGTGATATCTTCTTTGTAAGACTTGATGAAAAAATTAATTCTACAAATCAGTCTGTTGTATTTGATCTTTATAATGAAAAACCTGCTGGAGATGATTTCAGGGATAATGATCTGCTTATTGAAAGCGCATTATCTGTAATGGTGTCAATGATAAGACAGGAACAGACATGTAACGTCTACCTTTTTATCAGAGGAAATTGGGAGACAATTGAGATAAAGGACGAGCCTTCGGTAATTGAGCTTCAGCGGCTGTTCGGCGAATATGACAGCTCAAAGTCACATAGTAGCAGAATACCCCCAGAGATTAAAAATGAAAAAGGAACCTCTTCCGCTGTCATTTTCACTAATTGCCTTGACTCTGAACTTATTGAAAGCTGTCAGAGTAATAATACTATAGGATTTTTTGTGACAACAGAAAATCATATTAAAATTCCTTCTGAAAATTGCTGGATCGTTAATAATTTATATGAATTGAAAAGAGTATAAATAAATGAAACTTATATCAGAAAAATTTAAAAACTGGTTGCTGCCGCTTCTTTTTGGATGCGCAGTAGCTTACATGATAATAGACTGCTACCACAGAGGAGATACTCTTGAATTTACAATAGGCTTTTTTGCATATGCGTTTATTCTTTTTGCAGTTTTTGATGTGATAAGAAAAATCAAATATATTTCTGGAATTTTATATCTTGCTTTTGCGGCAATTGTGTTATATTTTTCTGTAAGGCCGGCATTACAAGTGTCTTTTTCGGGTTCCGCAGGACTAAGCTTTAATCAGTGGTTTTACGGCGTTCAGTCTGCCGCAACCCTTGTTCCTTCTTATTCGGTAGCCTTGATTATAGGCGGAGGATTTTTCTTTGTATCGATTCTATATTATTTTACTCAGGTGATATACCGAAGCTTTGGTACAATGCTTATAATCATGTTTCCGCTTGTTATTTATTCAAAGAGGTCAGACGAACTTAATTCGGTGCAGTTTGTTATTGTACTTTGTCTTTATATAGCTATACTTATACATAACCGACAGATGAAATCCGACAAAAATGCAGTAGTTATTGTCAATAAAAGCTATTCCTTGTCAATTGCTGTTTTTGTTGCGGTGATAACGCTGATCGTAGGGTTTATGCCTACTCCTGAGATACTTTCCAGACAGGAGATAGACAACAATTACTTTGATGAACTTACATCAACTGCACCTACGGGCTATTCGGATTCTTCAAGCGGATCAGGCGGCGCATTGTCTGAGGATATCATTATGTACGTCTATACGGACAGCCCATGCTACTTAAGACGGCAAAGCTACGATTACTATAATAACGGTGCATGGAATAATGATCATACAAATCAAACGAGCAATATCTTTCCCGATGATTTCAGCCAGTATTATACTGATATGTCCAATACATCACTGATAAATGCTTTTACATCTTTCAGAGAATTGCTTTCGGATACTAATAATGATTTTAACTACCCTGAAACTGAATTAAGTCCGATTGAAACAAAAAGAATAACAATTGTTCCCGCAGAAGGTTTTTACCCATACTATATCTGTTCTCCGCTCAATACTATTTCTGTTTACGAAAGAGGAACTGAAAATAAAGTATTTAATTATGGGAAAAATATGCACGGAGAATTTATGCCTCTCGATTATAAAAATTATAGAACGTTTACTA
Source organism: uncultured Clostridia bacterium (assembly GCA_944382845.1). Lineage (GTDB taxonomy): Bacteria > Bacillota > Clostridia > Oscillospirales > Ruminococcaceae > JAAZZIT01. The sequence continues at coordinate 17,519 of CALWNN010000015.1, forward strand.
ACGGTTATACTCTTGAGTATATTCAAAATCCCGGAACTCTTTATGAAGTCTGCGAACAGCTTTCAATGACAAGTGATGATGAGCTTTCGGCATTTTTCAATATGATTCTTTATAATGCAGACGATGAGATATTCAGGACATATTTGAATAACAGTTCCTATGTCTATGAACTTTTTAACAGCAACAATGATGAAGTCTTTGATGAAATGCAGCGTATTGCTCTTGAAGTAACATCGCAATGTGAAACTCCTTATGAAAAGGCAAAGGTGCTTGAAAGCTACTTTGAAGACAACGGATTTGAATACGATCCAAGATATGTTCCGCTTGACTCTTCCCCTGAATATTTTGTTACCCAATCCAAAAGAGGAACCTGCGGTGACTTTGCAACCGCAATGACTCTAATGGCGAGATATGTCGGACTTAATGCAAGATATGTTGAAGGCTTTGTAGTTGATGAAGCGGGAGAAGACGAGGACGGAAACCAAGCGTATATTGTAAGAGAAAAACACTCACATGCTTATGTCGAAGTTTATATTCCAGGCGCCGGCTGGATGGTGTTTGAACCTACCGTTTCCGGTTTTCTTGATTATACATACGAAGAGGAAATGGAACTCAGCGATTATTTCTTGATCATTATAAGGTATCTTGCTGTGATTGCTCTGATTGTCATTGTTCTTTATTTGTTAAGAAGAAAAATAACCGAAATTGTTTTCAAAATAAGATTTCATTTTGCAGACAACAATAAGGCAGTTGTTCTATGCTATAACAGACTTTTAAATCATGCGGCATATAAATTTAAAATTGATACGAGAACAATGACCTCCGGACAGGTTTCAGCTTACCTTAGAAGCTACGGAGTTGAACCAGAAATAGTCATTCAAATGTTTGAAAGGACATTCTACGGTTCAAGACCTGCCACGGATAATGATAAAATCAATATCCTCATAAGCTATAAGGCTGTTGTAAAGCAGATAAATAAGACTAAATTGTCCGGCAATAACTTGAAATATAACTAAGTCGCCGATGTCACCCTGCCGAGCATTCGGCAGGGTGACATTCAGTTTTTCAGTGGGGGTCTTAATCCTCCACTGAAAAACTGAGGAGCAAAGCTCCTCGGCGACGGTTGTAATCACGATTTGCTCCGATTTAAATAATTTTAAACCGTCAACATGATTTAAGTGAAAACAAATTATTAAAAGCCTTGTATTTTTATCCGATTAATGTTATACTTATAGAGTAATTAAAATTCTATCAAAACAAAAAAGGATGGTTTTCAAATGTATAATTATGTAAATGCTTTGTCAAATTCGGGAACAGATTCAGCTTCGCTTTTAGGTGCGTTTCTTCCTCTTATTCTTGTTATCGTCGTTTTCTATTTTCTTCTTATTAGACCTCAGAAAAAGAAGGATAAAAAAGACGCTGAAATGAGAAAGAATCTTCAGGTGGGAGATGAGGTAGTTACTGTAGGCGGTGTTGTGGGTATCGTGTTTCAGGTAAAGGAAGATACCGTTGTTGTTGAAACAGGCGGCGACCGCTCAAAAATAAGAGTTAAAAAGTGGGCTATTGCTCAGAACCTTACTGTTCACGAGGATGATAGCAAGTAATAATTTGAAATTTTCCCGAATAAGATAGAATAACTTTATTATTCTATCTTAGGAGGGATTTTTGTGCCTAAAAAGCCACAGCGACTTAATATAAAAGAAACAAGGATATACTGCGCCGTAATTTCCGCTCTTACGGGATTTCTTGTAATTATGGGCTGCCTTTTTGTCTTTTCGGCTCTTCTTGCAAAGGTTGACGCTCCACCTGTGCTTGTTGCGGTCATGTCTACTCTTTCCCTTTGCGCAGGGGCATATGCAGGAGGATTTACAAGTGCAAAAAAACGCCGTAAAAACGGTATGCTTGTGGGAATCATAACCGGAGCGGTAATGTTCGCAACGATTTTTCTGGTAAGTATAATCTGCGCTAAAACTGCAATCAATCTTACTGCTGCTTCAAAACTTATCCTCACACTAATTTTTGGCGCCGTTGGCGGAATTGTAGGTGTTAATTCAAGGCACAGAAAATATTAAACATTAAGTAATTTTGTGTTCATAGATTCAGGGCGTATATGTGCTATAATTTTATAAAGTAAATAATTTTCGGAGGCATGAATATGAAACATATTAAGACAATCAATAAGGCAAATCTTAAAAAAACTGCTGAAAAGGGCGGCTGTGGAAAGTGTCAGGCTTCTTGCCAGTCAGCTTGCAAGACTTCCTGCACAGTTGCAAATCAGAAGTGCGAAAAAGATGCATAATTAAATTTTTAATATGTTAAAGGGACTTAAATGTCCCTTTAATTTTTTGTTTTTAAAGAGGGGACGAGTTATAATGATACATAAGTTCAAACTTTCGGGATTCAATATCCTTCTTGATGTAAACAGCGGTGGAGTGCATATCATCGACGATCTTACATACGATCTTCTGGATAATGTTGAACCTCCATTTGAAAAGGATTGCCCACAAGAGGTCGTAAATAAGCTTTCAAAGCTTTATGATCCTAACGATATAAAGGAATGCTATGACGAGATAGTCGAGCTTTATAACGAAAAAATTCTTTTCAGTGAGGACGACTATGAAAAGTTTGCAAAGTATTCAGTTCCAAGTCCTGTTAAAGCTATGTGCCTGCATATTGCTCACGACTGCAACCTCAGATGTAAGTACTGTTTCGCTTCAACGGGTGATTTTGGCGTTGGGAGAAAATTAATGACCTATGAAACAGGAAAAAAAGCAATTGATTTTCTTATTGAAAAATCTGCTGACAGACAAAATCTTGAGCTTGACTTTTTCGGCGGAGAACCGCTTATGAACTGGGAAGTGGTAAAGCAGATCGTTCTTTATGCCCGTAAAAGAGAAAAGGAATGCGGAAAGAAATTTCGTTTTACAGTTACAACAAACGGACTTCTCCTTGATGACGAAAAGATCGATTTTATCAATAAGGAAATGTCAAACGTTGTTCTTTCAATTGACGGACGTAAGGAAGTAAACGACCGTATGAGAGTGAGAGTTGACGGAAGCGGAAGCTATGACAAAATAACTGAAAATTTCAGAAGACTTGTTGAAAAACGAGGAGATAAGGAATACTATGTGAGAGGAACTTATACTAAGTATAACCTCGACTTTTCTGAGGATGTCATGCACCTTTATGAGCTTGGCTTTGATCAGATCTCTGTTGAACCTGTTATGGCTGACCCGAAAGAGCCTTATGCTATTACCGAGAGTGATCTTCCGAGAATCTTCAGAGAATATGAAATTCTTGCCGATAAACTTCAGAAGGTTTACGAGGAGGGTAAGTTCGTAAATTTCTTCCATTTCATGATTGATCTTGATCAGGGCCCGTGTGCTATCAAGCGGCTCAGAGGCTGCGGCTGTGGAAACGAGTATGTAGCTATAACTCCCGATGGAGATATTTATCCATGCCATCAGTTTGTAGGAATTGAGAAATTTAAAATGGGAAACCTTGATAATGGTACATTTGATTTGGACATGAAAGCCTACTTTGCGGCTTCTCATATTTATTCAAAGCCTGAATGTAAAAAGTGCTGGGCAAAATTTTATTGCAGCGGAGGTTGTAACGCAAACAATTTTCTATATGAGGGCGATATTCATAACGCTCATAAGCTTTCCTGCGAGATACAGAAAAAACGACTTGAATGCTCAATAATGCTCAAAGCTTTGAGACTTGCTGATAAAGCGGAATAGATATCAAAAAAAGGACATCTGATTATTCTCAGATGCCCTTTTTTAATCCGATAATATCTATTCAATTAATAAAAATTCTTCTGGGATTTCTGAAAGTACATAGTCAATAGTATCAATTCCAAAGTTTTCGCAGCCGTGACTTTCGGCAAGGTCATCACTGTATTCGGCATAAGGGATTATACGGATATTTGAATAATTCTCTTCGTATTGCGTTATAATTGGAATTACTTTAGGATTGATTATTTCAATCTTTCCGGTTTCCGAATCTTTTTCAACGGTAAGACTTCCTATCCCTCCTACCATTGCAAGATTGTTTGACATTGCAGAAACAAAATTCCCCAGGCAATAATATACGAAAGCCTTCGTTCCATCTGACCTTTCTACCCAATTGCATTCCTGTAGGGTGTGGGGCTGAGTTCCTATTATAATGTCAGCTCCCCAGTCGGCAAATTTCTGAGAAAGGTCGTATTGGCTTTGTGTGACTTCGTTTGAAACTTCAATTCCAAAATGTGGAGAAACAATTACAACATCAGCAAGCTGGTCGGCTTTTTTTATTTGCTCCTCAATAAGATCAAGTTCATTAAGATAAACAAGCTCAGTTCCAAGATCTCCATTATGAGGAATACCATTTGTATGCTCCATGTAACCAAAAAATGCAAAGGTTATTCCGTTTACTTCCTTTATTCTGATGTTGTCCATATCTGATTTATCCCTGTAAGCTCCGTATCTTACAACTTCAGGGTGATTTTTGTCCCAGTAATCAAGAGTAGCAATAAGACCTTTTTCGCCCTTGTCAAGAATGTGATTGTTTGACATTGAGATAACATTGAATCCGATATTAACCATGTAATCGCCAAGCGCTCCCGGAGAACAGAATGAAGGATATGTTGACGGTTCATACTCATCAGTAACAATAGTTTCCTGATTTAATATTGCAATGTCAGCAGGAGAAATATATTTTTCAACTTTTTCATAAACAGGGGAGAAATCATAACTTCCGTCAGATGTACGATTTTTTGCCTGTAGGTAAATCGAATCATGAATAAGATTATCGCCGACGCATATAAGGTTAACGCTGTTTTTTTGCTCTTGATTTTCAATATCATCGTTATCGTTTTCCGCAGGGACATCCTCATTACTGTGGTTGTCTTGCGAATCCGAAGATATAGTCGCAAGAGTAACTTTTCCCACATCTATTTTATCAATAGTCTGAGAGCATCCTGACGAGAAAAGCAATGTAAAAGCAGAAATAATGCTTAATAATTTGAATCTGGTCATAATATCACATCCGTTTAAAATATTAAGTGCATTATATCATGCTGTAACAAAAAAAGCAATAGAATTTCTGATTTGTATTTATTTGTTACTGTATTTTAATAAAACATAAAGCCCGAATTTTCATCGGGCTAAAATATATTATGATTAAATAAGTTCTTTCATGTCATAAAGTCCTGCAGGTTTTCCGCAAATGAAAAGCGCAGCATTTACAGATCCAACAGCAAACACTTGTTTTGAATGAGCTTCATGTTTGAGAGAAATAACTTCGTCTCTTCCGGCAAAAATTATTTCATGCTCGCCGACGATTGTTCCTCCTCTAATGGAGTGTATACCAATTTCGTTTTTTGAGCGCTTTTGACGAACAGAATGTCTGTCGTAGACATAATTATAAATGTTGCCGGACTCTTCGTTTATGGCATTTGCAAGCATGATAGCCGTTCCGCTTGGAGCGTCAATCTTTAAGTTGTGATGCTTTTCAACTATCTCAATATCAAATTGACCGCCTAAAACCTGAACAGCTTTCTTAGCAAGCTCGGCCAGAAGGTTTATTCCAAGGGACATATTGAAAGTAAAAAATACAGGTATTTGTTCAGAAGCCTTTTTAATTTTTCCGATCTGCTCATCAGTATAGCCTGTGGTTGCAATAACAACAGGAACTCCTTTGGTGAGACAATATTCAAGCATATCATCAAGACAGGAAGGGTGTGAAAAGTCAATTAAAACATCCGGCTCTTTTTCAATCTGGGAAAATTTCTTGTAAACAGGGAAGGAGTCATATTGCTCACCGGATATGTCAATCCCGCATAAAACTTCACAATCCTCACGTCCTGATATTATGTCGTTTATAACTCTGCCCATTTTTCCGCAGCAGCCGCAAATTGCAATTTCAGTCATTTTTATTGTCCTTTCTGAATTATGAATCAATAATCTATTTTACAAGTCCAAGCTTTACCATAGACTCCCTCAGAGAAGAAGCAGCGCTTTCACTCATATCGACAAGGGGGAGTCTGCATTTTCCCACTTCAAAACCCATAAAGTTTAGAGCCTGCTTAACAGGGATAGGATTTACATCAGAGAACAGCTTGTTTGTAAAGTCAAGAAGTGAAAGAGCTTTTGCTCTTGCCTCATCGTATTTGTTTTCAAGACAAAGTGAACAGATTTCATGAGTTTCAAAGGGCATACAGTTTGAAAGCACTGAAATAACGCCTTTTCCACCAAGAGCCATAATAGGAACAATCTGATCGTCGTTTCCGCTATATATGTCTATTTTATCGCCGCATACAGCCGCAATTTTAGCAATGCTTGAAATATTGCCGCTTGCTTCCTTTACAGCGCATATATTCTTATGTTCTGCAAGCTTTGCAATTGTATCAACAGAAATATTAACGCCTGTTCTTGATGGAACATTGTAAAGAATAATAGGGATATTGACAGCATCGGCTATTTGTGTGAAATGTCTTATTAATCCTTCCTGAGAAGTTTTATTGTAATAAGGAGTAACAAGCAAAAGTGCATCAGCGCCTATCTTTTCAGCTTCCTTGGAAAGTTCAACAGCGTACTTTGTATCATTGCTTCCTGTTCCTGCAATAACGGGAACTCTCTTATTTGCTTTTTCAACAGCATATCTTATACATTCAACGTGCTCTTCGTCGGTCATAGTTGCACTTTCACCAGTCGTGCCGCATATAACTATGGCGTCGGTACCATTATCAATGTTAAAATCAATAAGTTCTCCCAGCTTTTCGTAATTAATCGAGCCGTCGGGGAACATTGGAGTAACAATTGCAACCCCAGCACCGGTAAAAATAGTGTTTTTCATGATATAAGACTTCCTTTCAATAAGTAATTAGTCTATCAGTCAAAATAACCCTTTGCCGCAAGAAGCTCTGCAAGAAGAACAGCTCCTCCTGCCGCACCTCTTAATGTGTTGTGTGAAAGACAAACAAACTTGTAATCGTACTGAGTGTCTTCTCTTAAACGTCCGATTGAAACAGCCATTCCGCCTTCAAGCATTCTGTCAAGCTTGCTTTGCGGTCTGTTTTCCTCTTCAAAGTAATTAAGGAACTGCTTTGGGGCAGAGGGAAGTTCAAGCTCCTGAGGAACACCCGCAAAGTCCTTCCAGTCCTTAAGAATCTGTTCCTTTGTTGGCTTGTTGTCAAAGCTTACAAATACAGCTGCTGTGTGACCGTCGGAAACAGGAACTCTCAGACACTGTGTTGTAATCATGGGCTTATCGGTGTTGACAATTTTCTCTCCCTCAATATGTCCCCATACTTTAAGAGGCTCCTTCTCGGATTTTTCTTCCTCTCCGCCTATAAAGGGAATAAGATTATCAATCATTTCAGGCCATGTTTCAAAAGTTTTTCCTGCACCTGAGATTGCCTGATATGTACAGGCGAGAACCTTGCTTATTCCGTACTTCATAAGTGGGTGGAGTGCAGGAACATAGCTCTGAATTGAGCAGTTGGATTTAACAGCAATAAATCCTTTCTTTGTTCCAAGGCGCTTTCTCTGTGCGGAAATGATTTCGATATGTTCAGGATTGACTTCAGGGATTACCATCGGCACATCGTCGGTATGTCTGTGAGCGGAGTTGTTTGAAACAACAGGGCACTCAGCCTTAGCATAAGCTTCTTCAAGAGCCTTTATCTCGTCTTTTTTCATGTCAACTGCACAGAAAACAAAGTCAGCAATCTTGGCAATTTTTTCAATATCTGCTGTTGCGTCATACATTACCATGCTTTTCATTGATTCAGGCATCGGAGCAACCATTGCCCATCTTGAGCCGACAGCTTCTTCATAGGTTTTTCCTGCACTTCTTGGAGAAGCTGCAAGACAAACCACGTTAAACCATGGATGATTTTCAAGAATAGTAGCAAAACGCTGTCCTACCATTCCCGTTGCACCGATAATACCTACATTGTACTTTTTCATAATAAATTAAACTCCTTTTTGCGGAACACCGCAGTTATTGAATAAAAATTAAAAATAAAGAATGACAATAAAAATGCCGGCTTTTGAAACCGGTCATCATAGAATATTTAGAGTTGACATATCAGTCAAAAAATATTATAATCAATATTGATATGTCGATAGCACTCCATCATAATCAATGATGACAATCACAGACCTGTTAAGTCTGCAATCAGATACGACCCGCTTCCCGGAAAGGCCATACCTTCGGCAATCGCACCTTTCACCACATGCAAGCCCGGGCGGCTTAGCTTAATTACATAATGCACACGGTTACTGATTTTGATTGCGCCTCTATCCATATAACCAAGTCGCCGATATCTCCCTGCCTAAACGGAAGGTCTGCTGATTATTCAACAGGTCAGCCTCCTATTGGAGTCGGGGTTCCATTAAGTTTTTCAGTGAGGATTAAGACCTACACTGAAAACTGAGGAGCAAAGCTCCCGTCTGCAGCTTGCTGCAGTCAGCGACAGGTTGCTTTTCGTCGCAACGTGATTAAGCACAACTCTAAAAGAGATGTTTAGCTCTGAAAGAGATGTTATTATCAACGCTTTACTGCGATTTAAATTTCATAATTTATTTTATGATAACAGACTTTTAGACATATGTCAACCCTTATTTTAAACTTTCAGCTATTTTGAATTTTTTAGTATAATGAACTGGAGTAATTTTATGTTTGATACCAAAAATATGAAACGATCAGATTTTTTCTACGAACTTCCGGAGGAGCTTATTGCCCAGACACCTATTGAGCCGAGAAACGCTTCGAGGATGTTAAAAGTTGACCGTATAACGGGAGAGATGGAACACAGGCATTTCTATAATTTATGCGACTACCTTAAAAAAGGTGATTTGCTTGTGCTTAATGATTCAAGAGTTCTTCCTGCAAGAATTTACGGCAAAAAAGAAACAAACGAAACATTCATTGAATTTCTTCTCCTTGAGCAAAAAGAGAACATGGTGTGGGAAATTCTTTGCCGTCCGGGGAAAAAAGCCAAGATCGGAACAAGATTTGTTTTCGGCGACGGACTTCTTAAAGCTGAGATAATCGATATTCTGGATGACGGAAACAGGGTTGCAAGATTTTACTGCGAGGAAAATTTCTTTTCAGCTCTTGACAAGATTGGACAAATGCCTCTGCCTCCATACATAACAGAGAAGCTTCAGGACAAGGAACGCTATCAGACTGTATATTCAAGAGAATTAGGCTCGGCTGCTGCGCCGACGGCGGGACTGCATTTTACAAAAGAAATGCTTGAGGATATAAAAAACCGTGGAATAAATATTGCCTATGTAACTCTTCATGTGGGACTTGGAACATTCAGACCGGTAAAGGAAGAAAATGTTCTTGATCACAAAATGCACAGCGAACATTTTGAAGTTCCTGACGAAACTGCACGGCTTATTAAGGAGACCAAGCAAAACGGAGGCAGGGTAATTGCTGTTGGAACGACTTCCTGTCGCACACTTGAAAGCGCGGCCAAACTCTACGGAGAGGTTATTCCTTGTGAAGGATATACTGACATTTTCATTTATCCGGGTTTTGAATTTAAAGTTCTTGACGGTCTTATAACAAATTTTCACTTACCTGAAAGCACCCTTATTATGCTTGTTTCGGCATTTATGGGCTATGATAACACAATGAACGCCTACAAGGAGGCTGTTAAGGAAAAATACAGGTTTTTCAGCTTTGGAGACTCAATGCTTATAATTTAAATTAAAGGAGAATATTTATGGAAAATTCACAGCTTTTCAAGGCTCTATGCGATGTTGACTCGGCACCGATAGTCATCTGCAACCTTGAACATACAATAGTTTATATGAACCCTGTTGCCGTTGAACGTTACAAAAAGCGCGGGGGAGCAGATCTTGTAGGAAGATCGATTCTTGACTGTCATAATGAAAAATCGGGAAGAATTATAAAAAGAGTCGTTGAATGGTTTTTGAAATCAAAGGACAACAATATTATATACACTTTTGATAACAAAAAAGAAAACAAAGAAATATTCATGATAGCGTTAAGAGATGACGATGGAAATCTTATCGGATATTATGAGAAGCATGAATACAGAAATAAATGCGAAATGAAAATTTACGATGGGATCAATACAGACTGACAGGGGGAGCATATGAAATATATAAAGGTTATACTCGGACTTCTAACTGCAATCTATCTTGTTGTAGGAATAATATTCTTGATAATCTCAGTCGTTGTTTCATCAAATAATAATGAATTTCGTGCTAACGCTTTCAAGACAAAAGCTGAGATTATAAGTCTGAACGATGAAAAGGCTCTTGTTGAATATACAAATGAAAAGGGAAAAACTGTTCAGCGCTATCTCAATGAGTTTTCCTCCTCAATGTACACAGGTCAGACTCTTAATGTTTATATCGATGAAAATAATCCTGATAAGATAATAACCGATTCTAATATTATGACAACTGTATTTTGCGCTGTAGGAGCGGGATTTGTCGCATTGGGGTGCGTGTTTTTGATAATCAATTTTGTTGTTATCAAAAAAATTAATAAATATATTGATAACAACCCGACAGGGCAAAACGACCTGCCGGAATGTTTCAGAGAATAAAATCAAGGAGAAATTTATGTTCAGACTTATCAGACAGGAGGGAGCGGCAAGACGCGGAGAATTTGTTACTCCTCACGGCACGATACAAACTCCTGTATTTATGAATGTAGGAACTGCTGCCGCAATAAAGGGAGGAGTTTCTTCGGTAGATCTTGCAAATGAGCTTAAGACTCAGGTCGAGCTTTGCAACACCTATCATCTTCATGTAAGACCAGGAGATGACATAATCTATAAAATGGGCGGACTTCATAAATTTATGAACTGGCATAAGCCTATTTTGACCGATAGTGGAGGATTTCAGGTATTTTCTTTAGCTCAACTGCGTAAAATCAAAGAAGAGGGCGTTTATTTTAACTCACACGTTGACGGAAGAAAAATTTTCATGGGACCGGAAGAAAGCATGAGAATACAGTCCAATCTTGGTTCAACTATCGCCATGGCTTTTGACGAGTGCGTTGAAAATCCTGCGGAGCACAGCTATTCAAAGCAAAGCTGTGAAAGGACTACAAGGTGGCTTGAAAGATGTAAAAGAGAAATGTCAAGACTTAACTCTCTTGAAACCACAATAAATAAACAGCAGATGCTGTTCGGCATAAATCAGGGCTGTACTTACGACGATCTGAGAGTTGAACACATGAAGCAGATAAGAGAACTTGACCTTGACGGTTATGCGATCGGCGGACTTGCAGTGGGAGAACCTACCGAAGTTATGTATCACATTATTGAACAGGTCGAGCCTTTTATGCCAAAGGATAAGCCGAGATATTTGATGGGCGTCGGAACACCTTCAAATATAATTGAAGCAGTTTACAGAGGCGTTGACTTTTTCGACTGCGTAATGCCAAGCCGTAACGCAAGACACGCAACGATCTTTACTTGGAATGGCATAATGCACGCAACAAACAAATGTTATGAAACTGACCCAAGGCCTCTTGACCCGCATTGCGACTGCCCGACCTGTAGAAACTTTTCAAGAGCATATATACGACACCTTTTCAAAGCTGAGGAACAGCTTGCAGGCAGACTTGCAGTAATGCATAATCTTTATTTCTACAATACCCTTACTGAAAAGATAAGGGAAGCTCTCGACAACGGTACCTTTGCAAGCTTCAGAAATCACTACTCCCCACTTCTTGCTTCAAGATTATCAGACTAATTTTAAAGGAGCTGTATTTTCATGAGCATTGCAGATCTTCTGCTTATTGCTATTGGTCTTTCAATGGACGCCTTTGCGGTGTCGATTGCAAACGGACTTTCAAAAAGAAATATTAATGTCAGATGGACGATCCTTGTGGGACTTTGCTTCGGACTTTTTCAGGGGGTAATGCCTGTGATAGGCTATGCTCTGGGAAGTGCGTTTACAAAGTACATAACAAGCTTCGATCATATAATTGCTCTTGTCCTTCTAACTTATATAGGTGGTAAGATGTTGTGGGACGGAATAAAGGATATGAAAAGCAAGGACGAAAAAGAGACTAACTGCTCAGTTTTATCCTTTGGAGAACTTCTTGTCCAGGGGATTGCAACAAGCATTGACGCTCTTGCGGTGGGAGTAAGCTTTGCGGCTCTTGACGTTGATATTGTAACATCTGCCGCATTTATCTGCGCTGTGACTTTTGCCTTTGGCTGCGTGGGAGTGTGTATAGGGAAAAAATTCGGAGATAAACTCAGTAACAAAGCTCAGCTTGCCGGAGGGATTATACTCGTTGCAATTGGAATTAAAATATTTGTTGAACACACATTTTTCGGGGGATAGGTTAATTATTAAAGAAGTAATAAAAAGAAAATTTTATATCCATAATTTTGTGGTATTATAATACGAATAATTTTTTATAATGAGATGAAAATGTATGATTAGACTTGTGATTTTTGACCTTGACGGAACGCTTGTTAATTCAATTGATGATCTTGCGGACAGTGTAAATGAGGTCCTTGAAAAAAGAGGTTATAAGACATACGAGGTGAATAAGTACTATCATTTTGTAGGGGACGGTACTTTAAAGCTTATTGAAAGGGCTCTACCTGATTATGCAAGGGACAGAGAAACCATAAAAGCAGTTCATGAGGAGTTTGCGGTATGCTACGAAAAAAATTGCCTTAATAAAACCAAGCCTTACAGGGGAATTACGAATTTGCTTGAGGCTCTTAAAGATAAAGGTATTATGACAGCTGTGGCTTCAAACAAAACAGATATTTTTACCAAAGAAATAACAAAAGCATTGTTCTGTGATTTTGAATTCTCCGCGGTTTTCGGTAAGCTTGACGGAGTTCCCAAGAAGCCCGACCCTACAATTATTTTTAACATTATGGATAAGCTGAACGTAAATAGTGAGGAAACTCTTTATGTAGGGGATTCTGACGTTGATGTGTATACTGCAAGAAATTCAGGACTTAAAATGGCTGGCTGTATATGGGGCTTCCGTGGCAGGGAAGAGCTTGAAAGAGCCGGTGCGGATTATCTGGTTGAAAAGCCACAGGATATTATAAAAGTTATAGATAAACTGAATAATTGAAATTAATTTATAAGGAGGATGAATTATGGATTACAACATCAAGGAAGTTGCTCAGAGATTAAAGGGACTGAGAGTTAGCTGTGATCTTTCACTTGAAGATTTCTGCGAAAAGACAGGTATTAATGTTGAGGAATACGAGAAGATCGAAAAAGGCGAAAAGGATTTTTCTGTAACTTTTATTTATAAGTGCGCAGACCTTTTTAACGTTGATCTTGTGGAAATTCTCACCGGAACAGCTCCTAAGCTCAGTAATTATTCCATTGTGAGAAAGGGAAAAGGACTTCCTATTGAAAGACGTGAAAGATTTGCTTACCAGCATCTTGCGTATCTTTTTAAGAACAAAGAGATTGAACCTCTCCTTGTTAAAGCTCCCTACGATGAAGCAGACCAGGATAAGCCTATCAAGCTTTCCGTTCACGATGGTCAGGAATGGGATTATATTTTAAATGGAAGCCTTAAAGTGGTTATCGGCGACCATACCGAGATATTGAACGAAGGTGATTCGCTGTATTATAACTCAAACCAGCCACATGGGATGATCGCTTACGGCGGACAGGACTGCGAATTTCTTGCCGTACTTATCAAGAAGTAATAACTGGAGGAAACTTTTTTTATGAAGGATTTTTATAAAAGATTTGTCAATGAAGAACTTGATGAAAACGGACATCTTGTGAAGTTTGAGCTTAATTGCCCCGATAACTATAATTTCAGCTATGATGTAATTGATGAGCTTGCAAAGCTTGAACCCGATAAGGTAGCTCTCCACTGGATAAACGAAGCCGGAGAAGAGCATAAGTTTACCTTTAAGGAACTTTCTGAGAAAAGTACTCAGGTTGCAAATATGTTTGCAGCTCATGGCGCAAAAAAAGGCGATTTAGTTCTTGCGGTGTTAAAAAGACATTATGAATTCTGGTTTTTGGTTTACGGACTTATGAAGCTTGGAGTAATTGTTATTCCCGCAACCGATCAGCTTATGACAAAAGACTATGTTTACAGATTTGAATCTGCGTCTGTAAAATATGTTGTTGCAACAGGAGAAGGACATACTGTGGGAGAAATCGAAAAGTCTCTTGAACAGTACCACGGAATACAGGAGAAATTCATAGCTCACGGAGAAAAGGAAGGCTGGGTGTCTTTCCTGCCTGAAATTGAAAAGTATCCCAAAACTATGGAAAGAGTTGAAACTAAGGTTGATGAACCAATGCTTTTGTACTTCAGCTCCGGTACAACAGGTTATCCGAAAATGGTTATTCACAGCTACTACTATTCTGCCGCACACATAATCACAGCAAAGCACTGGCATCACGTTTCAGATGGAACTCTTCACCTTACCGTCTCGGATACAGGCTGGGGAAAATGTGCGTGGGGAAAACTTTTTGGTCAGCTTACCTGCGGAGCAACTGTGTTTGTATATGACTTTGACAGATTTAATCCCGCAAAAATGCTTCAGACGATCCAAGACTATAAGATAACATCCTTCTGTGCTCCGCCTACAATGTACAGATTTTTCATCAAGGAAGATCTTCACAAGTATGATCTTTCAAATCTCAAATATGCTACGATTGCCGGCGAAGCTTTGAATCCTGAAGTTTTCAAGCAGTTCTATGAAGCAACAGGGCTCAAACTTATGGAGGGCTTCGGGCAGACTGAAACAGTGCTTTCCGTTGCAAATCTTTACGGAATGACTCCAAAACCCGGCTCAATGGGTAAGCCGGTTCCGCTTTATAATGTTGATATTGTTGATGAAAACGGAAACAGCGTTCCTGTTGGTGAAGTCGGTGAAATGGTTATAAGGACCGATGGCAGATACCACAAAGCTCTCTTTAAGGAATATTACAGAAATCCTGAGGCAACAGCCGCCGCATGGCATGACAATATCTATCATACCGGAGATACTGCATGGAAAGATGAGGACGGATACTTCTGGTATGTAGGAAGGACTGACGACCTTATCAAAGCGTCAGGATATCGTATCGGACCTTTTGAGATCGAGAGTGTCCTAATGGAACATCCCTCTGTCCTTGAATGTGCAGTAACAGGCGCAAAAGACCCTATCAGAGGTAATGTAGTAAAGGCAACTATTGTTCTTGCAAAGGGCTATCAGGCTTCTGACGAGCTTGTAAAGGAACTTCAGAATTATGTTAAAAACGCAACTGCGCCATATAAGTATCCGAGAATAGTTGAGTTTGTTGATGAACTTCCCAAAACCATAAGCGGAAAGATCAGACGTGTCCAGATAAGAGAAAATGACAATAACAAATAATTTTTTACCTAAAACAAGAGGACAAGCCAAATTGTCCTCTTGTTTTATATACTTTAATTATAAACTTTTTGTAAATTCAAAAGCAACTTGATCTGATTCTATTGATTTTAAATTTCAAATATGATAAAATAAATTAAACATAATGACTGAGAGAGTAAGTAATTCTATAATGTGATAAAGAGAGCGACTGCATATGCTGAAAGCGGTTGTATTGCAATGAATGCTGAAGTTCACTCACGAGTGGTCTCACCGAAGGCGGCTGTTATTTAAGACGGCATTTTTTAAAAATGGTTTTTATGAAGTAAACTAAGAAATTTTTATGCTTGTAAGTGGGGACGTAGGTTCTGCGTTAAGGGCGGAGGAGTGTTGGCTCCGGTAAAACAGGTGGTATAGCAAGATTATGTCTTGTCCTCGTTTGGACAGGACTTTTTTATTTTCCACAACATAATTTTAAACCAACAAAATTTATTATAAGGACGGTAATAACTATGAGAGAGGCGCTTGAAAAAATTGAACAAGCTGCAAAAGAACAGCTTGAAATGGTTTCCGAGGCTAAGGCACTTGAAGAACTGAGAGTTAAATTTCTCGGAAAAAAAGGCGAGCTTACTGCAATTTTAAAGCAGATGGGCAAGCTTTCACCTGAAGAAAGACCTGTTATTGGTCAGCTTGCCAACAAGGTAAGGTCTGATATTGAACAGGCTATTGCACAAAGGCTTGAAAGCATTAATAACGCTGAAAAAGAAAAGAGATTAAAAGAAGAGACTCTTGACGTAACGCTTCCCGGAAAGAAGATAAAAATAGGAAAACCTCACCCCCTTAATAAGGTTTTGAACGAGGTTGAGGAAGTTTTCATTGGTATGGGATTTGATATCGTTGAAGGTCCTGAAGTTGAAACAGACCACTACTGCTTTGAGGCGCTCAATATGCCGAAGCACCACCCTGCAAGAGATACTCAGGATACATTCTATATTAACGAAAACGTTGTTTTAAGAACACAAACATCAAGCGTTCAGATAAGAACAATGGAAAACACAAAACCGCCCATAAGAATTATTTCTCCCGGACGTGTTTATCGTTCTGATACAGTTGACGCAACACACTCACCGCTTTTTCATCAGATCGAAGGACTTGTTATTGACAAGGGAATTACTATGAGCGATCTCAAGGGAACTCTTGAACTTCTTATGAAACGTCTTTACGGCGAAGAATGTAAGATTCGTCTGCGTCCTCACCATTTTCCATATACAGAGCCTTCAGCGGAAGTTGATATAATGTGCTTTAACTGCGGAGGAAAGGGCTGTTCAATGTGTAAGCAGGAAGGTTACGTTGAACTCCTCGGTGCGGGAATGGTTCACCCCAAGGTTTTAAGAGACTGCGGAATAGATCCTGAGATTTACAGCGGATTTGCTTTTGGTATCGGACTTGAAAGGATCACAATGGGTAGATTTAATATTAATGATATGCGTCTGCTTTACGAAAACGACCTTAGATTTTTAGGTCAGTTCTGATATGAACGGCTCAAACAACAATCCGAACGGTCGCCGGATTTTCCGTGAAACCAGATTCGACCTGAGTACACACTCATTTCTGAAACTGTTTGCCGGAATGGCAGCGTGTATGCTACTGCCTATTGCGGCAGCCTTTACCGCCGTCGCGGTCATTCAAAATATATACGGCCTTCAGCCGGGGTCGGTGGCTGCTTCAGTCTGTGGTTATATTATTATTGCCTGTATCGTTGCTTCGTGTATTAGTACATTATATATTTCACGAAACTATGCTGTAGGAAATAAGTTCAAGTATTTCATACTTGACGAAAAAGGAAGGCTCATGTATACCAATGCAGGAAAAGGTCCGATTTTTGCATATTATTCGAAAAATGTGCCCATGAGCGAAAAGCTTAAAGCAACTCCGAACGTACTTTTCGGAATAACCTTTTTTCACAGACTCAGGCCATTTTACGGCGGTTTCAGCTATATGCGCATGGAACAGTTTTTCAAGTACAATCAAAAGCATAAGCTTGCAGAGAAACTTTTATCAGGCGATAATTACCGGCTTTTCTGCCGCCAGATCGTTTCTGTCAGCAGCATAAAATTTTTCAAAAACGGCTGTTCTGTTGCTTTCTCGACTTTGTCAAACGGAGATGAGATTCGTGAGACATGCCACATCTATACGACTATGGAGGGTTATGAAGATGTTGTCAGCTATATGCTCAGGCTATTTAATGAACGTTTCAGCCGCAGTCTCTCAAAGCCGCAGCTCCGTCTGTTCAGCAGACAAACGTCGCAAATCAATGATGCTACGGCTGACGGAAACTTTGAAGCTGTACCGTCCGCAATTAGATTGTCCGCTGGGGAGCTGAAACAGGTAAGAAAGCTTATTTTAAGAAAAAACATTATTTTTGTTTTCTTCGCCATACTGTTTCTGACACTGGGCGTGCTGTCGCTGATACAATGGCAGTCAACATACGAAAAGTCCCAAGTTACCGGTTTAATCGTATTTTCTAGAATATATGAACGACTTTCGGCTAATGCATACAGAAGAGTTTTGCGTTGTCTGCTCTGGATAATAATTGCTTGTGCTTCAATATTCAAATGTATCATAGATTTGGTCTGCGCAAATAAATTTGTCAAGCAGGACATTACTTCTTGGAAATATATTGCTCCCCAAAAGAAGCTAAGAGGTCTGTTTGATAACTACAGATATAAGGCTTCTGTTGAGTATACTCTTGCCGGACGTCCATTTTCCGCCATTTTGGGAGTAAGCCCGAAACTGCTGGACAACAATAATAACGGAAAAGCCGTTCTTGTAATGAAAAGCAGTACGCCATGCTTTCTTATACTGGAGGAACCGGAAAATTAAGCTTCAGAATAATCAAATAAACAATTTTATATACTTATATACGGAGGTAAATTATGAATCTATCAATGAAATGGCTTGCTGATTATATTGATTGCAGTGATATTCCTGTAAAGAATTTTTGTTATGATATAACAATGAGCGGCTCTAAGGTTGAACGTTATGATGCTGAGGGTGCTGAGATTTCTAAGGTGGTTGTTGGAAAACTTCTTTCTGTAGTTGCTCATGAAAATTCAGACCATCTTGTTGTCTGTATGGTAGACGTTGGAGAGGATAAACCTATACAGATCGTTACCGGCGCATCAAACGTTGAAGCAGGACAATATGTTCCTGTAGCTCTTGACGGTTCAACTCTTCCCGGCGGGGTCAAGATAAAAAAAGGAAAACTCCGAGGTGTTGAATCAAATGGTATGCTTTGTTCTTTGGGTGAACTGGGACTTACCGTACACGATTTTCCTTATGCCATAGAAAACGGAATTTTCATATTGGGCGACGACTGCGACCTTACTCTTGGGAAAGACATTAAGGAAGCCATCGGACTTAATGATATAACTGTTGAATTTGAAATAACTTCCAACAGACCTGACTGTATGTCTGTTATTGGTCTTGCAAGAGAAGCTCACGCTACATTTAATCGTCCTCTTAATGTTAAAGCTCCGGAATTCACAGGCACTGACGGCGATATTAACAAGATAATGTCAGTAAGGATAGATAATCCTAAGCTTTGCCAGAGATATATGGCAGCAGTTGTTAAAAACGTTAAAATAGAACCTTCTCCAAGATGGATTAGAGAAAGACTTCGTGCCTGCGGTGTAAGACCTATCAATAATTTTGTTGATATTACAAACTATGTTATGCTTGAATACGGTCACCCAATGCATGCTTTTGACCTGAGATACGTAAATGGTTCTTCAATCATTGTTAGAAACGCAAAAAATGGTGAAAAGATAACAACTCTTGACGGAATTGAAAGAACTCTAAGCGAAGAAATGCTTGTTATTGCTGACGCTGATAAGCCTGTTGCAGTTGCAGGAGTTATGGGCGGCGAGTATAGCGGAATTATGGACGATACAACTACTGTTGTATTTGAAGCTGCCTGCTTTGACGGCGCAAGCGTAAGAACAACAGCAAAAAAACTTGGAATGAGAACTGACGCATCTTCAAGATATGAAAAAGGTCTTGATCCTAACTGCACTCCGGAAGCTTTGATGAGAGCTTGTCAGCTTGTTGAACAGCTTGGGGCAGGGGAAGTTATTAAGACCTATATCGACTGCGATCATTGTGACAAGAGCCACAGAGAAGTTGAATTTGATTCAAAGTGGATTAACGACTTTCTTGGAACAGATATTCCCGAAGCCGATATGATCAAGTATCTTGAAAGCCTTGATTTTAAGATTGAAAACGGTAAGGTTATCGCTCCGTATTTCAGAATAGATATAGAATGCAAGGCTGATATTGCTGAAGAAGTTGCAAGAATATACGGTTATAACAATATTCCTTCAACAATTATAAAGGGGATTGCCAAGGCTCAAAGGACTCCCAAGCAGAAGTTTGAAAGAGAGATCACAAACACAATGCTTGCTCTTGGTGTAAATGAAATTACAACTTACAGCTTCATTTCACCTAAGTACTTTGACAAGATAAATCTTCCTAATGATAGTAAACTAAGAAACGCAGTAAAGATAAAAAATCCTCTCGGAGAAGATACTTCAATAATGAGAACTTCAATTCTTCCTTCAATGTGTGAAGTTCTTGCAAGAAACTATAACTATAGAAACCAGTCTGTTGCTTTCTTTGAACTGGGAAATGAATACCTTCCTGTTGAAGGAGAGATTCTTCCTGCTGAGCCTTCAAGGCTTGCTGTGGGAATGTACGGAAATGAATACGATTTTTATTACCTTAAAGGAACTATAGAAGAACTTCTCGATAGAATAGGCTTGTCCGATTATGATATAGAGGCTGCAAATGCTGACTGCGGAATAGATGAGTTTTTTGCATTCCATCCCGGACGCTGTGCGGTTATCCTGAAAAACGGAAAGGCTTTGGGCATTTTGGGAGAGCTTCACCCGGATGTTCTCAAAAATTATGACATCGGCATAAGAGTATACGCCGCAAAACTTCTTGTTCCTGAAATTATTGAGCTTTCGAGTTCCGAAAAGGTTTATAAGCCACTTCCCAAGTACCCTGCAATTACAAGGGATATTTCTGTTGTGTGCGATGAAAGCCTTCCTGCTGCCTCTCTTGAAAAGGCAATTTCAAAGGCTGTGGGAAAAATTCTTGAGAGCGTTACACTTTTTGACGTTTATCAGGGTAAACAGATCGAAAGCGGAAAGAAGTCTGTTTCATATTCTATTGTTATGCGTTCTCATGAGGGAACGCTTACCGATGAGCAAGCTGATAACGCTATGAAAAAGGCTCTTAAAGCCATTACTGAACTTGGCGCTGAGCTAAGAGCATAACGACTGATTGACCGGGCAGAATTTTCTGCTCGGTTTTTTTGTTGAAATATACAGTTTTTTTAAATTTATTTGTTGAAAGTTTATGAAATTTCAGCCGACCTCTTGTTATTTTTTAAGTTTTGGAATATAATAAAATGGTAGGATATTTAGTTAGGAGGTTTTATTAATGCATGATCAGACAATGACCTTTTCTGTAAAGGACGATAAAGAAAAAGAAATGAAAAAAACACTTATGGTTATTTATGAGGCGCTGAGAGAAAAAGGCTATAATCCTATAAATCAGATCGTAGGTTATATTCTTTCCGAGGATCCAACCTACATAACCACATACAATAACGCCAGAAGCTTAATAAGACACATTGACCGTGATGAACTTCTTCAGGCGCTTGTCAAGTCGTATATTGAGGGCAGGTAAGTAAGATTTACAAAGGTGTCGGCTTTTATTCTTCATTTTTCGGAAAGATAGTTTATGAGTAAACCTGATATGATAGGGGAATATTTATGCTTATAAACGATATATGGTTTGAACTCAGGGATGGCAGGAAAGCTTTGCTTACAAGTCCTGAAGAAAAGTATGTTGACAGCACTCTTGATTTTCTTCGCATATCGGCTGGGGAAACTGATTTTATTACGCGATATCCTGAGGAATTTGATGAGTTCACAAGGGAAGGAGAAAAGGAACTTTTCTATCAAATGAACGCTTCAAATAATGATGTGATGATACTTTGTATCGTTGACGGAAAAGTTGCCGGAAATTGCTCAATCCAATTTAAAACTTCTCTTAAAACAAAACATCGTGCAAGCATTGGTATTGCACTTCTTAAGGAGTTTTGGAACTTAGGTATAGGAACTGAAATGTTTAAGGAAATGATAAGGCTTGCAAAGGACAGAGAGAACATCACCCAGATAGAGCTTGAGTTTGTTGAGGGAAACACCCGTGCAAGGGCGCTTTATGAGAAAATGGGTTTTCGTATAGCAGGTGTTCTTCCAAATGCGATCCGCTTAAAAGACGGAACACTACTTAATGAGTACGTAATGACACTGGAGATATAAAGCTGATTCTCTCAAAAACTCAAAAACATTAACTTTAATGCCGGGCTTAATCACCCGGCATATTTAATAAAAGAAGGAGCTTTTTATGTTCAAAATAATGTTTGTATGCCATGGCAATATTTGTCGCTCACCAATGGCTGAATATATAATGAAAGATCTTGTTGAAAAAGAAAACCTTTCGACGGATTTTTGTATTTGCTCAAGGGCAACAAGCACAGAGGAGATAGGAAATCCTGTTTACCCTTCAGCAAAGGCGGAACTTGAACGCCACGGGATATTCTGTGACAACCAAAAAAGAGCCGCACAGGTAAAATCAGACGACTATAAAAAATATGATATGATTCTTGTGATGGATTGCCATAATCTTAGAAATATTTCATATATTTTTCCTGATGATAAAGATAAAAAAATACATAAGCTTCTTGAATTTGCAGGATGCGGCGATGACATTGCCGACCCTTGGTATACTGAACGATTTGATATAGCCTTTAATGATATATATAAAGGTTGCACGGCTCTTCTTGAAAAGCTTAAAAAAGATGGAATTATTAAAGATCGTGAAAAGCTTTAGGCTGACTTTGAACAATTAAAAAACTCCCACCTTGTAAGATGGGAGTTTTTTGCTATCCGAGATCGGGTTTATCGCAAAGAGTTATGCTATCCGATGCCTTTCCTTCTGTTTCAAATATTACTATAGTATTTGTTCCTTTTTTGAGAAGCGGAGCGGGAAGGTAGAGCCTTTTCTGGGGCCCTATATCCCAAAAACGTCCAAGATTAAAGCCGTTTATAAATGCACAACCTTTTGCAAAACCTGTGGTATCGAGAAATGTGTCACAAGGTTCCTCTACTTCAATATCAAACTTGTAAAATGCAGGAACATTGTCCTTGAAGCCTGAACTGAAATCAATATTTTTCACTTGATCTACTTCAAGAGAAATTGGGAAAATATCGAATCCATATTGCCTGTGGTCGTTTATTTTAACACCGCCTGAAATACCTTTTCGCTGATTTTCAAGTCCGGTTCCGAAGTTTTCTCTGCCAATGTTTTCACAAAGCAGATCTAATCTTCCGCCTGAAATCTCTCTTTCTATCTCAAACTTTTCACAGATGCTTTCCGCAAAAGCAGTACATATGAATTTATTGTCAAGATAAATATTTACCCTGTCCGCAGCGCCTTCAAGGCGTATTTCTTTTACTGTTTCATTTTCTTTTATTGCTGTACGGTATAAAACGTAACCGTAATTCTGATCTATTTCTTCCATAGTAAGTGGATAAATCGACTTTACAGGTTTTGTTATCTTTTCAAGAACAGAAAACAGGTCGGTCTTGGCGCAGCAGTTTATTTTACCATAAGATTTACGCTTAATAGTTGTAGACAAAGTGATGTCCATTGGTGTGTTGTATTTTGATATGATTTTTTTGAACAGCTCATATTTAGGAGTGATTTGTCCGTCCTCGGTCAGTGGAGCGTCGTAGTCGTATGAAGTAACATCAGCGGTTTTGTTTCCGCTGTTTCTTCCACTCATAAAGCCGAAATTTGTTCCTCCCTCAAACATATAGAAATTAACGCTTCCGAGCTTGAGAAGCTCCTCCAGCTCAGCCCCCGCCTTTTCAGGAGCAGTTGTGTGATGTTCATCACCCCATGCGTCAAACCATCCGTTCCAGAATTCCATGCACATAAGCGGCTTATCTTCTCCGATAAATTTTTTCATCTGACCAAACTGCCATGCCGCTGATGAACCGAAATTTGCTGTTGGAAGCGCTCCGTTAACAATCCCCGATTTGAAGATTCCTTCGCTCCACGGTCCGTCGGAAGTAACAAATGGAACTGTAATGCCAAGTTCTCTCATTGTATCTCGGAGAAATTCAAGATAAGCGGTATCATTTCCGTAATAACCGTACTCGTTTTCTATTTGTATAAGGATAATTTTGCCGCCCTTGTCTATCTGGTATTTACTTAGCTTTGGAATCAACACGCTATAGTAATCCTTGACTGCCTTCAAATACGGTTCATAACTACATCTGAGTTTCATATTCTTGTCCTTTAATAGCCAGCCGGGAAGTCCGCCGAACTCCCACTCAGAGCAGATATAAGGTGAGGGACGAAGAATTATGTAAAGCCCAAGATTCTGCGCAAGTCTGATAAATCTCTCAATGTCGTGCCTGCCTTCCCAGAGAAACTCTCCCTTTTGGGGTTCGTGAAAATTCCATGGAATATAGGTTTCAACAGTGTTACAGCCCATATTTACAAGCTTTTCAAGTCTGTCTTGCCAGTATTCAGGAACAATTCTGAAGTAGTGTATGGATCCTGAAATTATTTTAAACGGGTTGCCGTCAAGAAAAAATTCATTTCTGATTTCAAACATAAGTTTCGCTCCTTTATTATTTAATAATAGAACCTGATATATTTTAAAATAAACTTCTTTAAAGTTGAGCTGTTATCCCAAACAAAGCTTTGAAGTATCTTAAGGATATCTAAACATAATCTATAGTTTTCCTCAATTATCTTGTTACTGCTCATGTCCGCTTCAACCGCTGTCGTTGCAAGAAATTTAAAATCTGAAATAATATTTTCAAGTCCGTGTTTTGAAAGCTCATCAGCTATTGCTTCACTAAGATCAAGGTCTGTAACATTTATTTCCGTGTTGATGCCGATGAATTTCAGAAGTTCAACATACCTGCGGTAAATCGCTATGACAGCCTTGTTTCTGTCCTCGTCTGCGATTGATTTCAAATATCTATCCACAGATTTTCTTCGATAGGTAAGCCAGCAGAGTATAATAACAAGTACCGCCACGGTAACAAGTATTAAAATTATCGTTATTTTGATAATTTTGCTGTAATCCACACTGTTATCCGAGTTGCCTGTGTCACTTTCACCCGAAATGTCAGGTGATGTAACAGGGGATGTGGTCTGCTCAGGCTCAGTAGTTACAGGTGCAATCGTGGTTGTGCTCGTGGTATTGGCAGTTGTTGTAATAGCAGTTGTTGTCTGTTCAGGTGGTTCGTCAGGATTTTGCAGGTTTAAGTTGGGATTTTCACCGCCCGAAAATCCGGGGGTAAATTCAAGAGGAACCCAGCCTGTGCCGTCAATGTATACTTCGCACCATGCGTGTGCAGATCTGTCGGTTACTTCTACATAATTATCGCTGTTAAATTCGTCGGGAGTTACAATAAATCCTTCTACATATCTTGCGGGAAAGCCAAAAGATCTCATCAAAAGAGTTCCTGCGCTTGCAAAATAAGTACAGGATGCCGAATCCATTTCTTCAAGAAAATACTTTACAAAATCCTCACCGGAAGGAGTTCTTCCCGGAGCAATATTGTATGTATAATTATCTTGGAAATAGTGATTAATTGCGTTTGCAACAATATTAATATTAGGTATTATGCCATCAATGTAGTCTATAGTTGCATCGTCAGTATTAATAATATCATATCCGTTTGCTAAAGCTTGTCCGTAAAAATATTCTCCAAGGTAATCATAGTTGCTTATTATTTCATTGTAAGCCGTACTTATAAGTTCGGGATTATAGTCCGTGTAATGATTATTTGCAAAGTTTAAATACCATCTGTAATTGTTGCTTATGCTTGTTGAATCGTAAATAGGTATCTGGGAAACATTATAATAGATGCTGCTTATATTGTTGTTTAGGAAATTTACGGAATAATTATTTTCGTTTGTATATGCATAGGAATCATAATAGAAATTAACTCCTTTAATAGTGAGATAATCTGAATTGTAAGGCGCATAGGCATATTTCGGCGCATCGACATTTTCAATCTCCATTACGGAATTGATATTTATAATTACACCATTTTCCATATATTCCGAAGAATTATAATTGATGTTCAAAACAGGGTTATCAAGCTCACTGAAAGCCCGGTCGTCATAGTCTGATTCATCTGTCTGAAGCCATGTGTTATCCGTATAAACGCTTCCCACATATCCTTTAAGGTAAATGTTGTTTTTAATTTGTGAGGAGGATCTGACTTTAAGAACAACTTTACCGGTATAGTCCACACCGTCTCTTTCGCCAAGTCTGGGAGGAGTGCCGGGCAGTGAGTTTCCTCGCGACGTCAGACCCAGACTGTATGCAAAATTATTAAGAGAACCGGGAATATCGTCAAAGGAAAAGTTTTCAACAGCATATTTTATATTGCTTCTTAATTGGTCTATGCTGCCCGGACGTGAATGAAATAAAGATGAATAAACAAAAACAAATATAAACAATAAAGAGCATATAGCGGTCGTAACTGGGATAGTTTTTCCGGCGGCGTTTGAAGCAAGCTTCTTAGATGAAATATAGAACTTGCTGCTTTTCTTTTTAAGCCGATAATCTGAGTTTACCTTTGTTTTTATAAAGTTCATGGAAGCTATCTGCATTACGAAAACACATACCCAGCCTGTAATAAGAATAATAAAAATAAGCGTCGGAGGTTCTATTCCCCAGTATAGAATAAGTTCGGCAAAGGGAAATGTGCAAAGAAAAACGATTATTAAATTTACACTGTAAAAGCATGAATAGCTTAGTGCCGGAACAATAAGAGTAGCAATTTCACACATTGCAGCCGTCTTTAAAGCATAGATTTCAGTATATAAAAGCTCATCAGGTACGGCAAAAATCTCTCCAAGATTTATAAATTCAGTGTAATCATTGATAATACTGCAAAATCCGAATTTAACTTTTGGAGTAAAAATTATAAATAAAATAAAAAGAAGTATTAAAGCTATCTTTCCGAATTTGCCTGCTTTAGAGTTAAAGGAACAGGAAACGGCTGTGACAAAAGCTGTATAAAGAAACAGAACAAAATAATTTATGTCAGTATCAATGCCTGCGGAAAAAACCGCCAGTGAAGAAAATGAAAGAGCAAATACAAGCAAAGCTCTTGAAATACTGCTTAATGCAGATGGGCTATGAGTGTCGGAAGAAATTATTTTGTTATAAATGGTTATGCCGTTTTCACATAGTCCCGATATCTGTTTTTCTGACTTTTTAATTTTAATTGTAAACATCCTTTCGATTGCCTGTTCGTTCAATGTGAATCAAATATCAATGTAACCTACAGATTTCTGAATATTGTCAGGATCTATTTTTATTATATCAAAGTAATTATCGTGAGATATGTCTATAATCTCATTGCCTTCGTTCTTACAACAGAAAAGTGTGACATAGCAGTTTGAAAAATATTCATCTACAGAAAATGAAGAAGGATCTCCGTCAGCTTTGAAATATAATATTCTGCTCATTGGAGAAATTGAATTTTCATAAACAAAGCTTTCTGTAAAAGAAAAATTTTCATCTGCCTTAGTTGTAAAAATCATTTCAAAAAAAGTAGCATACAAATCTTCAACGTCCTCAATTTTGACTGCTTTGTAGCCTGTATCATCATTTGATTTGAAAATTATTTTGTGAGAAAGATCATTCTCGCAAAGAAAGTATGAAAGAGAAAAAATAACATCTAAAACAGCATCGTTTCTTTTTATTTCTTCTTTAGAGGCGTGATCTGTCAAGGAATTGTAATAGAATATGTAAACTGAGCTGCTTACAGGAAGAGAGTAATCTTTGACGTAAATGCTGTCAAGCTTTGCAGTAAGCTTCCAGTGTATTTTATTAAGCTTGTCCCCCGGGTTATAATCGTGCATATCATATATTTCAGAAGGATCGTCGCCGCTTTGCGTTTTTGAATAGAAATCGCTTTCATAATCAACGCTCTTTACAGATGATATTTCGGCATCAAGGTCAATTATTTCAGGAACTATCCCTACCTGACACTGATACTTGCTTGATAGTAGCAGCTTGTTTGGTATTTTGCAGGAAAAAATCCCAAGAAGGTCGTATACTCTGACCTTTTTTATTTTTACGCAAATAATTCCGCAGTATTCGGACGATAAGCTGAGTTTCAGCTGAAAATCCGAATGACCCGATGCAGAGGTGTTAATATCAAATGTTTTTACCGAGTTTATCTGACTGTTATAATATTCTAAAGTTATTCTGACAACCGAAAATGGAAAAACAGATCTATTTGATATAGAAATTATAACAGGAAATTTGTTGTTTTTCCTTCCGTCGGCAGTTGAGTTTACGGAAATGCGAAGCTTTTTTCTGGATAAAATCATACTTAGCATTGAAAACACAGGAAGTATTATTACAAATAAAAACAAATAAAAGGATATGTCGCCTCTGTATAAAATATAAAATAATCCCGAGCCAACAAGAAGAATTATATAGAATATAATTATTGAGATCATAATATGGCCGCCTTAGATACTTTAGGAACAGGCACAGAATTTAATATTTCATTAAGTACCTGCTTTGCAGTGATATTATTTACACGGGTCTTTGAATTTAAAATTATCCTGTGCTCAACAACGTCGTGAAATGCATACTGCACATCGTCCGGAACAACATAGTTTCTTCCCTTTAAAAGAGCAGTGGCCTTTGTTATACGTGAAAGTCCGATGGTTCCTCTTGGACTTAGCCCGAGCTTGATCATGGGATGCTCTCTTGTAGCCTTTGCAAGTGCGGCAATGTATTCGAATACTTTATCGGAAATATACATTTGCTCAACAACATTTCTTGCAAATACAACATCAGAAGCGGTTACGACGCTTTTTACCACATCGAGAGGAGTATATCCTTGTTTTGATTTCAGCATTCCTATCTCGCTTTTAAGATCCGGATAACCTATAGTCATTCTTATCATAAAACGATCAAGCTGAGATTCAGGAAGAAGCTGTGTTCCGATAGAACCCACAGGATTTTGTGTTGCAATGACAATGTAAGGGTCGGGAGCGTTTCTTGTTACTCCGTCAACCGTTATTTTTCCTTCCTCCATGATTTCAAGAAGAGCCGACTGCGTTTTACTCGAAGTACGGTTTATTTCGTCTGCAAGAAAGAGGTTGCACATAGCAGCGCCTTCTTTATAATCGAAACGTCCGGTTTCTTTGTTATAAACTGTAAATCCGGTAACATCGCTCGGAAGAACGTCCGGAGTGAACTGAAGTCTTTTGTAGTTTATATTCATTGCTTTTGAAAGAGCAAGGGCAAGTGTGGTTTTTCCAACTCCGGGTATATCCTCAATGAGAATATGTCCTTTTGCAAGAATAGTAAGAAGCGCTTTTATTATGACCTCATCTTTTCCGATAATGACTTTTTTGGCCTGATTGATAATCTCTTTTGCGTCCCTAAGAACTCTAAGCTGTTCTTCTGTCAGTGATGCATTCATTTTTTGTTATCCTTTCTTTTCGTCTTGTTTGTTGTATAATACAAAATCAATTATAATTGTAGCATATAATTACAGAAATTTCAATATGAAATAATAAATTAATTAAATTTAACGAATACGGCGCATTTTATTGTCATAGTATTTATTAATCACTGCTTGTACAGAAAAGAGGTAATCAAAAATGATAAAGGAGATAACAAAATTTGATAAAGGGATATCGGTATTAACTCCGAGGCTTTACAGTGCAGTTTCCAGAATTCCGGATATTGAATCCAAAAGGATTCAGGATATCAGACTGAGATACGGAAAAAGTCTTTCTGTATCAATTTTTGACAAGGAATATTTTGTTACCGAAGATGGAGTACTTGTAAATTCAGATGAAAAGGCTGTTAAAATAACAAAGGAAGATATGGAACAGGTCTTTAATACTGCTTTTAAGAATTCTATACACAGCTTTTCAAGAGAAATTTCAAAAGGGTACATAACTGTAGACGGGGGGAACAGAGTAGGCTTCTGCGGAACAGCTGTCAAGAATCCCTTGAAGCAAAATATCGTTGACAAGCTTAAAGACATTTCTTCAATAAATATTCGTATAGCAAGAGAGGTAATAGGATGCTGTGAGGATATTTACAGCCGCGTTTTTTCCGAAGGAGATAAAAGTCTGCTTATTTTAGGTCCTCCTTGTTCCGGAAAAACAACTATTTTAAGAGATCTTTGCAGACGTCTTGGAGATACGCGAAGGATTTCACTTATTGACGAGCGAAATGAGATCTCTGCATCGTCCGAGGGACTGACTCGTAATAATATAGGAAAGATGACAGATGTTTTTTGCTCTTACGAAAAATATGACGGTATCATGACTGCTGTAAAGGTTATGTCGCCTAAAATACTTGTTTGCGATGAAATTGGTTCAAAGGAGGATTCAAAAGCTCTTGAATATGCAGTAAACTCCGGAGTTTGTCTTGTGGCGACAGCACATTGCCCGGATTTTGAAGAGGCAAAGAAAAGAATTACCATATCAAAGCTTATTAAAGAAGGCGTTTTTGATTATGCTGCAGTTTTGGGAACAGGAACTATGTGCGGAAGGCTTATAAGACTTGTTAAAATAAACGGAAAGGCATGATAGTATAGAAAGGTTCTGCTTGTGATGATTAAAATGATCGGATGTGCGGCAATTATACTTTCCGGAACATATTCCGGTTTCCTTTTTGCCGCAAGACTTGAAAAAAGAAAAAATGTACTGAAAACCGTTTCATGTCTTATGAATGAAACAGAAATATATCTTTCCGGAGAGGTCATGACAACTGAAAATATCATTTCATCTCTTTGTGCAAAAAAGGAATACAAGGAAATAATCGACTGCTGCTTACATAAAAAAGGAGATTGCCTTGAAGTGATCTCTCATAACGAAAGGCAGGTACTTAATGATTTTTTTTTAAAGCTTGGGAAAACCGATCTGTATTCTCAGCTTAACCTGATAAAGATGTATAAAAGCGTTATAACGGAAAGTTATGACATGATAAGTGAAATATCAAAAAACAAATGCCGCCTTTACAGGACTTCAGGTATTCTTGTATCTATGATGCTTTGTCTGTTATTGATTTGAAAGGGAGCGTAAAAAAGTGGAAGTTGATCTCATTTTCAAAATAGCTGCAATAGGGATAATCGTTGCGGTATTAAATCAGCTGCTAAAACGTGCGGAAAGAGATGAGCAGGCTATGATGACTACCCTTGCAGGACTTATAGTTGTGCTTATGATAATTGTTAAAGAAATAGGAAGTCTTTTCGATTCCATAAAAGACATATTCGGGTTTTACTGATGGATATCACGGCTGTTTCTGTTATCTGCATCACGGCGGCAATAATGTGTAAGCTTGTCGAAAAGGACGGCAGAGAATTTTCAATAGTCATTTCTTTAGCAGCGGGAGTATCTGTAATTTTGTATATCATTTCGGGGATTACAGAAATAACGGAAATGATAGACGAGCTTTTTTTAAAAGCCGGGATACCCGATCAGTATCCTGAAATTATATATAAATGTCTTGGTGTTTGTTATATTACCCAGCTTGGCAGCGGATGCTGTCGTGACTGCGGCGAATCCGGACTGGCAAGCGTCGTAGAGGCGGCAGGGAGGATTGCGATCCTTGCAGTATCTTTGCCGTTGTTTAAAGCTCTTGTAAATATTATAGAAAAAATACTGACGTAAGAATTTTAAAAGAGGTAAAAATGAAAAGGGCTGTTTCAGTAATAATTGCGGTTATATTTGCTCTATGCTTTCCTGTTTGCTCATTTGCCGAAGAAGGCGACGAAGACAATATGAATATCATTATGGACGATGTGAGTTCTCAACTTGAGGAGTATATAGACGATGATGTTCATAGTGAGCTTGAAGAAAACGGTATTGACATGAGCAACCCTGAAAGTATAAGCGGATTTTCCGTATCAAGCATACTAAATTACATTTTCGGAATTTTTTCCGAATATCTTGGGGAGCCTTTCGGTATACTTGGAAAAACTACGGCATTGGCTCTTATCTGTTTGCTAATAAAAAGTCTTGCTCCCGACAGCGAAAACATTTCAAGAGCTTTTTCGGTAACGGCTGTTCTTTGTTGCGTAAGCATCAGCTTGGACTGCATAAATTTAGTTGTGGATAAAATTCTAAATTCTCTTGACGCAGTAAACTCATTCATGCTCAGCTATATCCCTGTTTATGCAAGTATAATTGCCACAAGCGGAAGTCCCAGCGCCGCTTCGTCGTATTATATTACTCTTTTTTCAGTCAGCGAAGTAATAACCTACATAGCCGATAAAATATTCATGCCGCTAATAAGCATAGTTTTCGCAGTTTCAATTGTCGCTGCCATCAATCCTCAGCTTTCATTATCTTCTGTTTCTTCAAATATAAAAAGCCTTGTCCAGTGGCTTTTGGGTGTTCTGATGACTATTTTTGTCGGTGTCCTATCCATGCAGAGCGTTATTGGCATTTCTTCCGATTCTGTCGGAGCAAAAGCGGCAAAGTTTGCCGTTTCCACTTTTGTTCCCGTTGTGGGAGGCGCCGTATCAGACGCATATCAGACTGTAAAGGGAAGTCTTGGAGTAATCAGATCCGGCGTTGGTGGATTTGGAATGATAATAATCCTGTTTATTGTAATAAGGCCTGTGATATTTACTGTTATTGTCAGACTTGTTACCATGCTTGGAGGGATAATAGCAGATATTATGGGTGAAAAAGAACTTTCTTCACTTTTGAAAAGTACTTCTGCTGTGATTTCGATAGCTCTCAGCGTCATAGTAACTGTAAGCGTTGTATTTATTGTCTCAACAGCCGTACTTATGCTTGCGGGAGTAAATTCAAACTGAAAGGAATAATCAAATGGAAACAATAAAAGCTGCTGCTTTTGCAGGATGTCTTGCCGGGACAGCAATTACTGTATTCGGTATATCCGCACCGGAAAACAGCGTTAAAAAAGGCTTTAATGCAATTATGTCACTTATACTTGTTATAGTAATAATGACGCCGTTTGTTAAATCGGGAATTCAGACCGTTTCAACATCGCCTGTAGATGTTAACGAGATTTCTCAGACCAAGGAATTTCAACAGCTTACAGATGATATATATATTAAAGAGATTAGATCTGAACTTGAAAAAAATCTTGGATTATATTTTAAAAAACAAGAGATAAGCTTTGATAATATCAGCATAGATACAAAAATTGATGAATATAATTATTTAGAGGTTTCATCAGTCCACATCAAAACAGAAGAACAATATGAAGAAGAAGCTCGTAATATTGTTGGTGAATACCTTGGGAAAAACGTTCAGGTTATATTTGAATGAGAAAGGAAAGGACCATGAAGATCCCGGAATCAATAAAAACAAAGCTTTATGAATTTTCAAAATCCGATATAAAGATTAAAATTGCTGTGGCAGCAGGTCTTATAGGAATACTTATAATTTTTCTTTCCACGCTTGGAAACGAAGAAAAAGATACAAAAAGCGATAGCGAGAATTTGAAAAACGATGTGGTTTCAGAGGATACCACTGCATATAAAAATCAACTTGAAAAAGAACTGACCTCGCTTCTTGAAAGCATTACAGGTGTCGGAGAAGCAAAGGTTATGATCTCCATCGAGGGTACTACCGAATATGTTTACGCAGAAGAACTTTCATCGGATATAG
Source organism: uncultured Clostridia bacterium (assembly GCA_944382845.1). Lineage (GTDB taxonomy): Bacteria > Bacillota > Clostridia > Oscillospirales > Ruminococcaceae > JAAZZIT01. The sequence goes on from CALWNN010000015.1 coordinate 50,655, forward strand.
ACTCATCGGAGGAAAAAACTTCTGAAAGTCATGAAAATAAAATAGTTATCATAGAAAACAATGGAAAAACAGAGGCGCTTGTAAAAAAGGTAATAAGACCGCAGGTATCGGGTGTCGCTGTAGTCTGTCAGGGAGGTGATAATATTTCAGTAAAAGAAAAAATTATAAGTGCGGTTTCTACCGTGCTGAGTATTCCATCAAACAAAATCTGCGTTGAAGCTTTAAGCAGATAATTTTAGTGAAGAAAGGAAAATCACCATGAAAAAACCAAGCGTTATAATCGGAAAAAAACAAATAATCCTTGCAAGCCTTACCTTGATTCTGGGACTTGGTATCTACGGAAATTACATACTTTCAAAAACCGACGACAAGATCAAGCCTACAGGGACAGTAGACGGTGTTTCAGTCAATTACGGCGAAGCTCAGCTTGTAAACACAGAAGCTGAGGATTATTTTGCACAGGCAAGGATAGATAAGATAACTGCCCGTGATGAGGCTGTAGAAACCCTTAAAACAATTATGACCGGAGGAGATACTACTGAAGAAGAACAAGCTGTTGCAGAGGATAAGGCTGTCTCTCTTTCTGCTCTTATTGAAAGCGAAAATACTGTGGAAAGCCTTATAAAAGCAGCGGGATATGAAGACTGCGTAGTATATCTTGACGGTGAAAGCGCAAATATTGTTGTAAAATCAGAGGGACTGGCGCCAAGTCAGGCTGCCCAGATAAAGGACATTTTATTAAGTGAAGTTAATATTGCAAATGAAAATATAAGAATATATGATATGAATTGAATTAAAAAGGTTGTGTTTTAAAGAAAAATATGCTATAATGTATTTGAATATAGCTATAAACAATGTTATATGTGTGTAAATCTACATTTTACGGCAGTCATATCATAAAGGAGGAGCATTATGTCCGAAATAAAAAAGAATATCCCCGGTACTTTGAGAATAAGCGAAGACGTAATCACAACAATTGTTAAAAATGCAGTGCATGAGGTTGAGGGAGTGTATTCTGTGCTTCCTGCAAAGAAATCTATAAAGCAGTTTTTCCTTAAGGAAGAAAACAACGGAGACATAGGAATCGTTCTTAATGATGATGTTGTGGAAATATCGGTAAAGATAATCGTTAAGGGTGGATTTAAAGCTGTTCAGGTCGCTGAAGAAGTACAGAGCAGCATTAAGAATTCTGTTCAGAGCATGACCGGAATTACAGTATCAAGAGTAAACGTTATTGTTGCTGACGTTATGTTTTAATATTGTCTTTAGCCTTTGGAGATCTCCGAAGGCTTAAAGATATTTTATGGGAAACCTGAAATTTTAGTAAAATAAAGGAAGTGTTAATTTGTCTATTCCAAGAAGCGCTGTAAGAGAATCTGCTTTTCTTATTATTTTTGAAAAAAGCTTTCGTGATGACGATCTTGATGTGATATTTGACGATGCAGTCAATTCTCTTGACGATGATAAGGATTTTGTTGTAAACGACGACGTTAAGGAGATAGTAATAAAGGTTTATGAAAATTGTGATGAGTTTGACAGCATCATTGCAAAATACAGCGATAAGCGTACTATTGACCGTATACCTAAAATGAACCTCGCTATTTTGCGACTTGCTCTTTATGAAGCTGTTTATGATGACAAAGTTCCTGTTAATGTTGCAATCAGTGAGGCAGTGAGGATTGCAAAAAAATATGCTCAGAAAAATGACGCTGCATTTATTAACGGCGTTTTGGGAGCATTTGCAAGAAGTATTAAAGGAAAAAATGAATAAGATAATCGGCATAGATACAAGCAATTATACAACTTCTCTTGCTGTGCTTGACTGCGATGATATGAAGGTGTTAAATTTCAGAAAACTACTTCCTGTTAAAAAGGGTGAGCTTGGTTTAAGGCAATCCGACGCTGTTTTTCATCATACAAAACAACTTCCCGAACTTTTGGAAATGGCAGGAGATGTATTGAGATTCCCACAGGCTGTTGGAGTCTCCGTTAAACCAAGACCGATCGAAGGATCTTATATGCCATGCTTTCTTGTAGGAGAAGCATCTGCAATGTCAATGGCGAACGCCGTCGATGTTCCGCTGTACAGAACATCTCACCAGACAGGTCATATTCTTGCGGCTCTTTATTCATGCAAAAGACTCGACCTTCTTAAAAATGAAAGGTTTCTTGCTTTTCATGTAAGCGGCGGAACAACAGATATGCTTATTTGTTCACCTGACAGGGAAAATGTTGTAAACATTACCGATATCGGACATTCTCTTGATCTTAAGGCAGGACAGCTTATTGACAGGACAGGCGTTATGCTTGGACTTGATTTTCCATGTGGCAGTGAGCTTGAAAAGCTTGCGAAAAAAAGCAAAGCCGAATTTAAAATAAAGCCTGTTATAAAGGATAGATGCTGCTGTCTTTCCGGTGTTGAAAACAAGGTAAGAAAAATGCTTGACGAGGGCGTCGGCAGAGAAGATATAGCAAAGTATGCAATAAAATTTATCAGCAGGACAATTTTTGAAATGACAAGCTCGGCTCTTAATGATTTTGGCGAAATGCCTGTCGTTTATGCGGGAGGAGTAATGTCAGACAAAATTATTGCAGATGAACTTTCAAAGGAATTCGACTGCAATTTTGCGTCTTCGGGATTCTCCTGCGATAATGCTGCCGGAGTTGCAGTGTTTGCCGCCATCAAAAGGGGATTTTTATGAGTTCGATATTAACCGTATCACAGCTTAACAGGTATGTAGGGTATAAAATTAAACAGGATGTAAAGCTTCACGGAGTCGCTGTAAGCGGAGAAATTACAGATTTATCCGTTTATTATAAAAGCGGTCATATGTACTTTACTATAACTGACGGTGAATGTAATGTAAAAGCTGTAATGTTTTCTTCAAATGCAGATAAACTAAGGTTTGTTCCTGAAAACGGAATGAAAATAGTGGCTTTTGGTAATGTGGATCTTTACGAGCGTGACGGAAATTATCAAATAAACGTTTCTGATATGCAGCCAATGGGCACAGGCTCAAATCGGTTAAATCTGGAAACTCTAAAGAAAAAACTTGCTGATTTAGGTGTTTTCAACGCTGATATAAAGAGACCGATTCCTAAACGACCCGATGAGATCGCAGTCGTTACTTCTGCCGCTGGCGCTGCCCTTCAGGATATAATAAATGTTATTTCAAGAAGATGCCCCGTTTGCAGATTAACAGTTTATCCTTGTTCTGTTCAGGGTGTACAAGCTCAGGATGAAATTGAAAAAGCTTTGTTTAAAGCCGGAAGATCAACCGCTGATGTTGTTATTCTTGCAAGAGGAGGGGGTTCGACTGAAGACCTCAGTGCATTTAACACTGAAAAGGTTGTTATGGCGGTTTATGATTGTTCAATTCCCGTAATTTCCGCAGTTGGACACGAAACTGATACGACTCTTGCCGATTATGCAGCCGATATGAGGGCGCCTACTCCTTCCGCTGCTGCCGAACTTGCTGTACCTGATCTCAGCATAATTTACGGAGATATTGAAAGACTTAATCATTACGTTCATAATCTTGCGTTAAGATGCATTGATTCTAAAGCTGACAGATTTGATCTTCTTTCTCAACGCCTTTTGTCTTGCTCTCCGAAAAATCGGATATTATCTAAAGAGGACAAGCTTGATAACCTTTCTGTAAGACTTGATAAGGCATTTTCTCAGAAAATATCTTCACTTGATATTGAACTTATGAAAAGCGCATCAAAGCTTTCTGCACTGAGTCCTTTTAATGTTCTTGACAGAGGATATTCACTTGTGACAAAGGAAGGGAAAATCGTCAGATACTCAAAAGAACTGAATAAGGGCGACGAAATTAAAATTAGATTTTCAGACGGTGAAGTAAACGCTTCAGTCTTATAAAAGGAGCAATATTAATGAGTTTTGAACAATCTCTTGAAAGACTTCAGGAAATAGTCAGGATACTTGAAAAAGGCGATGCGTCGCTTACGGAATCTCTTGACCTTTATAATGAAGCAACAAAATTATCAGTCGAATGCAAAAAACTGCTTGAAGATGCTAAGCTTCAGATTAAAATTATAGATGATGAAAAAAATTAAGAGGTTTAAAATGAAGGATATGTATAAAAAAACTCTTGATGAGTATTGTGAAAAGATTAACCACGCACTTTTAAGGCTTACCGAGAATAAGCCTGAGCTTCAGAAGATAGTCTGCGAAGCAATGGAATATTCATTAAGTGCAGGCGGAAAAAGAATTAGACCTGTGCTTATGCTTGAATTCTGCAAAATGTGTGGGGGCAACTCTGAAAAATATATCGATCTTTCCTGTACTGTTGAAATGGTGCATACCTATTCTCTCATACATGACGATCTGCCATGTATGGATAATGACGATTTCAGACGTGGAAAACCCTCGTGTCATAAGATGTTTCCCGAAGCTATTGCTCTTTTGGCAGGGGACGCTCTTAATACGCTCCCTTATGAAATAATTTCCTCGAAGGCAATTGAAGGAACAATTTCATATGAGTCGTCTGTTAAGCTCTCAAATATTCTTTCCTCATCAACTGGAGTTATGGGAATGATAGGCGGACAAGTTGTTGACATCGAAGCTGAACACAGAAAAATTACAATTGATGAGCTAAACTATCTTCAGATACTTAAAACTGGCGCTTTAATTAAAGCTGCCTGTAAAATGGGTTGTATTCTCGGTCAAAAGCCTGAGAAAATTCCTTTTGCGGAAAAATATGCAGACGCATTGGGAAGAGCTTTTCAGATAGTTGATGATATTCTTGACGTTACAGGTTCCTTTGAAGAACTTGGTAAGCCGATCGGTTCTGACAGCAAGCAGGATAAATCAACTTATATTTCGCTAATGGGACTTGAAAAGTCAAAAGATGAGGCGGAAAAACTTACAAATGAAGCTATAAGTATTCTTGATAATTTTGAAAACAGCGATTTTTTAAAGGAACTTACTATGGAGCTTTTAACAAGAAAAAAATAATTTGGAGTAATGGGTATGGGTAATATAAATTTTAAAGATATTCAGCCTGAGAAAATACGACTCGACAAACTTTCGCTCCCCGATGACCTTAAAAAACTTAATTTTGCTCAGTGTGATGAACTTTGTAAACAAATAAGAGAGCTGCTTATCGAAACTGTTTCAAATAATGGAGGACACCTTTCCTCTAATCTTGGAACTGTTGAACTTACTGTTGCAATACACAGAGTTTTTGACTCTCCCAATGATAAGATAGTTTTTGATGTGGGACATCAGGCTTATACTCATAAAATATTGACAGGACGTCTTAACAAGTTTGATAGTCTTCGTAAAAAAGGCGGAATATCCGGATTCTGCAAGCCTTGTGAGTCTGTACACGATCCGGTTGTTACCGGCCACAGCTCAACTGCAGTATCTTCGGCTTACGGAATAGCAAGCGCTATGAAGATCATGGGCAGCAAAAATTATGCTGTTGCAGTAGTAGGTGACGGGGCTTTAACAGGCGGGATAACTTATGAGGGAATGAATAATGCTGGAAAATCAGACGTAAATCTTGTTGTTATTCTTAATATAAACGAAATGTCTATATCTAAAAATGTTGGTAGCATGGCAAAGTACCTTTCAACATTAAGATATAAGGATTCTTATATTAAAACCAAAGACGTTGTTGAAAATGTTCTTAACAGTACGCCTGTTCTTGGAAAGCCTATAAAGAATGCACTTATAAGCTCAAAGAATTTGTTCAAGAATATGGTGCTTAACTGTACTTTATTTGAAGATATGGGATTTGAGTATGTCGGACCTATTAATGGTCATGATATAAAAGAACTTGAAGCCGGACTCAAAGCTGCCAAAAATAAGCACAGACCTGTTGTGGTTACGGTATATACAGTTAAAGGCAAAGGATACGGTCCCGCTGAGGAAAATCCTGGAGAATATCATGGAATCGGCTCCTTTGAGATAGAGACAGGAAATCCCGATGTGGTTGCAGACGACAGCTTTTCAACTGTTTTCGGTAAAGAACTTGTACATTTAGGAAAAATGGATAAACGAATTTGCGCAATCACTGCCGCAATGAAATACGGAACCGGACTTCAGTACTTTGCAAAGGTATTTCCGGAAAGATTTTATGACGTCGGGATCGCTGAGGAACACGCCGTTACATTTTGCTCAGGACTTTCTGTTTTGGGAATGGTGCCTGTTTTTGCAGTTTATTCAACATTTCTTCAAAGAAGCATTGACCAGATAATCCATGATCTTTCCATTGGCGGAGTTCATGCTGTTATCGGTGTTGACCGTGCCGGAATAGTTGGCGATGACGGAGAAACTCATAACGGGATTTTTGATATTCCTCTTCTCACTTCGGTTCCCGGAATTAAGATATATTCTCCGTCTACTTACGGAGAAGTTAAGGTTTGTCTTAATTCAGCTGTTTACAGAGATCACGGAGTTTCTGTAATAAGGTATCCGAGAGGCTGCGATAAAACCGAAATACCTGGTTTCCGAGTTGTTTCAACTTATAAATACTCAGGAAAAAATAACGATCTTCTTGTTGTTTCTTACGGCAGACTAATTAATAATGTATTAAAGGCAAAGGATATCCTCATGAGAGAAAATAAGGATTTTGATACCTTAAAGCTTATAAATGTTTATCCTGTTGCAGATATTGTCAGGAATATTATCGGGGAGTATGATAAAGTTCTGTTTTTTGAGGAGTCTTTCTTTGAAGGTTCGATTTCTCAAAAAATAATGTCTGAATTTCCTAATGTTAAGGCTTATGCAATTCACGGTTTTATAAAGCAACAGACCGTTGAGGAAGCCTTTGAAGAAGTAGGATTTTTGCCTGAACAGATTGCACAAAAAATCAGGGAGAATATAGATGGTGACAAGACTTGATATTTGGCTTGTGGAAAATAAAAAAGCAAGAAGCCGCGAACGAGCTAAGGAAATGATAATCTCCGGAGGAATTAGGGTCAACGGTACAACTGCCGCAAAACCGTCATATTCTGTTTGTGATGGAGATACGATTGAGGTTAATGCTTCCGAGCTTAAATATGTCGGCAGAGGCGGACTCAAGCTTGAAAAAGCTTTGAATGTGTTTGAGCTTAATCTGAAAGATGCTGTCTGCGTTGACCTTGGAGCTTCAACAGGAGGGTTTACAGATTGTATGCTTCAGAACGGAGCCCGGAAAATTTACGCTGTTGACGTGGGACATGGTCAGCTTGATGAGTCTCTTCGCATTCGTCAAGAGGTAATAGATCTTGAAGGTGTGAACGTTAAAGATTTTTCACTTGAATATATGAATGAAAAGGCTGATTTTGTATGTGCAGATCTTTCTTTTATTTCGGTTAAAAATGCAATTCCCGTTATTAAATCGGTTTTGAAGGACAACTCAAAAGCGGTAATACTTATAAAGCCTCAGTTTGAGGTGGGAAAGAAATATATTGGCAAGGGCGGTATCGTAAAAGATAGATCGGCTCATGCTTCAATACTTTCAGAACTTGTAACTTTTATAGAAAATTGTGGATTTACCGTCGGCGGGATGGATTATTCCGCTGTAAAAGGCGGCGATGGAAATATTGAGTATATAGCCCTTCTTGAAAATAATAAAGTAAATACCGGTCGGTCAGAAAAGGCTGATTTCAAAGCTTTAGTTGATAAAGCATTCAAAGAACTTTGATCCAAAGGTGTAAGGCAATGAAAATTTTTATATATCCAAATCTTGATAAGAAAAACTGTAAAAGCTATACGATAAAAGCCTGTGGTATTCTTCTTCTGAACGGGGCTGAAATTTTTATGGACTGTTCACACAAGGATGATTTTGCAGAGATATCCGCTTTGCATTATGGCTTATCTGAAAAGCTTATTCCCGAATGCGATTGTATACTTGCGGTAGGAGGCGACGGAACAATCCTGAGATGTTCCGGATATGCTTCTGAATTTAAAAAGCCTATGCTTGGGCTTAACTGCGGAAGGCTTGGATTTATGGCGACTCTCGAACATTCCGAACTTGATCTGCTGAATGATTTTTGCAGCGGAAAATATACACTTGACAAAAGAATGATGATAGACGCTGAGGTTGAATTTGAAAATGGGAAAACAAAAAGATTCACAGCTTTAAACGACATTGTTATTTTAAAGGACACGGGCTGTAAAATTGCCGATTTTATGGTTTCAAAAAACAATATGCTTGTAAGTTCTCTTCGGGCTGACGGACTTATTTTTTCAACTCCTACCGGCGCTACCGCTTACTCTCTTTCGGCAGGAGGTCCGATAATTGAACCGGGAATGGATTGTATTGAATTTACTCAGATATGCGCACATTCTCTTTTTGCAAGGTCAATCGTTTTTTCTTCCGACTCAGTAATTGGAGTTGAATTCCATACAAGCAAAAAAGCTAAAGTCATTCTTACCGTTGACGGTAATGAGGTATTTAAGCTCTGTGAAAATGATAAGGTTAGGATTTTGAGATCCGAAAGTTATGTAGAGCTTATTGACATTAAGGGAGGAAGCTTTTTCTCCTCAGTAAACAGAAAACTTATGCAGCCATTAAAGAGTTTTTCGGAGGATGAAAAAATATGAAAAAAGAGAGACAGAAGCTTATACTGAAAATTATTTCTGAAGAAGAAATAGGCGTTCAGGAGGATATTCAGGCAAGGTTGTTGAGTTATGGAATGAAAGTTACTCAGGCGACAATTTCAAGAGATATAAAAGAGCTTGCTATCATAAAAACCATAGGATCGAAAGGTCAGTATAAATACTCTGTTGCGTCTCATATAAAAGATCCAAGCAAAAGCGAAGAAGAGCTTTTTCTTGATTTATTTAAACAAGCAGCATCCGGTATTGATTTTGCAGAAAACATAGTTGTTATTAAAACTCATGCAGGAATGGCACAGGCCGTATGTGCAAGACTTGACAAAACAAGCTATAACGGACTTATAGGTTCAATAGCCGGAGATGATACCATTTTCATCCTCATGAGAAGCGGTAATATGGCTGAGGACTTTTACAAAATGCTTGAAAATGTTTTGAAGTTGGTGAAATAATAAATGCTCAGGGAACTTTATATTGAAAATCTTGCTGTAATAGAGAAAGCTGTTATTCAACTGACTCAAGGCTTTAACGTTTTTACAGGTGAGACCGGTGCCGGAAAATCTATTCTCATTAATGGAATAAACGCAGTTCTGGGTCAGAGAACAAATAAGGATATTGTTAGAACAGGATGTAAAAAAGCCGTAGTTTCTGCACTTTTTGATGTTGATAAAAATATAGCGGAAAATCTCTCAGCCCTTGGTATTGATTCTGAAGAGGGTCAGATCCTTATAAGTCGTGAAATAAATTCCGATGGAAGAAGCGTTGCAAGAATTAATTCAAGAGTGGTCAATGTTTCGGTTATAAGAGAGATCGGTTCAATGCTTGTAAATATTCACGGCCAGCATGACAATCAGATACTTCTTTCACCTGAAAAGCATATAAGTATTCTTGATTCTTTCGGAGAACTTGAAAGTGACAAAAAAAAATATCATGATAAATTTCGTAAGCTTCAGGATATTTCCAGAAAAATAAAAAACATAAAGGCCGATGAGTCGTCAAAAAAACAGCGGATAGCTTACCTCACCGATGTTGTAAATGAGATAGAAGGTTATAATTTAACCGAGGATGAGGACATAATAGTAAACGAAGAGTACGATACTCTTAAAAATTCTGCTTCTATAAGACAAACTGTTTTTGAAACTAATTCAATTCTCGTTGGCACTGACGACGAGGAGGGAGTTGACGCTCTTGTGTTGAATGCCGCAAGAAACCTCTCGCTCAACAGTGAACTTCATAAGAAATTTGACGAGCTTGCACAGCGGCTTAACGCTGTTTCAATTGAGATTTCAGATATTTCCGATGAATTAAGCGGAATAGTTGATTCTCTTGATATTGACCCCCAAAGATTTGACTGGCTTTCTGACAGAAAAGAGGATATAAGGAAAATAACAAGAAAATACGGTCCTGACTTAAAAGATGTTTTGCAGCTTCTTGAAAGTTCATTATCAGAACTTAATGAACTCCGCAGCAGCGACAGTACTGTTACATCTCTTATTCAGGAACAGCAGCAGCTTTTAAAGGATGTTACAAAGCTTGCTAAGGAACTTTCTGAAAAAAGAAAGGCTGCTGCCGACAGATTTACAAAACAGGTCATTTCAGAACTCGAATTTTTAAATATGCCGAACGTCAAAATCGTTGTTGATTTTAAAACCGGAAAACTTATGGCTGATGGAATGGATATTGTTGAATTTCTTATATCGTCTAACATCGGAGAGGAACCAAAGCCTATAGCTAAAATTGCTTCCGGAGGTGAACTTTCAAGAATAATGCTTGCGCTTAAAAATGTGATTGCCGATAAGGATAATATCCCGACGCTTATTTTTGACGAGATTGATACAGGCGTAAGTGGAAGAGCAGCTCAGAAAATCGGATTAAAACTTTCCGAAATATCATCCCACAGACAAGTAATATGCGTTACTCATTTAGCACAGATTGCTATTATGGGAGACAATCATATTCTTATTGAAAAGCAGGTTCATGAGGGAAGAACTATAACCAAAGTGCGTACTCTTGAAAATGATGAAAGAAAATATGAGATCGCAAGAATTATGGGCGGCGATAATGTCAGCGAACTTTTGCTTAAAAACGCTGAGGAAATGCTTTTGAATGCTAAAAAATAACTTTTTGTGTTGACTCAGATTGATTTATTTGTTATAATACTTTTGTATCTGTATATAAAAAATGTTCGGAGAAGTTTTATGGATAAAGCAAAACTTATTGTTATCGAAGGACTTGACGGAAGCGGAAAATCAACTCAGTTTGAAATTATCCGCAGATATTTCAAAGACAAAGGCGTGCCTTGTAAGGCGATAAGCTTTCCTGAGTACGATAAACCTTCGTCTGCTCTTGTGAAAATGTATCTTAACGGTGATTTTTCAAAAAATGCCGAAGAAATCAATGCCTATGCCGCATCGAGTTTTTATGCAGTCGACAGGTATGCAAGCTATAAGCTATACTGGGAGAAAAACTATAAAAACGGTGAATTAATACTTGCGGCAAGATACGTTACCTCTAATGCTATTTATCAGATGGAAAAGCTTCCTGAGGATGAATGGAAAAGCTATCTTGAATGGCTTTCCGATTACGAATATGATAAGCTTGGACTTCCAAGACCGGATATGGTAATTTATCTTGATATGCCGGTGGATGTTTCTCAAAAACTGCTTCTTGAAAGATATAAAGGCGATGAGTCAAAGAAAGATATTCACGAGGGTAATATTAAGTTTTTGAACAACTGTCGGAAAGCCGCACTTTTTACAGCTGAGAGACAAGGCTGGGAGATTATATCATGTAGTGAAAACGGTTGTGCTTTATCAATTGAAGCAATTTCCAAAGCAATTAAAGAAAGGTTAGAAAATATTAAGGTCGATTAAGTATGCTTGATTTCAGAGAAATAGATATTAAAGACAAGGATTGGATAAACGAACTTCTTCACAAGTCTGATTTTATGGGATGCGAATATTCATTTGCAAATAATATGGCTTGGAGAAAAATGAGTAATTCATTGATAACTAAGTACAAGGATTTTTATATTGTTGGAACTCCTCTTGCAGACGTACCTTCCTTTACGTATCCGGCCGGAGAGGGAGATATAACTGAAGTATTTTCCGAGCTTAAAAAGATATCGGACAGCAAGGGTAAACCACTTGTAATAAGTTCAGTTAATAATGAAAATCTCATTAAATTAAAGGAAATTTACGGAGACAGACTTACTGTCAAAACAAACCCTGATTATTTCGACTATATATACAATAATATAGATCTTATTGAAATGAAAGGCAAAAAGTTTCACGGAAAAAGAAATCATATCAAACGTTTTAAGGATAATGACTGGGAGTTTCGTGAGATAACTGAAAAGGACTTTGATGACTGCATTACCTTTGCCGTTGAATCATATAACAACAGCAACGGACATGACGATTTTTCCGCAGTTTGCGAACAATTTGCTATCCATACTTTTTTTGATAATTATTATGAGTTTGGTTTAAAGGGAGCAATCTTAAAGCAAAACGGACAAATGGTTGGCTTCACCCTCGGAGAACAGCTTAATTCGAATACTTTTGTAGTTCATATTGAAAAAGCGCTTGGATCTGTTCAGGGTGCATATCCTACAATATGTAATGAATTTGCTAAAATGTGCGCCTCAGAACTTAAATATATAAACAGGGAAGAGGATCTTGGACTTGAAGGACTGAGAAAATCCAAAAGATCTTATAATCCTGCTTTTCTGCTTGAAAAACACGTTGTAATAATTGTATAAAATATGATTCGAAGGGAAGTTTTAAAATGATCTATGTATTTCTTGCTGAAGGTTTTGAAGAAGTCGAGGCTCTTACTCCGGTTGACATTTTAAGACGTGCAGGAAAGGAAGTCTGCACAGTGGGAATTGGCTCCCAGATAATTAAAGGATCACATGGAATTTCAGTTGTGTGCGACAGCGATAACGGTATTTTTAAATGTGATGATAACGTTGAAATGATAATTCTTCCTGGAGGTATGCCGGGAACACTTAATCTTGAAGCTGATAAAACCGTTCAGGAAGCAATAGACTATTGCATTAATAACGACAAATACATTGCTGCTATCTGTGCCGCTCCTTCAGTTTTAGGTCATAAGGGAATACTTGTAGGTAAGAACGCCACTTGCTTTCCCGGATTTGAAAAGGAGCTTACAGGTGCTTCATATACTGGCGAGCTTGTGACAGTTGACGGAAATATCATAACGGGTAAGGGTGCAGGTGCTGCAATGAAATTCGCTCTGAAGCTTGCTGAGATAATGACAACCGTTGAGAAAGCACATAGCCTTGAGGCTTCACTTCAATGCAAATAAACTTCTTAGATACAAAAAAAGCTCAGCGAGATTTTGTTCGTGAACAAAGAAAGCTTTTTGCAGGTGAACAAAAGCAGGAGGCAGACTTTAATATTTTCAAGAATCTCCTGTCTTTGTCCGAAATTAATGGTAGTAAGGTTTTTCTTACTTATATTTCCGTCGGATTTGAAACCGATACAAGAAGTCTTATTCAGTATTTTTTTGATAATAAAAATTCAGTTGCTGTACCCAAATGCGGCAGCGAGGGGAAAATGGATTTTTATAAAATTAATAATTTTAATGACCTTGTTCAGACCGGATTCGGGATATTAGAACCTGTTCCGAATATTAAAAATAAAATCAGTGATTTTTCTGACTGTATTTGTATTACTCCCGGTATGTGCTTTGACAGAAACGGTTTCAGAATTGGCTATGGCGGCGGATTTTACGACAGGTTTTTTGCTTTGCACAATGAAGTCCTTAAAATCGGTTTGTGCTATGAAAAATTCCTTACTGATAAAATAGAAAGGGATCAATTTGATTTGCCTGTGGATATTGTTGTTACCGATAAACATATCATCCGCATTTAAAATAATTACGAAAGAAAGGGATAGCTATGAGCATTAATGACAACGATATTAATGATATCCTTAATGAATTTAGTTCAAGATCAAATGATAAATCAAAAGACGAAGATGTTGATGACAATGATCTTGATATTATTCTCGGAGATGGAAAAAAGCCTGATAATAATTCTTATGATAATGAAATCAATGATGAGGGCGATCACTCTGAAAATATTTCTGAGAAAATCAAGTCCGATATTGACAATTCTGAAGAAGAAACCCATACTGACAGCGAAATAGCGGATTCCACTGATTCTGATAAAAATATAATTGATATAAAAAAATCTGAAACAATTGATGATAAGGCAAAAAAACCGAAAAAAAAGAAAAAGAAAAGAAAATCAAGAGTAAACAGTTCTATTTTTGTGGCTCTTATCGTTGTATGTATTGTTCTTACAATTTCCTTTGTGATTGCTGTTTTCGGAATTAACCTAGGAATGGAATATCTTGGCATAGGTAAAAAGGACGTTGAGATAACGTTAAATATTCCAAGCGGGTCCAATTCAAACGATATTGCAAAAATCCTCAAAGAAAACGGAATAATTGAGAACGAAACTCTTTTCAAGCTTACACTTAAACTTAAAAATGACGGCGGAAATTTAAAGCCCGGTGATATTACTTTAAAACCGGTTATGGGATACGATGCAATAATTGAAGCTTTATGCGAAACAAGGGAATCTTATGACCAGGTAACCATAACATTCCCTGAGGGAATTTCTCTCTATGAGGTGGCACAACTTTTACAAGAAAACGGAGTATGTTCTTCTGAGGAATTTATATACGAGTTCAATACTGATAAATTTGGCTACGAATACGAGGACGCAATAACAACCTCCGCTAAAAAGTTCTATAAGTTTGAAGGCTTTTTCTTCCCGGATACATATTCCTTCTACGTTGAAGATTCGGCTTATAATGTTACAAAAAATATGCGCGCCCATTTTGAAAAGGTAATGCAGGATAATAATCTTTACAATAAAATAGAACAGACCGGAATGACAATAGAAGAAGTGATTACTCTTGCCTCTGTTGTTCAGGCTGAGGCTGCAAATTCAGAGGATATGAAAAATGTTGCTTCTGTTTTTATTAACAGACTTAATAATCCCAATGAATTTCCAAAGCTTCAATCGGATGCTACAGATAATTATTTTACAAATGTAATCGCTCCTCAAAACGGCGACTCAACATCACTTGCAATGTTTGAGGATGCTTATAACACTTATGTTTGTGACGGACTTCCTGCCGGAGCAATAGGAAATCCGGGACTTGATGCAATTCTTGCTGTAGTTGACGCACCGAAAACAAATTATTTCTACTTCTGTTCCGATCTTGAAACAAGAGAGTGTTTCTTTGCCGAAACTCTTGAAGAACATACAGAAAATCTTAAAAAGGCTGGGCTTTCAGATGAATGATTTTAATATGCTTGAAGTTTTATCCCCTGTGGGGGATATGGACAGACTGTATGCGGCTCTTGATTACGGAGCCAACGCAGTTTATCTCGGAGGACAGATGTTCGGAATGAGAGCCGCTCCAAAAAATTTTACAGCAGATACTTTGAAAACTGCGGTAAGCGAAGCTCACAAAAGAGGAGTTAAAGTCTACCTTACCTGCAACACTTTACCGAGAAATAATGAAATTATTCACTTTGATGAATTTCTTGAACAGGCTGTCGAAGCTGATGTTGACGCAATGATAGCTAATGATATTGGTGTATTTTCTCTTATTAAAAGAAAAGCTCCTCAAATGGATATTCATGCTTCAACCCAAACGGGAATTGTAAATTTTGTTACAGCAAACGAGTTTTATAATATGGGCGCCAAGAGAGTTGTACTTGCAAGAGAACTTTCACTTGAAGAAATATCCGAAATAAGAGCAAAAACTCCAAAAGATCTTGAAATAGAATGTTTTGTTCACGGTGCGATGTGCGTAAGCTTCAGTGGAAGATGCTTGCTTTCAAACTACCTTGTAAATCGTGACGCAAACAGAGGCGAGTGTGCTCAGCCCTGTCGCTGGGGTTATCATCTTATGGAAGAAAAAAGGCACAACGAATTTTATCCGATTTTTGAGGACGAAAAGGGAACATATATTTTAAATGCTAAGGACCTTTGTATGATAGACCATATTGACAAGCTTGCCCAGGCAGGAGTTAATAGCTTTAAGATAGAGGGCAGAGCAAAGTCAGACTACTATGTTTCTATAGTTACTAACGCTTACCGTAAAGCAATGGATTTTTATAAAGAAAATCCATATAATTTCAAGGAACTTCCAACTTGGATCAGAGATGAGGTTTTTAAGGTTTCACACAGAGATTATTGTACCGGTTTTTTCTTTGGACATCCAAAGGACTGTCAATATTACGAAAACAGCGGATATATAAGAAATTATGATGTTGTTGGATTTGTTACAAAATGCGAAAACGGACTGATTTACGGTGAGCAGAGAAACAAGTTCAACAAGGGCGATACGATTGAAATAATTTCACCTGTGAGTGAGCCGATTGAGTTAAAAGCGGAGCATATTTTTGATGAAAACGGTGAAGAAATTGAAACTGCAAACCATGCAACTATGAAGTTCTCCATAAAAAGTGATCTTGTTTTTCCCGAAAGATCAATTATCAGAATGAAAAAATAAAAAGCAGAGGAATTTATTTTCTTCTGCTTTTTGTTATTTACTTCTTTATTTCACCTGTCAGACTGATTATTTCCGGGGCAATTTTTTCCCAAAGCTCCTTCAGAATCTTTTAGTAAACAGGATAAGCGACATAAATCAGAATAGTACACGGTATACCCAAACATATTCCGGAAATGTGATTTATCCACTCAAGACACAGTGACATTCCAAGTTCCATTTAAAGATTCCTATAGTTAAGCTGTACCTGTTGCTATATTTGTTACACTTTACCAAGGCGATGTAGCTTTACTATTTTGTTTTTTTCCTTATCAACATATTTGATTCGTATTTTTTCTTGTTCTTTTGCAGAATAGGTGTACACAAACTCATTATAATTCAAGGTCTGCCTTCTTTTCTAATTGATGTAGTTTTTTATTTGAAACAATTTTAATAATTACTGCCGTTACGACTACCAAAAGCAGACTATTCCTCCTGCTATTGCATTCATTCTGCGCTGATATGCTTGCCCGGAAGTGTCAAATGCTGAAAACATTGCAGTCTGCAGAGCAAACATTGACATTAACGCACCTGCAAGGCTAAGTATTTTTGCACATGAAATTATTGGATTGTTTATCTTTGAA
This sequence comes from uncultured Clostridia bacterium, assembly GCA_944382845.1. Taxonomy (GTDB): domain Bacteria; phylum Bacillota; class Clostridia; order Oscillospirales; family Ruminococcaceae; genus JAAZZIT01. The sequence continues at coordinate 67,409 of CALWNN010000015.1, forward strand.
TATTTAATAACATTTACACTTGCATTTATCAGACAATAAACGGTAAAAACGCTTGATATCAGTTTAAAACATTGACTAAAAAACGAAATATCAAGCGCTTTATGGTGTGTTATCTAAGACTAATTGCAATCCGACAAACAGTCAGTTGTTATATTTTAGAATTATTATTTTTTTCGGAAAGACGTTTTTTAGCGTCCTCAACAGTTTCGCCGTCATTTGTAAGAAAACTGTCTACAAATTTATCTTCAACTTTTTTTGTATGCTCCGACAACTCCGTTTTCAACTTTTATATAAGTTTCAACAACGCCGTTTTCAATCGCCTTATACGCACCTGTAACCTTTTCTTCTATTTTTTTGTTTGCATTTACGAGTTTTGATTTTGACATTATAAATTACCTCCATGAACTGTTTTTTATCAGTAAGCAAGCCATTACTGCGGAAAACGACCCTAATATCATAGTGATTACAATAAGTATTCTTTTCATTACTTTAATCCTTTTATCATTGGTATAATTCCCAAAAGAAGTGCAATGCCTAAAATTCCGACAATAATTCCGGGTATCATAAGATTGCTCCATACCATTGTCATGCACATTCCGACTCCGAATATTATTATGGATACAATACAGTATATGATTATTCCAACAGTTTTTCCGTTAATACTAATTGTTGGAGCGTTGGTCATTTTCCTGCGGATAAAAATCATTGAAATAAGAATTATAATTCCGATCAGACCGCAACAAATTCCCTGATTTAATGCATTCCATTCCGGAAGAAGTGCCATACACATTCCGAGGGAAAAAATAAGCCCTCCGATAGTTGACATAACAAGTGTAACAAAATTCTCTTTTTTCATAGTGATTACCTCCTTAAATTTTCAGATTTATTTATCTGTTGATATTATATTAAGTTAGTATGATTTGAGAAATGTTTGAGATTTGTTAGAGAAATATTAAAACAATGGACTATGTAACGTTGTTTTTTTAAATGCAACCAAGTCGCCGATCTCCTCATGCCTTAACGGCAGATCTGCTAATCATTTAGCAGGTTGTGCCTCATTGTTTGGCAGGTCTGCCTCCTATGGGAGGCGGGGTCTATTCAGTCTTTCAGTGGGTGTGATAATCCCCAACTGAAAGACTGAATAGCAAACTTTGACGATTTAAAAATACAAAGGGAAAAAGCCGATCTTTTGCACAAGACCGGCTTTGAAGGGTAAGAATATTGCATATTAGACAATAATCAATAGGGAACTTATTGTCTGAATATATTATAGCATGATATGAAAGAAATATCAATACAAATTGATCGAAATGCAAAAAAATGCGTCGAGCGGTCATTTTTTAGGGAATATAAGGAATATAAAATCATAAACAAGAAAAGCAGTATATATTTTGCTGGCAAAATAAAAATCTAATAACAAATATAAAATGTAAAATCAGGAATAGATTCTATCTAATTTTGTTAATTCTTTACTATAACCAAATCGCCGATGTCCCCCTGCCGATTATTCGGCAGACCTACATCTATAGACAGCAGATCCCATTAATTTCTTTGTTGAAGATCGTTGGGAATACTATACACAAACCCATAAGGAGAAAACTCTAAACAATGACTTGTCATTGCTAATGCCGAGTTGCTATAACGCTTTGCTCCGATTTATACATCAATCACATTTTCCGCAATTACTGCATCCATTACAGGCCGGACGCATACCGCAGGAATTACATCTATCACGAAAAACAGGCTTGTATCGATCCTCATTGCTAATAGGATAACCCCAGCTATCGTAAAGGTTAAAATGTATTGGTTTACCGGAATAACTCATACCCGACTTGTAAGCCTGCTGACTTTGCAGACTGCCATCAAGCTTATAGAGCTTTCTGTCCTTTATAAACCGCCTGCCCGTTCCGCAGAAAACAAAGGTTACATCGTTGTCAACGCACTCCTGCCGAAGTAGCTTTACCCAATCAAAATGACACGGACGAGCGCCGTCGTAATTCTCACCATCGCATAAGACTTGTTCGATCTGACCTGTTTCAAGATATTTTCTGATGCTGACCTGACCAATAAACGGAGCACACATAACACCCTTATGCTTGAACGGCAGATCAAGAAGTATCGGGATACGCTCATCAGCTCGACGCTGATTTTCGGCTGTGACATTAAAAAAAATGTTCTCCCAGCCATCTTTCCAGTCCTTTGGAAGACAGTCTACGACTCTTTCAGGGCGTTTTGTCAACAAAAAGAATATCACATCGCTTCGCAATCGCATAATATCCCATGCTTCATCACGCCACTCGTCAGCCTGCTCAAGGAAGAAATCTGACGTCATGCAGACTCGTATCATTTCTCCACTCTGTACCTTGTAATTGCCCTTTCTGTCTTTTTGCAGGGGATAATTAAAGCCGGATTTTGTGCGATATATCCTTGAACCGTCCTGATCTCGCAATTTGTCAAGAAAATACATATAGCAGTTGTCGCAACCTTCGCTTTTCTTTATACATCCATGCCACGGGTTCCAGATATCATGCATAATACTCACCTCGATATATTAAGGAACAAGTTTATAAGTTTTAAAATAGGAATCAATGTCTGCTCCGCTTTGTATATATCTAAGTAGGATCTCAGCACATGCCCGGCTGTCGCTTGCGGCGTGATGATGATTGAGCTTAATGCCGTAATATTCACACATTACATTTAAACTGTGGCTCATGCCGGGAAGGAGCTTTCTCCCTATTTGCACTGTACAAAGATATGATACGCTTTCTTTCCAAGTGATACAATAATCATTAAGACAACGTTTCAGAACGCTCATATCAAATACGGCATTGTGTGCGGTCAATATCCCGCTGCTCATATATGGCTCAATTTCCGTCCATATTTCGGGAAATGTCGGAGAATTCTTTACAGCTTCTTCTGTTATTCCTGTAAGTTTGATATTAAAATTATCAAAGTGTGCTTCCGGGTCAACAAGAGTGTAATACTCGTCAACAATTTTACTTTTTTCAATTATCGTTATCCCTATCGCACTTATTCTGCTATTTGCACGATTTGGTGTTTCAACATCAAATACTACAAATCTTGACATTACATTACTTCCTTTTCAATGCGTTACTGAGGCTATAAGGGACACCCCTTGCTCCTCTTACTGCAAAAATTGCAAATTCGTCATTTAAGCGTTTAAAAGTGAATTTATCTGAACTGTAACGTCTTTGAAGCTTAATTTTCATCTTCTTTTTGACCGTCAGTTCTTCGTTGCGATAATCACATGGTATATCAGTTTCAATGACCTTGCTTTTAAAGAGAACAGCAGAAACAGGTGCGCCCACATACAGAAAAACTGTATCGCCCTTTTTAATACTTGCACTTTGTTTCCATTCTATTGTGTCTGTCTCGTCAAAGGCATGTTCAATATCGTAATATTTCGGATTTGCAGGGACAAGCCATTCCTTTGGAGGTCGGAGTGCTTGTTTTTTCTGTTTTGAAGCAGTTGTCTTATAGCTTATGTCGATAAGGTTGCAAATTGCTTGCATATCGACTGTACCGTCAAGCACTACTGACAACCAATTGCCCTTTTTGATATGGTAACCAATGTAATAACCGTCTTGTTCAGTAAGTAGATCTCTCATAAGAATGTCATCAAGTTTTACATTCAAAATATCAACATATCCATTCTTTGCGCAGTCGATATTTTCATAGGGAATGTTCATGATAAGACCATACCATTTCCGATTATCCTCATGTCGTAAGATGGCATAATCAGGAAATCTTGCCCAAAGGTATTCTGGCATAGTGCCGTATTTCTTTTTTGTGTAGGCGAAAACCTCGTTACGAAGTGAGCCTATAATTTTCCTCATGCTTTAACCCCCCAAACGGTTATTTCCTGAACAGCTTTTCTCGGTTGCTCAAAGTGTGCCATGTCGTGTATACATAGCTCATAAATTATCTGTGTTTTCCATTTGCTATGCTATTTCTGCAAAAGGGGAGTAACGTGACAGTTTCCTTTCGAGGTTACTATATCATCTTTTACTTTTACAAGATAGTCCTCGTAATTCGTATATTTTTCCGTGATAATTTCTCCTTGATATAGCATATCATGCTATAATGTACTTTTATGCCACTTGACAAAGGTTTCTGTATATAGTATAATATAACTACTGTAAAAAGTCAAGAGAATAGAGGCTTTTAGGGTATGGACACAAAGAAATTTACGGTAAATGAGAAAGAAGTCACACTCTATCCTGCAAAGAGCAATAACCGTACGCTTGTAGTACTGAACACATATATTGGTGATGGAAGTTCGGTGATGAAGCTGCTCTGTAAAATGAACCAAGACGATTTCAATCTTTTAGTTATTGGAAATCTGAATTGGAATAACGATATGACTCCATGGTATTGTCCGCCGCTATCAAAAAATGATGTTCCATTTACAGGCGGTGCTGATAAGTATCTGAATCTGCTGCTATCAATGATTCTACCAAAAGCAAACAATTTTATCAAAGGCACGCCGTCTCACATCTGTATTGTAGGTTATTCGCTTGCAGGTCTGTTTGCATTGTATTCAATGTATAAATGTGATGTGTTTGACTGTGCAGCAAGTATGTCAGGATCGATGTGGTTTCCGGAATTTAAGAACTATGTGTTGGAGAACTCCATGATGCGTACACCTGAAAAAGTCTATCTTTCTATTGGTGATAAAGAAGCTAAGACAAAGCATCCTCTTTTGAAAACAGTACAGGAAAACACGGAGATTATTGCAGAACATTTCAGACAGCTTGGGATAGATACTGAATTTGAACTTAATCCGGGAAATCACTTTAAGGATTCTGCTATCAGGTCCGCAAAGGGAATAAAAGCATTAATCAGGGAATAGATTTATGTAAAATAAAAACCATCTTCTGTTAATTTTAAGACTGACCACAAAAGGTTAGACAAAATTTAAAAAAGGATAATTTATACAAGGCGGCCAAGAGAAATCTTGGTCGCTATATTATGCGGTAATTTAATCTGTATTCAACGGGCGTTAAGCTATCAAACTTACAATTAATACGCTTATTGTACCACTTGATGTAGTCTGTAAGTTCTGAAATAACGTATTCAACTGAAGAAAAATCCTGTAGATAAAGCAATTCCGTATTTAACAGGTTGAAAAATGTTTATGCCACAAGCATTATCAAGTTGGAAGCTTGGTCGGCTTTTGTGACCGGAATGTCAGCAATTTCTTCCCGGATAGTTTTTTAGTACATAGAAGACTCCTCGCCGCCATTATAGCAGTGAGGAGTGTTTGTGATAATTGTTTATCCGAGAAGCTTTTTCATATCTTCGTCTGGCGTGGTAATCAGACCGATGTTGTATTTCTCAACAAGCAGGTTAAGCACATTGGGAGATAGGAACGCCGGGAGCGTTGGACCGAGTAGAATATTCTTGATTCCAAGATACAGGAGCGTTAGCAAAATGCAGACCGCTTTCTGTTCATACCAGGACAGCACCATTGAAAGAGGCAGGTCGTTTACCTCACAACCAAAAGCTTCTGTAAGTGCGATGGCAACCCGGATTGCGCTGTAAGCATCGTTGCACTGTCCCATATCCATAATGCGGGGCAGACCGCCGATTTTACCAAGGTCAAGATCATTGAAACGGTATTTACCGCAGGCAAGGGTCAGGACAACGGTGTCAGGGGGCGTTTCCTTTACAAATTCCGTATAGTAATTCCTGCCGGTCCTTGCGCCGTCACAGCCTCCCACCAAGAAAAAGTGTTTGATCGCACCTGCTTTCACCGCTTCCACTACGGTATCCGCTATGGAAAGGATTGCTCCGTGAGAAAAGCCTGTGGTAACTTTTGAGCCGCCGTTAATTCCTGTAAACTCCCTGTCTTCTTCATAACCGCCTAACTGAAGCGCTTTTTCTATAACCGGCGTGAAATCCTTATCTTCTCCGATATGTACACACCCGGGATAAGACACCGCTTCAGTGGTATAGACCCTGTCTGCATAGCTCTGTTTTGGAGGCATCAGGCAGTTAGTTGTGAACAGAACCGGGGCAGGGATATCTGCAAATTCTTTCTGCTGGTTCTGCCATGCAGTGCCAAAATTGCCCTTCAGATGCGCATATTTTTTCAGTTCGGGATATGCGTGTGCGGGAAGCATTTCGCCATGGGTATATACATTGATACCTTTGTTTTCTGTTTGCTCAAGAAGCCGCTTCAGGTCATACAGGTCATGACCTGAAATAACGATAAAAGGTCCTTTTTCTACGGTGAGGGGAACTTCTGTAGGAGTCGGAACACCGAGGGTTTCGGTGTTTGCTTTATCCAACAGAGCCATACATTTCAGATTGATTTCTCCAACTTCCAATACAATCGGAAGCAACTCGTCCACGCCCCAATCCATACCGATTGAAAAAAGGGCTTTATAGAAGAATTGATTCACTGCTTCATCAGAATAGCCGAGGACGGCAGCATGGTAAGCGTAAGCCGCAATGCCACGAATTCCAAAGAGGATCAGAGACTTCAAAGAACGGATATCTTCATCTCCGTTCCATAGGTTATCCATATCATAGTCATCATTTCTTCCACAGGCAGATGAACAGCTAAGACAGTTTGGTACAAGACGCTCCTTCTCTGTATGTACACGATCGAACAGGAGGGATATGGTTTTGTCGTCAAAATTTACGTTGGTGACGGTTGTGAATAGGCTCTCGATTACAAGTTTATCCGTCTCTTTTGTAACATTATGCTCATTTCCCTCAACAGCACGGGCAAGCCCAACCAATGCGCCGGTAAGCTTGTCTTGAAGCTGTGCTGTTCCGGACTTTTTGCCGCACACGCCGGCGTTTCCTGTGCAGCCGGTGCATCCTGCAGTCTGTTCACATTGAAAACAAAACATTTTTGTTTTTTCCATGAGTCTACTCCTCCATTTAATCTAAAATTTTTCCATCTGTTGAAATTGTCACAACATTCCACGGAATAAACTTCCCACTTGCCTGCAAAGCGTTCTTCACGGCATACTCAATACCGCCACAGCAGGGAACTTCCATCCGCACAACGGTGACGCTTTTGATATTGTTATTCGCAATGATCTGGGTAAGCTTTTCAGTGTAGTCCACATTGTCCAGCTTTGGGCATCCAATCAGCGTGATGCGATTACGGATAAAATCGTTGTGGAAATTCCCGTAGGCATAAGCTGTACAGTCCGCCGCAATAAGAAGATTTGCATTTTCAAAATAAGGGGCGTTTATCGGCGCCAGCTTGATCTGCACCGGCCATTGTGACAACCGGCTGGCAACCGGAGAAGGAGACTGAGCTATCTGGCTTTCCCTTCTGATTGCCTTTACGTTGGTGCCGGGGCAGCCACAGGGTAAAGGAGCCTTTTGTTTTTTTGACTCAAGGACAGCGGCGTGGTCATAGGCCGGAGCCTCTCTTTCCTCAAAAGTAATCGCACCTGTGGGACAGGCAGGGAGGCAGTCGCCAAGCCCATCGCAATAATCTTCACGGGTGAGTTTCGCTTTTCCATCTACCATTTCAATCGCTCCCTCATGACAGGCGTCGGCACAGAGACCACAGCCGTTGCATTTTTCATCGTCAATTTTTATGATTTTTCTAATCATTTTTCATTCCTCCTGAATCTCGTTTTTAAAGATATTAATGACATTACTGTCAGGACTCCAAAAGCATATTTCTCCGTTCCTGGCTTTTGGTGGACTTTCACCACAGCGAAAAATATAAATATAGAGAAAGGCAGTATGCATTGTTAAAGTATAAGCCTTGGGACAATCAGTGCCATTATCAAAGATGTCTACTGCTTTGTTTCCTCTAATGCAGAAACAACTGCTTTTTTGTCGATAATAGTAATTTTTATTCTGGGCTTAGTCATCTTCACCTCGCATTCTCTTGACTTTCTGTGTCAATTATAATATAATTTTTGTAACAAGTCTGTTGTTTTTACAACGAAAATGAGGTTTTTATGAGAGAATATATTCCAATTTTAAAAAAGACCGTATTATTTTACGGGGTAAATGAAAAAGAGATAGAATCCATGCTTTCTTGCCTGCAGGCGAAAAAATACAATTTCAAAAAAGGGGAATTTGTGTTGAACCAGGGGCAGGGACTGGACAACATCTTGATACTGGTAAAGGGAAAGCTGCATATTCAGCGGGACGATTACTGGGGCAATAGGAGTATTTTGAACATGGTAAATCCGGGAGAAATGTTCGGGGAGTCCTATGCCGCACCGGAAAGCGGAACTGTCATGAATGACGTCATGGCTGTGGAAGACAGCGAGGTGATATTTTTTGATGTAAAAAAAATATTGACAATTTGCTCTTCCGCCTGTCGTTTTCACACTATTGTTGTGCAAAACCTGTTTTTTGCAATCTCTGAACGAAACAGAAATCTTGTTCGGAAGATGGGATATTTGTCAAAACGCACGACCCGAGAAAAGCTCATCGCTTATCTATCCGATGAGGCAAGGCGTCAAAACAGCAACAATGTTTCCATACCGTTCAACCGTCAGCAACTTGCAGATTTCTTATCGGTAGACCGAAGCGCTATGTCCAATGAACTTTGCAAAATGAGAAATGAGGGTCTGATAGAATTTAATAAGAACCATTTTACTTTGCTGTAAAAAGTAAAAATTCTTCACCACAATGGGACTTCTCAAAAAGATTAATCCGGAAAATTATACATTTGTGTTATGTGTACCAAACAATGAGCAAGACAATATACAATGCTTCCTTTACAAAGATTATATAATTATTTTTTTCGATTTTACAAAATTTTGATTGCGGTCTTTACATTCAAGATGTAAAATTAAATCATACTTATGCAGGAGGAATTTTGTATGCAAAAAAATCTAACGGCGGCAAACTCGTCGCAAAAGTTAATGGTGTTTGTACTTTCGATGTCGCTTTACGGAATGGCGACGCTTTTTACCGAGCTTATCCCGAAGTTTCAGGTTGGAATTGTTGAATTTTCAGTCGAGTATTTTCTATTTATCCCTTTGACGCTTGCAATTCTTTTCGACCCCATGTCTGCGGCACTCGGGGCAGCAACTGGTGAGCTTGTTTTCAGTGAAATAATGCTCGGACAGTTTGGCGGGCTCGGCGAGCTTGAAAAGTTTATATCCGTCACAATAGGCGTTATGATTGCAGGAAAAATGGTAAAGGATCCGACGAACAAGAAAATGGTAGGCATTGCCGCAATAACCGGCGTTGCGGTTCAGCAGCTTATGGGTACTATTGTTGATATTTTAAAGGTACAATTTGCTGTAGAGGATTTCGAGGCGGTCGCAGGGCTTCCCGAGAGCGTTTACATCACCGAGGGCTTTGCTTGTTTAAACGATATTCTTTTCTCTGGAATACTTTTCTGTATGATCCCAACTATTCTCCTTGTACCTAAGCTTTACGGAAAAATTGAGCCACTGCTTGGAATGAAGCCTCGCACGAAAGACAGTATTGTCAGCGGTGTTAGTCCAAAGCTTGTGATAGGCTCGGTTATTGCGTTTGCAATAGCGATCGGCGCAGAAATGCTTGCAGAAAACGGTATGGCTCTTATCGACTGGGAAGCAAGTTGGGCAGAGAGCAAGACTGCCTTAGCGATAGGTATGGTAGTTGCAGCTGTAATTGCAGTTGTAGTGCTTGCGGTTATAAGATCAAAGAGCAACTCAGGCAAGGAATCGGCATAAGGTATGAATATAATCGAAATAAAGGATCTGACGTTTTCCTATCCCGGAGCAAAATATGCTACTCTTAAAAACGTAAATCTGACGGTGGAAAAAGGAGATTTTCTTGCCATAATCGGAAATAACGGCTGCGGGAAATCAACTCTTTGCAAGACGCTCAACGGCATAATTCCGCACTTTATCGTAGGAGATATGGCAGGCGAGGTAACAGTTTGCGGATTAAATACCAAAGATGAGGAGATCGGCGTTCTTTCGCAAAAAGCAGGCTACGTATATCAGGATTTTGAAAATCAGATCATCAGACCTACCGTACTCGACGACGCATCGTACGCTTGTCTAAACTATGCTATGAAGGATCACCGCACACGAGGACTACGTGCACTTGAAAAATGCGGACTTGTCGGACGTGAGAATGATTTTATCTGGCAGCTTTCGGGAGGTCAGACGCATCTTCTTGCACTTGCGGGCGCACTTTCGCTCGATCCCGAGATACTTATCCTCGACGAGCCGATAGCACAGCTTGATCCGGCGCACGCCGATAAGATATATGAGGTCTTAAAGGATCTCAATGAAAATCACGGCAAAACGATAATTGTCATCGAACATCACACCGAATACATAGCACAATACTGTAAAAACGTTGTTTTTATGAAGGACGGCACACCGCAATGGAAGCTTCCGTCAAGAGAGGCACTTTGCCGCGTCGAGGAGCTTGAGCAGGCAGATATTTTTCCGCCGCAGGTGACGGTGGCCGCACATGAAATCCAAAAATCGCAGGAAACTTTACGAAATAAGAAGCTGCCTGTAACGATCGAGGAGGGTATGCGCTTTTTTGAAGGATTCAGATATCTGCCAAATGATTTTATTAGAAAAAAATCAAATACCAACAGCACAAAAAGCATGATATCCTTTAAAAACGTGAGCCTTTCCTACCGCACGGTCAAGGGCGAGCCGAAACAGGTATTTAAGGATCTGAGCGTGGACATTAATGACGGCGAAAAGGTCGCAGTGATAGGTTCAAACGGTGCGGGAAAATCAACTTTTATGAAGCTTATGACGGGACTTATCAAGCCGGCAGACGGTGAAATTTATCTTGACGGCAGGCGTATAAACGGTGACTCGCCCGAAAGACTTTCGGAAACCATCTCGCTTGTCTATCAAAATCCTGAGGATATGTTCATAAAAGATTCGATTGAAAATGATATTTCCTATGCGATGAGAGTCCGTGACACGCCTGACTGCAAATCGCGCACCGATGAGCTTCTAAAAGCCTTTCGCCTGGATACGCTTAAAGATCGCGACGGCAGACTTCTTTCGGGAGGTCAGATGCGACGCGCAAGTCTTGCGGTAGGTATCGCACTAAAACCGCCGATATTACTGCTTGACGAGCCGACAGCCAATCTTGACATTGCGACAAGGCACGAAATAATGCGCACTCTCAGCGAGCTAAAGGGCGTTACCGACACGGTTCTAATCGCCACACACGATATGCAGCTTGTCTGTCAATGGGCTGAAAGAATACTTGTTCTGTGCGGCGGCAGGATAATTGCAGACGGAGAGAGGGACGAGATATTTTCAAATAGACGAGTCTGCGAGATCGCCGGTATCAGACCGCCTGACATTTTTACATTAGGACGAATTATAGACCCGTCAGCTCGCTGTTATACCACTGACGAATTTGAGCGAAGCTTCAGAAGGGAGACGGTTTGTGTATGAAAAGGCTTTCGGAAAATATACTCGATAAATTTTCGATAGATTTTTTAAAAAATCAGGTGCTTAAAAACGCCTATGGAAACAATGATACTGTAATAGCCGCACTTGATCCGAGGGTGCTGCTTGCGTGGTATCTTTTTTTCGGAATTGTTCCGTGGTTTTCGCACAATGCGATATTTTTGCTTGGCTGCTTTTTATTTGTTGCTGCTACGACGCGACTTGCTAAAGTTGCGGGGTTGGTTTTATTCTTATTTGCATTGGGAGTTTTTTCACAGACCGGATATCTTCTTATAGTGACTATGTTTTTCGGAGGTGACAGCTCGGCAATTATGCCGCTGCTTGTTTTGACGCTCAAAGTCGCTACCGTGTCGCTTGCATCAATAACGGTCTTTTCCGGACTCGATCCAGACAAGCTATCAAACGGGCTCATGTGGTACGGTGTTCCTGAGAGGCTGTCCTTTTCGGTATCCTATGCTTACAGAATACTCCCGATGCTCATGGAGGAATTTCAAAACGTTTTACTTTCATACCGTCTCCGCTCAAATCCGCCAAAGCCATGCGGATTTATCGGCAAGATTAAGTATCTTGCGTACCAGGTAAAGGTTGTGATTCAAGCGTTTTATCCGTTGATGCTGAACACGGCAAAGCGTTCACGCACAACTGTCGAGGTGCTTGAAATAAAGGGTTATCGCTATGCCGCAAGTAGCAGAGAAGTAAGAAAAATGCGGCTTTCTTCATTAAAAATAACAAGCGGCGATCTGATGTTCATTGCGGTATCTTTTTTATGGGTGTCGATCATTTGTCTTGTATCAACGGTTATCTGATATTTGAAAGGAAATAAAATGTACATAGATTTTCACACACACGGCAAACTTGCTAAATATCTTCCATTTTCAAAAAAATATACAAACAATCTCTTTGACGAGGCAAAGCGTGCCGGACTTGATGCAATATGCTTGACGGAGCATTTCAACACACAGGAATTTGACACACTTTACAGCTATGTAATCAAGAATTCCGAACGTGACGGCGACAGTCTGATATTTAACGGGCTTAGGATATTTGCCGGAATGGAAACGGATATCTCAGAGGGAGGTCATATTCTTTCTATAGGCAATCCCGAGGAAATAATTGAGCTTAACAAGCGGCTCGAGCCATACAAGAAGAAGGGTGAATTTTTGACGTTTGATAAACTTTCTGATCTTTTTGAAGATTACGGTGTTATCATAGGTGCGGGTCATCCATTTCGCGATGGATCTCACATCCCGGAACTTTCACCTGAGCTTCTTTCGCGGTTTGATTTTATAGATCTGAACGGCAAAGATGTCGCTGAGTCGCCACAGCGAATTATGCAAAAAAGCTATGCGTTTGGCGAAAGGCTCGGTATTCCGGTAGTCAGTGGCAGTGACACGCATCAGACGGTGCAGTACGGCTGTATTCGTACAAGTTTTGACCAAGATCATTCGACTGTCAGATCGCTTATGCAAGCGATGAAGGAAGGGAAATATGTTATCGAAATTTCGCCCGACATAAATTTTAAGGTCAGAACGGCTTCGTTGCTAAAAAAGGCACTGAAGGAGATACACTCTCTTGGTGGCTGTTATGACAGCATTTTGTAGTTACACACCTTAATAAAAAAGTCTGTTTGATTATTAGTTGTACATTAATTGCAATTAATAAGTAAACAGACTTTTTATTTTTTTTAACAAGAACAAAAAAGCCCCGAAAATCGGAGCTTTATCATTGGTGCGGGTGACAGGACTTGAACCTGCACGGTGGTGCCAATAGAACCTAAATCTATCGCGTCTGCCAATTCCGCCACACCCGCATATTCAATTTTGCTCTTGAAATTTACCTGCCCAGAGCTTGCAGGGAATAAATGCACAGTTATCTCTGCGGGACTCTTGCGGTGCCCGAAATTATTTGCTCGCAGTCGCTCACATAATTTCGACCGCTGCGCCTTTGCTCACTTCGCTGTATCTGCCACAGGCAGCGCTCAGCCGCAAAGCTACCAGTTCCGCCACACCCGCATATTGAATTACAATCATAGTATTGAACAGTCATTTCTTAACTGCTCAATACTACAATGCTTTAAGTTCACGCCATTCAGTAAGACCATTTGCGCTTCGTCCCATTACAACGCTTGCGGCAGTTGATGGACTACTAAAAACTTTATTTTCTGTAAAAATCCCTTTGTCGTTAATAACGCCGCTAAGGGTTAATTGTTCCCTCAGTTTTTTTATATTTTTAGGACAAGAATTCGTAACACCATCAGCTACTTGTGAGTTTTTTAACACAACAAAACCTTCACTTGTCTGCATTCCTTTTGCATCTGCACCACGAGCTGCTGTTATGCACAAAAGCTGTGGTGATTCTTCAGAAGATTCAGAACTAATATCAACAAGAGGTTCGAGAACCTTATGTCCAAGCACATTATTGATCATGCGTATGTTGTATAGGAATTCATCCATCTCCGCTTGTTCTGCTTCAGTCAGCGATGCATCGGCTGGCACTGTGGAATTATCAATCATATATCGATCGGCTTCCTGAGCTAATAAATAACAACGATGTTCAAGATATTTGATATGTGCTTTATTAAGCCTATTATCCTTACTAATAAACACAATACATTCGTTCCAGAAATCTTTCTTTGAATCATGTTGTTTCAAACGTTCAAAAACATTTTCAGCTTCTCCGATATAGACAATTCCTTTATCGTCAGCATCGTTTCTGCCAAAAAGAAAGTATATTCCGCAAGCAGTAAGATCAGTTCTATCACTACAGCGTTTCACTTCGATTCGAGGGATTTTATAAGCCTTGCCATTCCAGTTTGATAGTTCACATACCCAACGCTTGTTCGGATCTCCTTCGATTAAAAACAAGGATATGGTTTTGCCAAATAAAGCCAAGACTCATCACCTCACACAAATACACTGTAGTGACGCAGCCAAAATCTATCGCGTCTGCCAATTCCGCCACACCCGCATATTTAATCACTATATCAAATTTATCCTGCATATGAACGTGGCTTTCATTCATCATACAAACCCTTGTTAAGCCTGTATAGAGTGTCAGCTCCCAAATATAGAGGAAACCTGCCGGTACGTTCAATAGTCTGACCGTTCAGCATGCCGATATGCACCGAAATATGACGGAATTGCATAAGGACAAGTTCCAACCTTGTGAATTCACATTTTTCCGGACACTCGTTAAGCATTTCATCCGTCAAAGAGTCAATATAATCTATCGTTTTTTGTTTTACCCGATATAAATATTCAAGCAACTCCGCGTCACTGAATTCAACCGAGCAAGGATTGTCCGGGTTATCCATACCGATTTCATGAAAGTCCGGTTCTTCATAAACAAAAGGATTGAAAAACCACTTGTCAGCAGAACGGATCGTGTGATACACATATCTCCATGCCGGAGTGCCGCAAACAAGAGCGTTTCTGTCATAGGTTTTGATAGCTGTTTCAAGATTTATGAAATTAGGCTCGACTTGCTTTTTTATCATTTCGCAGACTGTTTTCATAACTGTCCCCCTAATACAACCATGCTAATACTGTCACTGTAGTAACACATCCGAAATCGTAAACTCAAATGCTAATAAATATAATATAGTAAATATAAGAATTTGTCAAGTTTTTTTTAAAACAAATTAGATTGACAACTTTTTATATTGATTATATAATAAAAATATTAGTTTTTTTCGGAGGTAAAAATGAACATCCAGCTTAAATTATTAGACAAAAATAGTGCTGATATCAAAAAAATGAAACAACTTTATATAACAGCTTTTCCTGCCAATGAACGTGCGCCGTTTTTTCTTTTAAAATCAAAGGCAAAGAAAGACAACATTGATTTTCTTGGAATTTATAACAATGGTAAATGGGCAGGCTTTTTTTATATTGTAAGCTTGCATGACCTTTCTTACGTTTTTTATTTTGCAGTTGATTCTGAACAAAGAGGAATGGGAATAGGCAGCGAAGCCATTAAAGCTCTTATTGCAAGATATTCAGCTAATAGGCTTTTTCTTGCAATTGAAGAGGTCGTTGAAACTGCTCCGAATTATGAGGAAAGAGTTAAACGAAAGGACTTTTATATGAAAAACGGTTTTGAGCCGCTGGGGAAAAAGCTTATTGAAGGGGAAGTGACTTACGATGTCCTTGGCGTAAACGGAACGGTTTCACCAGAGGAATACGATAAACTTATTGAAAGCTTTTCAGGAAAGCTTCTGAAGAAAATTTTCACAATGAAAATTGTTGAGTAAATTTATTCAACTAAAGAAGCCTCGGTTGATTCTTTCTGTTATGGTGTCATTCTTTGCCGCCTTCAATAAGAAATGTAGCTTCCATGTCAGCTATGTTTAAGGCTAAGGCAAGAGGGAACATTTCAAGAGCGGCTCCGATATTGTTTTTATTTTCCTCACCCGAAAAGCCCATGTGATAACGAATTGCAAATGCTTCCTCGCGTGAAAGCCTCATAAATCCCGAAATAATGTAAACAGATTTTTCCCCGTGTCCGTAAGGAAGACTGTCCTCAAAGGTGTAGCTCGGCACTTGTACCCAGCTTCCGTTTTCTTTGACATTCCTCATATAGCTTTTATATACGTTTATCTTGCAAAGATCATGAAGAAGCGCAACTATCGCAATTGTTTCATCGTTGTATTCAAGACCGTATTCTTCTTTTACTCTTTCTCTTGAAAGATAATCGCATAAACACTCATAAACATTCACCGAGTGTTCAACAAGTCCGCCTGCGTAGTTTCCATGATATCTTGTTGACGCAGGGGCCTCAAAAAAGTCGCTTGAACCTGAGCACAAATATTCAAGAAGCTTTTCAGCCCCTGGACGTGAAATGTTATCTTTGTAAATATTTATAAACTTTTCTTTGTAATCCATATACATCACCCGAATTTTCAATTTATATAACAAATAATATCATACTTCAGAAATTTTTTCAATATAATCTAATAAATAAGTTGTGATTTGAGCAAATTGTTTGCTGTTTACTATTGTTTTTTGTAATAATTTATGCTATAATTTTTGCAGAAATATATTTAAAAGGAGACTTAATTATGTGTGGTATAGTTGGATATGTTGGTAGCAGGAATTGTACTAAGGTTCTTCTTGACGCGCTTTCAAAACTTGAATACAGAGGATACGATTCCGCCGGAATTGCAATTCTCGATAATTCTGGGATAAAGGTCAAAAAAACACATGGTAAGCTTGAAATGCTTCGTGAACTTATAAGGAAATCTCCCGATTTTACCGGAAACTGCGGGATTGGTCATACAAGATGGGCAACCCACGGCGAGCCTTCTGACGTAAACTCTCATCCTCATGGAAATGCAAGAGTTTCTATTGTCCATAACGGTATAATCGAAAACTACAAGAAAATCAAGGCTTTTCTTGAATCAAAAGGCTATGACTTTGAAAGTCAGACAGACACTGAAACAGTAGCCAAACTTTTGGACTACTATTACAATGGAGACCCTACAGAGACTATTGCAAAGGTCATAGGTGAGATAGAGGGTTCTTATGCGCTGGGAATTATATTCAAAGATCACCCTGAAACAGTTTATGCTGTAAGAAAGGATTCTCCGCTTATTGTCGGAGTCGGCGAGTCGGAATCTTTTATTGCTTCTGATGTAACCGCCATACTTAGTTATACAAATAAATATTATATGCTTGACGAGAACGAGATTGTTACTCTCAAGGCTGATAAAATAACAATTACTGACATTCACGGAATTGAGATTCATAAGGAACTGAAAATTGCTGATTGGGATCTTGAGGACGCAAAAAAAGGTGGATATGAGCATTTTATGCTTAAAGAGATCCACGAGCAACCTACTGCTGTTAAAACAACTATAACTCCGAGAATCATCGACGGTATGCCTTGCCTTGATGAATGTGGACTTACAATTGAAAAGCTTAACAGCTATAATAACATTTTTATTGTGGCATGCGGAACAGCTATGCACGCAGGACTTGTCGGAAAGTACGTTGTTGAAAAGATTGCAAGAATTCCGGTCAACGTTGATATCGCTTCTGAATTCCGGTACAGAGATCCGATAGTCGGAGAAAACGATCTTGTTATACTTGTTTCTCAATCGGGAGAAACCGCAGATACAAAGGAAGCATTAAGACTTGCTAAATCAAAGG
Source organism: uncultured Clostridia bacterium (assembly GCA_944382845.1). GTDB lineage: Bacteria > Bacillota > Clostridia > Oscillospirales > Ruminococcaceae > JAAZZIT01. The sequence goes on from CALWNN010000015.1 coordinate 84,966, forward strand.
GAGCAGAAACCCTTGCTATTGTAAATGTAAAAGGATCGGCGATTGCAAGAGAGGCAGACATGGTTATCTATACTCATGCAGGTCCTGAAATTTCCGTTGCTTCGACTAAGGCTTATATGGTTCAGATTGCTGTACTTTACCTTTTTGCGTTTGAGTTGGCTTATGCTAAGGGTACAATAAGTGAAGAGGAATGTAAGCGTCTTACAAATGTGCTTACCGAAATTCCGGATAAGATTGAAGCTATTTTAGAGACTCAGAGCAAGTGCCAATATATTGCTACACAACTTGTTAACGCAGATAGTCTTTTATATATAGGAAGAGGTCTTGACTATGCTCTTTCTATGGAAGGTTCGCTTAAACTCAAGGAAATATCATATATTCATTCTGAATCTTATGCTGCCGGCGAACTTAAGCATGGAACGATTTCACTCGTAACAAATGAAATGCCTGTTATCGCAGTTGTAACACAACGCGACCTTTATGACAAGACTTTCAGCAATGTGGTTGAAGTCAAGACAAGAGGAGCTAAGGTTATTTTCGTAACTCATGACTATATAAATGTGAGCGATGATGTGGCAGATTATAAAATAGGTGTTCCTACCGTTGACGATCTGCTTATGCCTATGCTCGCCGTTGTTCCTTTGCAACTTATTGCTTACTATACTTCCGTCGCAAAGGGAATTGATGTTGATAAACCGAGAAATCTCGCTAAATCTGTTACTGTTGAATAATAAGATAAAGGAAAGATAGGATGTCTAAAACTAAATCGTTTGACGCTTTTATATTTGATTTTGATCTTACTCTTGCAGATTCTTCGAAGGGAATCTTAAAATGCTTTAAGCATACGCTCTCAGAATTCGGATATGATATACCGGATGATAATACAATTTATAATACAATCGGTCTTACTGTCGAACAGGCTTTCGGTGTTCTTGCCGATGTCTATGACACTCAAAAACTTGAAGAGATGCGAAAAGTATATGTAAAAAAAGCTGATGAGGTAATGGCAAAGGATACAGTTTTCTATGATGGAACAATTGACGCTTTGAAAAAGCTTAAAAACCATAATATTAAAACTGCTATCGTTTCGACAAAATACCGTTACCGTATTATTGAAACTTTCAAAGCTCATGGGTATGAACCTCAGGTTGACTTAATTATCGGCGGAGAGGACGTCAAAGAGCATAAGCCTGATCCTACCGGGCTTCTTACTGCTATAGAAAGACTGGGAGTTGAAAAGAAAAATACCATTTATGTAGGGGACAGCTATATTGATGCTGAAACTGCGAAAAATGCAGGTGTAAACTTTGCCGCTGTTACTTCAGGTTCAACAACAATGTCGGACTTTTCTAATTATCCTCATTTGTGTATAAGTTCATATGCTGGAATGGTAGTTGATACATTTGTAATATGATTTTAAGCCGTCTGTATCTCAGATGGCTTAAATTGTTTATAAAATGTAAAACCTGATAAAATATTTTATGAAATTTGCTTGCGTATTTTGCGATATAATGTTATAATAATGTAATGTATCGGAAACTTAATTTTGTTTTGAAGCTAAAATCTTCCGATAATTTTTTAATGGAATAAGGGGATAAAATGATAAAAAGTATGACGGGCTACGGAAGAGAACAACGTCTTGTTGGTTCAAGAGAAATTCTCGTTGAAATTCGTTCGGTCAATCATAGATATTATGAATTCAATTCAAGAATACCAAGAGCTTACGGCTATCTTGATGAAAAGCTTAAAAGCTTTCTTAACGGTAAAATTTCAAGAGGCAAAGTCGAAGTCTGTGTTTCAATTTTTAACGTTGAGGGTGCTGACGCCTGTATTGAAGTTAATCAGTCAATTGCTGAGGGTTATATAAACGCCTTAAAAAAAGCAAACAAAAGCCTTATGCTTAACGATGATCTTTCGCTTTCACATATTATGCGGCTTCCCGATGTGTTTACTGTCAATAAGATGACCGAGGATGAGGACGAAATATGGGAGGCAGTAAAGGAAGTTGCCGATTCCGCTCTTGAAAAGTTTGTTTCAATGAGAATAGTCGAGGGCGAGAAATTAAAACAAGACATTTGCTCAAGACTTGATTATATCGAGGAAATTGTTGAAAAAATTGAAGTCAGGTCGCCCGAAGTTAATGAAAACTATCGTCGAAGACTTTATAACAGACTTTCTGAGATACTTGAAGACAAAAATATTGACGAATCGAGAATTCTTACTGAGACTGCAATATTTGCAGATAAGACCGCTGTTGACGAGGAAACCGTAAGACTAAGAAGTCATATCGCTCAGTTTAGAAAACTTGTTGATTCTGATGAGCCCGTAGGAAAAAAACTTGATTTCATTGTTCAGGAAATGAACAGAGAGGCAAATACAACCGGATCTAAATGTCAGGATCTTGCTATAACAAATATGGTTGTAGACCTTAAGGCTGAAATTGAAAAAATAAGAGAACAGATACAAAATATTGAGTAGGAGGTTTGTATGCAGCTTATAAACATCGGCTTTGGAAATATGATATCTTCTTCAAGACTGATTGCTATTGTAAGCCCTGAGTCTGCACCTATCAAGCGTATTATCCAGGAGGCTAAGGACAAGGGAACTCTTATAGACGCTACTTACGGAAGAAGAACAAGAGCTGTTATCGTTATGGACAGCGATCATATCATATTGTCTGCAATCCAGCCTGAAACTGTTGCAGGCAGACTTGATAATGAAGAGGAGGATGAAGATGACGAATAAGGGTACATTATTTGTAATCTCAGCTCCGTCCGGATGCGGAAAAGGAACTATACTTTCAGAGGTTTTTAAAAACTATAACAACGTTTTTTACTCTATTTCCGCAACAACAAGAAAACCTCGCGAGGGAGAAAAACACGGAGTAAATTATTACTTCATGTCAAAAGATGAGTTTACCGAACTTATAAACCGGGACGGATTTCTCGAATATGCAGAATACTGTAACAATATGTATGGAACGCCAAGGAAAGAGGTTGAAGAAAAACTCGAACAGGGATATGACGTAATACTTGAAATAGAAACACTTGGGGCAAAGCAGGTTAAGGAGAAATTTCCTGACGCTACTTTGATTTTTATTCTACCGCCCTCTGTAAAAGAACTCCGCAGAAGACTATGTAAAAGAGCCACAGAAGATACTGATGTTATTGAAGCAAGACTTGCAAAGGGTGTTCAGGAAATAAAAGAAGCATACCATTATGACTATATAATGGTAAATGATGAGCTTTCAGATGCTATTAACGACTTTACGGCAATTATTCACGCCGCAAAGCTTAACGGATCAAAAATGACAACAAAAGAATTAATTGAAGAGGTGCTTGAAAATGCTTAGACCAGCAGTAAATCAGATACTTAAAAATAACGAGAGCTATTATTCTCTTGTAATTGCAGTTGCTAAAAGAGCAAGAGAAATAGCAGACGAAGCTTTTGAGAAAAAGGAAGTTCTCAATGAAAAGCCAGTAAAGACAGCTGTTGATGAATTTGCAGCAGGAGAATATAAGATTATTGAAGATCCAAGGTTAAGACGATAATAAGGTTCGGAGTGAGGGTATGTTTGGTACATTTCTGGTTGCAAAGGTAGCACTTTGCAATGCTTTGTATAGCTTCGATACTGAGTATAGCTACTCTGTGCCAAATGAATTCAGAGAAAATATTGATTCGGGAACAAGAGTTCTCGTTCCCTTCGGAAAAGGAAACAGAAAACGCATAGGCTTTGTAACACGGACCTACGAAATGGATTCTCATAATCCGGATCTTAAGCCTGTTTTGCAGGTTATTGACAAAAAAACGCTTTGTACAGACGAAATGATGCGAATGATCTTCTGGCTTAAGGAAAATACGTTTTGCACATTTTATGAAGCTTTCAAAACAGTTGTTCCAACAGGTTTTGCATACAATTATAAACAGCATTATACACTTGTTAATGCTGAACTTCCCAATGGACTTTCAGATGAAGAAATGTCTGTTGTTGCATTTTTAAAAAATGCCGTATCAAGCAAGGAAATTGACACGTTTCTTGATTTTAACGCCAATCCGTCTAAAAAAGAGGTTGTAATGGGACTAATTGAAAAAGGCGTTATTGAAGAAACAGACGAATTTAAACGCAGAGTAGGAGACGAGACAGCGAAAATGGTGTCTCTTACCGATGGATATTTAAATGGGAGAGTCGTAAAAAAACTTACTCCGAAACAACATCTTGTTGTGGAATTTCTTGAGGAGTATGAAACTGCTTCAGTAAAAGAAATATGCTATATGACAAACGTCACGGCAACTATTATTAAAAACCTTGTGAAAGCGCAAGTTCTTTATATGTATGAATATGAGGTTTTGAGAAGTGCTGTTGACGCTGAAAATATTGAGAGGAACGATGTTAAAAGTATTGCGCTTAATGATATGCAGAAAAAAGCCTTTGATGGATTAAAAAATCTTTCTGACAACGGTAAACCCGCCGGTGCACTTCTTTTCGGCGTTACCGGAAGCGGTAAAACTTCAGTATTCATAAAGCTTATCGACTATGTTTTATCCAAAGGAAAATCTGCATTGCTTCTTGTTCCGGAGATCTCGCTGACCCCTCAAATGGTTGAAAAGTTTATATCCTGTTTCGGGCAAACAGTTGCTGTTATCCACTCAAATCTTTCTTTGGGACAGAGAATAGATGAATTCAAACGTATAAAATCAGGTGACGCTAAAATTATTATCGGCACAAGGAGCGCAATTTTTGCTCCTGCTGTAGACCTTGGACTTATCGTTATGGACGAGGAGGGTGAACATACTTACAAATCAGAGTCCTCTCCAAGATATCACGCCAGAGATGTAGCTATCCAGAGATGCGGATTCAATAACGCTTTGCTTGTAATGGCTTCAGCTACTCCGTCCATTGAAACATATTATTATGCAATGAAAGGGAGATTCAGTTTTTTTGAGCTTCATGAAAGATATTCGGGTGCAGAACTTCCTGAAGTCGTTAAGGTAGATATGTTTGAAGATACAATGCAGGACACTGATGGACTTTTGAGTATTTCCCTTTACGAAAAATTAAAGGAAAACCTTAAGGAGCATCACCAGTCTATACTTCTTTTGAACAGACGTGGGTATAATAATTATGTTTCATGTATAGACTGCCATCAAACTGTTGAATGTCCAAATTGCAGTATACCACTTACTTATCATAAGAAAAACGGAAGAATGATGTGTCATTACTGCGGATATACAAGTTCTTTTCCTAAAGTATGCCCCAAATGCGGCTCAGAGAAGCTTAAAACTCACGGTACAGGTACTCAGAAAGCGGAAGACATTATACAAAAGCTGCTTCCTGATGCAAGAATAATCAGAATGGACGCTGATACGACAAACTCTAAGTTTTCCTATGAAAAGAATTTCAAGGATTTCGGCGATGGAAAATACGATATTATGCTTGGCACTCAGATGATAGCAAAAGGTCTTGACTTTCCCAATGTTACTCTTGTGGGAGTTCTTTCTCTTGATAAAATTCTTTTTATGGGTGACTATAAAAGTTATGAGAGAGCTTTTTCGCTTATAACTCAGGTAGTAGGTAGAAGCGGCAGAGGAAGTCTTAAAGGAAATGCATATCTTCAGACTTTTGTTCCTGAGCATTATGTTATCGAGCTTGCTTCAGCTCAGGATTACAAAAGCTTTTATAATGATGAGATAAAAATGCGAAAAGCATTGATGTATCCGCCGTTTTGCGATCTTTGCGTTATAGGATTCAGTTCTGTTATTGATAATGAAGCAAAAAAAGGCTCCGAAATTTTTGTTCAGCTTATGAAAGAATATATACAGGAAAACAATGTGACTTTTCCTTTGCGAGTCCTTGGACCGGCTCAGTGCGCTATCGGGAAAATTAATAATAAATACAGATACAGACTTATTATCAAATGCAAAAACAGCAAGCCGTTCCGTGAAATGATTAAATGTCTTCTGAAATCCGCTGGTAAACGCAGGGAATTTTCAAACGTATATGTTTACGCTGATATTAACGGCGATACAAGTCTATAAAATAAAACTGAAAGGTGAAATAAAAATGGCAATAAGAAATATTGTTAAAAAGGGTGATGAGATTCTTGAAAAGCAGTGTCGTCCTGTTGAAAAATTTGACGATAGACTTCATCAGAATCTTGACGATATGAAGGAAACGCTCTATAAGGTTAACGGAGTTGGTCTTGCGGCTCCTCAGGTAGGAATTTTACGAAGCTACTGTATCATTGACGCAGGTGAAGGCTATTTTGAACTTATTAATCCTGAAATTCTGTCATATTCAGGTTCTCAACGTGATATAGAAGGCTGTCTTTCTTGTCCTGAGGACTGGGGTTATGTAACACGCCCCGAAACTGTTAAATTCAAGGCTCAGGATAGATACGGAAACTGGTATGAAAAAGAAGTTTCAGGACTTTTTGCAAGAGCTGTATGTCATGAGACCGACCATCTTAAAGGCAAACTTTTTGTTGAACTTATTGAAGAACGTTACTATCCGGAATCTGAAAAATAAGGAGGAATTTCATGAATGTAGTTTTTATGGGAACTCCTGATTTTGCAGTCCCTACTCTTGAAAAGCTCTACGAGAAAGGTTATAATGTTCAATGTGTTTTTTCTCAGCCGGACAAGCCAAAGGGAAGAGGCTATAAACTGTCGCCTCCTCCGGTCAAGGTGACTGCACTTGCGCATGAAACAGAAGTTTTGCAGCCGGTAAGCTTTAAAAAAGATGCTGACAAGTATATTGAAAAGCTCAAAGAACTTGCTCCTGACGTAATAGTAGTTGCAGCTTATGGTAAAATACTTCCTAAACAAGTACTTGATATTCCGAAATACGGTTGCGTTAATGTCCACGGAAGTCTGCTTCCCAAATACAGAGGAGCAGCCCCCATACAGTGGTCAATCATTAACGATGAAAAAGAAACCGGCGTAACAACAATGCTTATGGCTGAAGGGCTTGATACCGGCGATATGCTGTTAAAGGAAACTGTTGAAATCGGTGAAAACGAAACTTCAGCTGAGCTTTTTGACAGACTCTCGCAAATAGGCGCAGAACTTCTTATAAAAACTCTTGAGGAACTTGAAAATGGCACTATAACTCCTATAAAACAGGACGATTCTCTTTCGTGCTATGCTTCAATGATAACTAAAGATATGTGCCTTATAGATTTTTCTCGGCCTGTAAGGACGATCCACAAAAAAATATGCGGACTTTCCGACTACCCGTGCGCAGTAACATTCCTTGACGGAAAAAGACTTAAAATTTATCGCTCAGAAATTGTTTCTTACGAAGATTCCGGGAAAACTCCCGGAGAAGTTATAGATGAGAAAAATTTTGTTGTTTCCTGCGGTAAGGGAAGTATCAGGTTAGTTGAAATCCAGGCAGAAGGTTCAAAAAGAATGAAAGCGGCAGATTATTTAAGAGGAAAGCATATTGAAAAAGGCATAGTTTTAGGAAACCAACATAAAATTAACTAAGGACAATCTGTTCTAAGAAAGGGGATATATATGCTATTCGGATATTACTATTTTGATTGGACAATAATAATTGTTCTTCCTGCCATACTTTTTGCGTTATATGCTCAATTCAAGGTAAATTCAACTTATAAAAAATACAGCAATTACACAAACAGAAACGGATATACCGCAAGAGAGGTTGCAAGAAGGATTCTTGACAGCAACGGACTTTATAACGTTCAGATCGAACATATAAGCGGAAATCTTACTGACCATTATGATCCAAAATCAAATGTGATCAGACTTTCCGATTCAGTTGACCAGAGCACCTCTGTTGCGGCTATAGGCGTTGCAGCTCACGAAGTGGGACACGCTATCCAGCATGCTGAAGGTTATACTCCCATTAAAATAAGATCGGCTCTTGTTCCTGTAACAAATATCGGTTCAAGTATGTCTATGATACTAATTATGATTGGTCTTGTGATTGTAGGAATCAGCGAAGCAAGCGATATCGGTTTCGGAATTGCTATATTGGGACTTCTTGCATACTGTCTTGTTGCTGTTTTTCAGTTTGTAACCCTTCCCGTTGAATTTAATGCCAGCAACAGAGCTTTAAGAACTTTGGAAACTCAGAACATACTTTACGGTGACGAAGTAAAACAAGCTAAAGAAGTTCTTGGCGCAGCAGCTATGACTTATGTTGCTGCACTTGTTTCAACTCTTCTTACTATTTTAAGACTTCTTGTTATAATTCTTAACGTCTCAGGCAGAGGTAGGAAAAATTAAATGGCAAACCCAAGAGCAACTGCATTAAAGCTTCTTGTACGTCTTGAAAAAGATAAGGCGTATTCTAATATTCTGCTTGATAAGGAACTTTCCAAAACAGAGCTTGACGAACGTGACAAAAGATTTGTTTCTGCACTTTTTTATGGAATTATTGAAAGAAAAATAACTCTTGACGCTGTAATAGATAAGTATTCAAAAGTGAATATAAATAAACTTGACAGTGACGTATTACAGATACTCAGAATGGGCGTTTATCAGCTTTTATTCATGGATAACGTTCCCGATTCGGCTTCTGTAAACGAAAGTGTAAAACTTGCAAAGAAATTAAAGAACCCCTCGCTTTCAGGCTTTGTAAACGGAATACTAAGAGCGTTTTTAAGAGATAATAAACAAATTCCTCTGACGGGTTCTGAATATGAAAATCTTTCTGTTTTATACTCCTGTCCTTTGCAGCTTATTAAAAAATGGGATAAAGAATACGGAAAAGAAACAACTCTTTCACTTGTTAAATCCTCTGTAGGAAAACCACCGCTTACTGTCAGGGTAAATTCCGTTAAAGCTACAGATGAGAAGGCTGCAAAGCTTCTTTCAGACGACGGATTTGAAGTCAAAAGAACAGTCATTTCCCATTGCCTTGAAATTTCCGGAGGAAAGTGTTCAATTGAAAATTCAAAGGCGTATAGTCTCGGAATCATTCATGTTCAGGACATTTCAAGCCAACTTTGTTCTTTATCTCTTGGGGCAGAACCGGGTGAAACCGTAATAGACATCTGCTCCGCACCGGGAGGAAAGACATTTACAATTGCCGAAGCAATGGAAAACAAAGGCGAGATAATTGCCTGCGATCTTCATGAAAAAAGAGTACATCTTATACAGCAAGGCGCAGTCCGTCTTGGGCTTAATATTGTAAAGGCTCAGGTAAATGACGGAGCGGTTTTCAATGATAAGTTTCCTATAGCTGACAAAATTCTATGTGATGTACCTTGTTCGGGACTTGGAGTTATAAGAAGAAAGCCTGAGATAAAATATAAGGACTACAGGGAGTTTCATTCGCTTCCTGAAATCCAGTATGAGATTTTAAAGACATCTTCACGTTATCTTAAGGTCGGGGGAATAATAATTTACTCTACCTGTACAGTTTCCAAGGCTGAAAATGAAGATGTGATAAAAAGATTTTTAATGGAAAACAGCAATTTTAAAGAAGAGATTATTTCAAAAGATTATGAACATTTAAACGATTATAAAGCAACTATCATTCCGGATTATTATAACAGCGACGGATTTTTTATCTGCAAAATGAAAAGAGTTGAATGACTACGGAAAGTAATGAAAAAATTGATATTTTGAGCCTTGAGGAACATGAGCTTGAAGAAATTATCCTTTCACTTGGAGAAAAAAAATTCAGAGCTTTACAGATCTATCAGTGGCTTCACGTTAAAAGAGTAACGGATTTTGAACAAATGACTAATATTCCATCGTCATTTCGTACAAAACTCAAAGAAATATTTTGTTTAAAATCACTATTTGTTGTCCAAAGACTTGAATCTTGCAGTGATAATACTGTAAAATATTTATATAGGCTTCCTGATGGTAATCATATTGAAACGGTGCTTATGGATTATCACCACGGGAACAGTCTATGTATCTCAACTCAAGTGGGATGCAAAATGGGATGCAGATTCTGTGCGTCAACTATTGCAGGCTACAAACGTGATCTTGAACCGTCTGAAATGCTTCTTCAACTTTATGAGTCTGAAAGAAACAGTGGCAGAAAGGTTTCAAGCATCGTTCTAATGGGGATAGGTGAGCCACTCGACAATTTTGACAACGTTTTAAAATTTTTGCGGATACTTTCATCTGAAAGGGGAACCAATATGAGCTTAAGACATGTTTCTCTTTCTACCTGCGGACTTGTTCCCAAAATAAAAGAACTTGCAAAGCTTAAGCTTGGGCTTACTCTTTCTATTTCTCTTCATGCCGCCAATAATGAAAGAAGAAGCGAAATAATGCCTGTTAATGACAGGTATGATGTAAACGAACTTATAAATGCGTGCAGATATTATTTCAGAGAAACAGGCAGACGGATATCTTTTGAATACGCACTTATAGACGGACACAACGACAGCTATGAACAAGCAAGGGAATTATCTCTGCTTTTAAAAGGACTGCCGTGTCATATAAACATAATTCCTGTCAATAAAATCAAAGAAAGGAATTATCATTCAAGCAAGAAAGCGGCCTGTAGATTTCAGAGCTATTTGACAGACCTTGGTATGAACGCTACCATAAGAAGAACTTTGGGAAGCGATATCAACGCTGCCTGCGGACAGCTCAGAAGAGAACAGGAAAATAAATAGACAAAAGGAAGGTGAACCGCTTGTTTGTTGAGGGAAGGACTGATATAGGTCCAATCAGAAAAGAGAATCAGGATAATTTCAGGATATGTAAACTTGATGAAGACGCTGTTCTGGCAGTTGTATGCGACGGAATGGGCGGCGTAACATCAGGCAGAGAAGCCGGAGAGATTGCTGTAAATACCGTTTACAGCCGCATATCAACGGGCTACAGAAAGGATCTTGATGAAAACGGCATAAGAAATCTGATGATATCTGCTCTTAATGCTGCAAATTCTCTTGTTTACAATGAAAGCAATAAAGATATATCTAAAAAAGGCATGGGTACGACCTGTGTAGCTGCTGTTGTACGAAATAATACTGCTTTTATAACAAGTGTAGGCGACAGCAGAGGATACCTTATTGACTCAAAGGGAATTACTCAGATAACAAACGATCATACTTATGTTGAGTATCTTTACGAGCAGGGAAAAATATCAAGAGAAGAGATAAGAAATCATGAGTACAGAAATTACATAACAAAGGCTATCGGTCCTGAGGAAACAGTTGATGTTGATTATTTTGAAACAAATGTTGAACCTGAGGGAGTAATAATGCTCTGTACCGATGGACTTTCAAATTATTGCAGTAACGAGCTTATATTCAACTTTGTCTATCAAAAGGATATTTCTGAAGCAGCTGATGAAATGATAAATTATGTTAAAACTCACGGTGGAACAGATAATATAACCGTAGTAATTGTTAAAAATATTGCGTAGGAGTGAAAGAAATGGATTTGAACATTGGCAAAAAGCTTGACGGCAGATACGAGATTACAGAGCTTATCGGCATCGGCGGAATGGCTCATGTGTATAAGGCTATTGATCTTATGGAGAATAAAGTCGTTGCCGTTAAGATACTTAAAACTGAATTTGCTGAAAGCGAAGAATTTTTAAGAAGATTTCGTAATGAAAGCAAAGCTATCGCTGTTTTATCACATCCGAATATCGTTAAGATATTTGACGTGGGATTTTCTGATGAAATAAACTTTATCGTAATGGAGTATATCGACGGAATAACCCTTAAAGAATTTATGGAACAGCAGAAGGTGCTTCGCTGGAAAGATGCTCTTCATTTTATCTCTCAGGTACTCCGTGCATTACAGCATGCTCATGACAGAGGCATAGTACATAGAGATATAAAGCCACAGAACATTATGCTGTTTTCTGATGGATCTATCAAGGTCATGGACTTTGGTATTGCAAGGTTTTCAAGAATTGACGGAAAAACTGTTTCAGATAAGACAATAGGTTCTGTTCACTATATATCTCCTGAACAGGCAAGAGGGGATTTTACAGATGAACGAAGCGATCTCTATTCAGTAGGTGTAATGCTTTATGAAATGGTTACAGGTCAGAAACCTTTTGACGGTGATAATCCTGTTGCTGTTGCGCTTATGCATATGCAGGATACTCCTGTTGCTCCACGAGAGATAAATCCTTCTCTTCCGGAAGCGCTTGAAGAAATAATCCTTCACGCTATGGAGAAAAACCCTGCAAAGAGATATCAGTCTGCTTCTGAAATGATTAAGGATATTGATATTTTTAAAATAGATCAGTCTGTTGTTTTCGGATATAAAGCTGCATCATTTGAAGCTGATGAAGACGAGGACGCAACTAAATTTTTTAGTCCCGTAGGCGACGTTAACGACGATGACGATTATGATGACAATGAAGAATATGACGATGATGAAGAGGATACTCCAAAACGTTCTTATGTAATTCCGATTCTTGCAGCAGTTTCAGTAGCTGTGGTAATTATTGCAGCAATTATTATTGCAATTGTTATCGGCAAGATAAGCGACAATTCAAGCGGAGATAACCTTGTTTCGGTACCTAACTTTATTAATATGACAATTTCCCAGGCAAGAGAGAAGTACGGAGATATATTCCAGTTCCAGACCAAGGAAGAGTATAACAGCGATTATGAAGAAGGAGTTATCTTCAAGCAGGGAACTGATGTTAACGCCAATGCTCAAAAGGGCGATACTATCGTTCTTACAGTAAGTAAAGGCCCAAGAATGCAACCTGTTCCCGACGTTTCAAATCTTCCTTATGAAGATGCTGTAGCTGAACTTAAAAAGTACGGCTTTGAATCTGTAAGATTGACATCATTGAGCGATGATGTTCTTGTCGGATATGTAATAAAGACTGAACCTGCTGCAAGTGTTGAAGCTCCTTACGGTTCATCTGTAAACGTAATTGTGTGCGAAGGTGAAATTGTAAATAAAGTACCTGTCCCTAATGTGCTGGGTCTTACCGAGGAGGAAGCAATAAAGACACTTAACGAGTATAAACTTGGCTATGAACGCTATGACGTTGATACTTTAGAAGATAAAGGCAAGGTAGTTACTCAGTCTATTGCTGATGGAACTTATGTTGATAAGGAAACTGTTGTAAAGATCGGAGTGTCAACAGGTGTAGAAGCGGAAGGTACAGTAAGTATTTCTATTCCGATTCCATCGGGTGCAGAAGGAAAATTCAAGGTTGAGGTATATCAGGGTGGAAGCCTTACAGTTTCGCAAACTATAGATAAAGCAGAACTTGTTGCCGGTGATTTTATTTCAATGTCAGTAACAGGAACAGGCTCGAAGGTTTATAAAGTGCTTGTTACTAATGTTTCAACCGGAAGCTCTGCTCAATATGCCCAGTATACTGTAAACTTTAACAGCAAAAATGTAAAGGAAGACAGCGTTGACAGTGAAGCGTTTATGAGTCTTGTTATAACTACTACCACTACTCCTGAAATCACTACAACTACTCCTCCGCCAACTACTCCCGAAGCGCCTCCAACAGAGGAACCTACAACTACTCCCGAACCTGTATCTGAATCTCCCGAGGACAACGACCCGGGTGAAGAACTTGCTGAGGAATAATATGTCTGTAGAGTTAAAGGGAATTATTACAAAATCTATCGGAGGCATCTACACTGTAGATGTCTCTGATAATATTTGCAACCATAAGTATATAACCTGTAAAGCAAGGGGAGTGTTCAGAAAAATAGATATCTCTCCTGTTTGCGCTGACAGGGTAATTGTTGAAGCCGACGGAGATACAGGAGTTATTACTAAAATACTTCCAAGAAGATCTTTTCTTGTCAGACCTCCTATTGCAAACCTTGATTATCTTGTATTTGTTAATTCAACAGTTGACCCAAAGCCAAATCTTCTTATTCTTGATAAATTTATTGCAATTGCAGTTTATAAAGGAATTAAGCCTGTTGTTGTTTTTACAAAAACCGATCTTCAACAAAGCGATGAATATGAGAAAATCTATTCAGGAGTCGGAATCAATGTAATTAGCGTTGATAATGTTAAAGGAACAGGGGCGGATAAGCTTAAAAGCCTTCTTGTGGGAAATATATCTGCTTTCACAGGAAATACCGGTGTGGGTAAATCCTCTCTTCTTAATAATATGTTTCCTGAGCTTAATCTTGAAACAAATGAGATCAGCAAAAAACTTGGAAGAGGAAAGCATACCACTCGCCATGTTGAACTTTATCCTGTTGAGGGCGGCGGATTTATTGCTGACACGCCAGGATTTTCAAGCTTTGATACAAACAGATATGATATAATCTTAAAAGACGACCTTGCCGACTGCTTTTCTGAATTTTCTCCTTACAAGGATAAATGTAAATTTATAAACTGTAGTCATACTAAAGAAAAAGGTTGTGCAGTTATCGATGCGGTAAAGTGCGGGAAAATTGCTAAATCACGCTTTGAAAACTATGTTTCAATGTACGAAGAGGCTAAACTTATCAAGGAATGGGAGCATAAAAAATAATGTCTGTGTGTTATATCTTCAGCGGCGGAAAATATTCTATAAACGATCTAAAAACCTTTGATATTCCAAAACCTGATTATGTGATCTCTGCTGATGCAGGATTTATAAATGCAAGTTTGTCAAATTTTAAAACAGACTGCCTTATCGGAGATTTTGATACTCTTAAAACTCTTCCGGAAAAAGATTATGTCGTAGAGATACAACGGTTTAAATGTGAAAAGGACGATACTGATACAATGCTTGCAGCACGGCTTGCCGTGAAAAAAGGTTATGATGAAATATATTTCTTCGGCGCACTTGGAGGTCGTCTTGATCATTCATTTGCAAATATCCAGACTTTAAACTTTGTTTCAAATAATAAAAAAAGGGGTTTTATTATATCCGAAAATGAATTTGTTACTATTTTACTTCCGGGAAAACATTATATTAAAAAGAAAAATGGATTTACTCTTTCTTTGTTTTCTATAAGTGAAAAAACAGAAGGCATTTCAGTTATGGGAACAAAGTATACACTTAATGACGGAAATATTTCATACGATTTTCCCATTGGTGTTTGCAATGAAATAGTTTCATCTGAAGCTGATATTTCATTCTCTAAAGGCAAGTTGCTTGTTATTTGCTCAAAAAATATTAGTATATAAAACAACGTAAAGTTTTAACTTTATTATCAGCTTCGTCTTGTACAAATTAAGATGAAGCTTTTTGTTTGTGATATAAAGCAAAATATTGTATGGTTAAGTTTAAGCAAGACTTAATATAGCTGTTTTTTACGTGTTATGATTAATATATTTTACATTTGACTTCTTGCAGTCAAAACGGGGTGTTGACAATTTTGAAAAAATAATGTATAATAAATTTGTGAATAGTTGTTCATATAATGCACCACGGAGGCAGTATTATGGCTGAAAGAATTCATGATGAGAATAATCACAAACTATTAAGTAATGTGATCCCCGGGGAAGAAGAGGCATATGATCTTTCTGAACTCTTTAAGGTACTTGGAGATTATACAAGGATTAATATTCTTTTTACACTTCAAAAGGGAGAAATATGCGTCTGTGATATCGCTGAAAGTCTTAATATGACACAATCAGCCATTTCTCATCAACTCAGGGTATTAAAACAGGCAAGGCTTGTTAAATACCGCAGAGAAGGGAAAACCGTTTACTATTCAATTGCGGACAGTCACGTTGAAACAATGCTGAGTATGGGTATTGAACACGTCTCCGAATGATGTTTAATTAAATCAATCTATATATTTAACAATTTTTACGGAGGTGATTGTTTGAATTGGGTAGAAGTCAACATATTTACTACCTCCGAGGGAGTGGATATAATCTGCGGAATGCTTCTCGGAATGGGCGTAAACGGTTTCGTTATCAAGGACAGTAAAGACTTTCAGGATTTTCTTGATAATAAAGAAACAAACTGGGATTATATTGACGACGATCTTATGGGACTTAAAAATTGTGAAACAACTGTTACTGTTTATCTCCCTGATAACTCTCAGGGCATAGAGAATTTCAGCGAAATCAAACTTGAACTTAAAGCACTTAAAGAACGTGATACGGAGAAGTCCTTCGGCAGACTTGAGTATGAAATCTCAAATGTAAAAGAAGAGGATTGGGCAAACAACTGGAAAAAATATTTCAAGCCGCTTACGGTAGGCCAAAAACTTCTTATCAAGCCTACTTGGGAAAAGGTTGATGAAAGCGAAACAAGAAAGATACTTGAAATCGATCCTGCTTCAAGCTTCGGCACTGGTCAGCATAACACTACTCAGCTTTGTCTTGAGCTTATTGAGAAATATCTTAATGACAAGGATAAAATGCTTGATCTCGGCTGTGGAAGCGGTATTTTGTCTATAGCAGGAATGCTTCTTGGTGCATCAAGTGCATTTGCTGTGGATATTGAAGAAAATGCAGTTAAAATTGCAGGAGAAAACGCATTTTCAAATGGCATTTCTAAAAATAACTATATCACTCGGTGCGGAAACGTTATATGCGATGAAAATCTTCGCAGTGAAATCGGAAACGACTACGATATTGTCTGTGCAAATATTGTTGCTGACGTTTTGAATGCCATGACTCCGTATTTCAAGGGGTTTTTAAAGAGAGGGGGAAATCTTGTTATTTCCGGAATTATAAATCAGAGAAAAGATGAGGTTATAAACGGAATAATTAACGCAGGATTTACGCTTCTTGAAATAAGAGAAAAGGAAGACTGGGTGGCAGCAGCTTTCAGAGCATAGTTGCCTGATTTATAAGACAGAAAAGGAGAAAAAATGCAACTGATATTTATAATTATGAAACAGCTTGACAAGACTGATGACCTTATGATTGCTCTTGCAAATGCAGGAATCAAAGGCGCAACAATAATAGAAAGCTCAGGAATGGCTAAAGTATTGTATAAACTTGAGTCAATACCGGCAGTTGATATACTTGGACATATACTTAATAAGGAAAACACAAATGCAAGTCAAACAATACTTATTGCTGTAAGCGATGATATGGTAGATGTTGTCAGAAAAACTGCTAAGGATATTCTCGGTGATTTGTCGATCCCAAATGCAGGTGTGATTTTTGGAGTGCCTGTATCATTTTCAGAGGGTATCTGATATCAGCGGACTCGGGACGGTGATAATTTGAAAAAAGTGCTTGGCGGATTCTCATTGATTGAAATGATATGCGTACTTACTATACTTGCAATAATTTTCAGCGTTGCTGTACCATCGTTTATAGGTTATTCCGAAAGATACTATGAAAGGATCTGCAAGAATACCGCTTCTGATATAATAGATGATATTAAGGTAAACTGTGTATCTGAAAGAATCAGGTTTACCGAGGATAATTTATCAGTTACTGAAATTATAGTTAAAACTGTAAACGAGTATGCAGATGGAGATTTAATAACTCTTTTTTCAGATTATAATGCAAATTATGAGATTAGGATAAATTCTGTTTGTCCTCACGGCGGAACGCTTTTATTATCATGGACAATTGTTCATAATGATATTAATGACCCCGAATATTCAGATGTTTCAACTGTAATAAGATGTTCTGAGCATGGAAATGTTATTTACCGTTCATTCAGAGTTATCTATAAATAATTTATTAATCCGTAAAATAAGCCGTTTCAACAAAAAATGAAACGGCTTTGTTTATGTCATAGAGAAAGCAAATGATATTATTAAAGAATAAAACAGATAAGCCCGGAACAGCCTTCGTTAATAATGCGCTCGATAGTTTCCTGAAGTTTTAATCTTGCATCTGAAGGCATTTTGAAAAGTTTGTTGTGAAGTCCTTCATTAACAAGCTCGTGAAGGGACTTTCCAAATATGTTCGACTCCCAGATTTTTTGAGGATTTTCTTCAAAATCGTTAAGCATATATAGAACAAGTTCCTCAGATTGCTTTTCAGAACCAACTATAGGTGCAATCTCAGTTGCAATAGTTGTTTTTATCATATGTATCGATGGTGCAGTCGCTTTTAGCTTTATTCCGTATTTTCCGCCTTGTTTTATAATTTCAGGCTCATCAAGAGAAAGTTCATCCATAGACGGCATTACGATTCCGTAACCTGTAGCTTCTACTTCGGCAAGTGCAGAAGATATTTTTTCGTAAGAATTTTTGATCTTTACAAGTTCCATTATCTGCGGCAGCAAATCACTTTCATTTTCAATCTCAAGACCGGTTGACTCACCTATTATCTTGAAGAACAGATCCTGATTAATGTTTATTTCAAGTATAGCACTGCCTTTTCCCAGATCAATTGACTTAATACGGCTTGATGTTACATATTCACACTTGTTAATTTCAGCACAACAGTCTTCTATCTCTCTGACATGTTTTATATCATAGGCAGACGACTTTATCCTTGTAAAAATATTGTCTTTTAACCAGTGACCTTTTTTCAGCGAAGTTATCCATTTTGGCATTTCTACGCTTATTTCCTTTACAGGAAATGCATAAAGTATCTGTGTAATTATCTCCTTTATTGAAACCTCGTCAAGTTCCAGGCAATTAACAGGGATAACAGGAGTTTTATACTTTTCAGTCAATCTTTCACAAAGCATTAATGCGTCTTCGCCTGACGGTTCAACACAATTCATCAGCACGATAAAAGGCTTGTTTATCTGTTGAAGCTCTGATATTACCCTTTCTTCACATTCCTCATACTCGTCTCTCGGAAGATCGGTTATGCTTCCGTCTGTTGTAACAACAAGCCCAATAGTGGAGTGCTCGGTTATAACCTTCTGAGTTCCTACCTCAGCAGCCATGTTGAACGGAACTTCCGTATCAAACCACGGAGTTATCACCATTCTTGGTGCTTCATTTTCAAAATATCCGATGCTGCTTGGAATTATATATCCTACACAGTCTATCATTCTTACATTGAATTTTCCTCCGCTGTCAAGTGAAACTTCGACTGCCTCCTCCGGAATGAATTTTGGTTCTGTAGTCATTATAGTTTTCCCGGCTGCTGATTGGGGAAGTTCATCTATTGCTCTTTCTCTCCTGTAATCAGAGGTTATGTTCGGTATTACGAGTTTTTCCATGAACTGTTTTATGAAAGTTGATTTCCCCGTTCTTACAGGACCTACAACACCGATATAAATATCTCCGTCTGTTCTTTTGGCTATATCATTGTAAAGCTCGTTGGTTGTCATATGTGTCATTACCTCCTAACTGATTATGGGAATAAGAAGCATTGTTTTTTCAGGAATTTTTTCACCTGAAATGTCGTTTTCTTCAGATATGGCTTCAACAGATGTTGAGTACTTCTTTGCTATTTCCCATACATCCTCATTACTCTCTGCAAAATAAAGTTTCAATGCGCAGGCACCGGTGCAGTCTTTTTTGGAATCAAAATCCACACTGATATCAGAAATAAGATTTTTAGTCATTGATTCATGGAGATAACCTCCTATTGAAAGCTCTGCCTTTACTTCAATGTTCTCATCGTCAACAAGATTATACGAGCAGCTGAGAACTGATATTTTAGGTTCGATACAACTGTCGTCTGAAGCTTTCTCCCATGGCACGGAATGTTCAAACACACATTCTGATTCAATATAAACCGGACAGCCGTTTTCATTAGAAACCATCCCGCAGAAGTTGATATTTCCGTTTATTATAAATTCGTTGCTGTCGTGATTAAAACAACTTGTAACGTTTGTAACCGAACACCATACATCATATACACAGGAAATCTTTCCGTCTCTGCACATAAGCCTGCCCTTTATCTGCTCGGTTCCGGAGATCGGTACAGGCATATTTTCAAGCTTGGTTTCACATACTTCATATGTGCAGTCATAGGTAGTCGAATATGCGTCGGTGACAACTTCTGCTGTTTCATATTTCATTGCGGTACAATTTACAAGAAGAACAAGCTCACATTCAAATTCCTCCGACTGATTTACTCCTTTTGTAACTATGTCGCAGCCTAATGGAGTTATGTCAAGGAACGCTTCATAATGCTCGTCTATTCCCTCCATATCTATTACCTGACTGAACGGAACGGTAAATTTCATTGTTTCAATTCCATCCCCATTATCTTTCTGACAGGTGTAAAGCATATTTATAGACGCTTCTCCTTTTGTTACAAGCTTTCCTGTGATTATTTTGTACTCGCTTGCAGTTACCTGACAGTCAGACCTGATAACCGATGTTATGGGAGGCTTTGCCGAGCCAATTTCTAATTCTTCAATAACTGTGACTCGTTTTGTAGAGACTATCCTTTTGGAAGGATAAGTAACAAACGACTTCTTGAGCTGAATATTTCCTCCTGAGGAATTGATAACAAAGCTTTGCTTCTTTTCACCTGTTACTTTGATTTTAACGCTAATTGCTCCCCTTATATCAAGACGACGTTGATTTATAACTCTGCAATTCACATAATCCGCTTTTGGAATTAACGATACAGACGGATTTATACATTCTCCAATAATATCCGCCGACTTTGTAAAACTCATTTTTTGTTCAATGCAGTTTACACACTTTGAGTTTTCTGTCTGATACCAGATCTTTATAAGTGCAGTCAGTTCACAGGTGATTTTTTTAGGTTCTTCCGATGAAATGCTGTGAGATACTATTCTCGGAATAACACGGCATTTCATTATCCTGAAAATATCGGGATAATAATCCGGCAGTATGTAGTCAAGCTCTACCGCCTGTTCAACACAGGTGTCCAAAACCACTTCCGACGAGGTAAAGGTTTCTCTGTTTACTTTTAAGTCCATAGCTTCCTCCTGAATTTGTTTTATTGCCGCAGAATTAACCCCTTTTACGGTTTGCTTCTGCAATATGTCCGGCTAAGTAAATTATATTCGCTTGTATTTTATTTATGACAAAAATAATATAAAGACTGGCTTTTTCAAGTTGCAATCACTTTAAAAAATCCGATTGACGAACACAAAATTTTGTGTTATAATAAATATATATATAGCTAAATATTGTGTTCATATGAAGGGAATGATGGCTGTGAATTTTAAAAAAACAGTGACTGCCATGGGATTTATAATTTTTATCCTTGTGATAATGCTTGCAGGTCATCTTGCAGGACTATGGGAATTTGGAATTGAACCATGGGCGTTGGTGGGACTTGCTGCGATTATTCCTTCTGTGATTTGGGCATTTGCTAAAGGAATTAATTTTGTAAACAGCGGTACGTATTACGCAGGGATTGCTTATGTAATATACAGAAATTTTTTTAAAGAATTTTCTGCTGGGTTTATAGTAATATGCGTAATCCTTTTCGTAGCCGCGGTACTTATGCCTTTAATTGCAAAAAAATATAATGACGCAAATAATGATATCAATAACGAAATAAAGGAATGATAACTTAATGGCAAAAAAGAGTCAGGAATACGGCAATGAAACTATTGTTGCCCTTAAGGGCGCTGACAGAGTAAGACTTCGCCCGGCTGTGATTTTTGGTTCTGACGGACTTGAAGGTTGCAAGCATTCAGTTTTTGAAGTTCTATCAAATTCAATCGACGAGGCAAGAGATGGGCACGGCGATAAAATAATTCTAACAAGATATAATGAAAATATAGTTGAGGTCGAGGATTTTGGAAGAGGCTGTCCGGTTGATTATAACAACGCCGAAAAAAGATATAACTGGGAACTTGTTTATTGTGAACTTTATGCGGGTGGAAAATACGACAGCAGCAGCGATAACTATGAATATTCACTTGGGCTGAACGGATTGGGTCTTTGTTCAACTCAGTATGCCTCTGAATTTATGGATGTTGAGATATACCGTGACGGATATAAATACAATCTTCATTTTGAAAAGGGAGAAAATATCGGCGGACTTAAAAAGGAACCTACAACAAGAAAAAAAACCGGTACAAAAACCCGCTGGAAACCGGATCTTGAAGTTTTTACCGATATCAATATTGAAAAAGAATACTATGACGATATTCTTAAAAGACAAGCTATAGTAAACCCCGGAATACATTTTATTTTCAGAAATCAGAAGGATAACGGCTCTTTTGAAGAAACCGAATACTTTTATGAAAAGGGAATTGAGGACTATGTTGCCGAAATATGCGACGGTCAGAACATCACTTCAATTCAAATGTGGAATGGCGAAAGAAAGGGAAGGGACAGAGAAGATCTTCCGGAATATAAAGTAAAACTCAATATCTGCTTTACTTTTTCAAATAAGGTGAAGAAACTGGAATACTATCATAATTCAAGCTTCCTTGAACACGGCGGTTCTCCCGACAGGGCTGTGAGAAACGCATTTACCTATCAGATCGATAGCTATTTAAAAACAAATAATAAATACAATAAAAATGAATCAAAAGTTAAATTTGAGGATATAGAGGAATGTCTTGTTCTTGTATCAAGCAACTTTTCCACTCAGACCTCTTACGAAAATCAGACCAAAAAAGCTATTAACAATAAATTTATTCAGGACTGTATGAATGATTTTCTTAGGCATCAACTTGAAGTGTACTTTATTGAGAATCCGGACGATGCGGTCAAGATAGCCGAGCAGGTTCTGATAAACAAAAGAAGCCGTGAAAGCGCTGAAAAATCGAGACTTAATATAAAGAAAACTCTCCAAAGCAAAATTGACCTGATGAATACAGTTGAAAAATTTGTCGACTGCCGGTCTAAGGATCTTGAAAGAAGAGAGCTTTATATAGTTGAGGGAGACTCTGCCTTGGGTTCTGTAAAAATGGCAAGAGATTCTGAATTTCAGGCGGTCATTCCTGTAAGAGGAAAAATTCTAAACTGCCTGAAAGCTGATTATGAAAAGATTTTCAAAAATGAGATTATTACCGATCTTATTAAGGTTCTGGGATGCGGTGTTGAAGTAAAATCAAAAGCAAATAAGGAACTCTCGCTTTTTAACCTTGATAATTTGCGTTGGAGTAAAATAATAATATGTACCGATGCGGACTACGATGGGTTTCAGATAAGAACTCTTATTCTTACTATGATCTACAGACTTGCACCTACTCTTATTGAAAAAGGATACGTTTATATTGCAGAATCACCACTTTTTGAGATAACTACTAAAGATAAGACTTATTTTGCTTATGATGAGCCTGAAAAGAATAAGATACTTTCAATGATAGGCGACGCAAAGTTCACGATCCAGCGTTCAAAAGGACTTGGTGAAAACGAAGCCGAAATGATGGCGCTTACCACTATGAATCCCGATACACGCAGACTTATTAAAATTGATCCTGCCAATATTGAAGATACTGCATATATGTTCGATATGCTTTTAGGCGATAATATCGAGGACAGAAAAAAGTTTATTTCGATAAACGGCGCCGATTATCTTGAAATGGCGGATATAAGCTAAGAACAAGGAGCGTAAAATAGAAATGCCAAAAAAAAGAAAGGAATCTGAAAAGAAGATTCCCATTAATACAAATGCATATATTGAAGGCGCAGGTACTGTTGTTCAGGAGCCTATTACAGTTACACTTGAAAAAAACTATATGCCTTATGCTATGAGCGTTATTGTTTCAAGAGCCTTTCCTGAAATAGACGGCTTCAAACCATCTCACAGGAAGCTGCTTTATACTATGTATAAAATGGGTTTACTTACGGGAAACCTTACAAAGTCTGCAAATATTGTAGGTCAGACTATGAAGCTTAATCCTCACGGCGACGGTGCAATCTACGAAACGATGGTAAGACTTGCAAGGGGAAATGAAGCTCTTTTGCACCCATATATTTTAAGCAAAGGAAACTTCGGAAAGGCTTACTCGAAAAATATGGCTTATGCCGCATCACGATATACGGAAGCCAAGCTTGAGCCTATCTGTAATGAACTTTTCGGGGAAATTGACAGAGATACTGTTGATTTTGTTCCTAATTACGATAACACAATGACAGAGCCAAGTCTTCTTCCCGTTACATTTCCATCAATTCTTGTAAATTCAAATGTAGGTATCGGCGTTTCAATGGCAAGTGCCATTTGCCCGTTTAATCTGTCTGAAATTTGCGAAACAACTATATCTCTTATGAGAAATCCCGAGCATAATGCTCTTGATACTTTAAAAGGACCTGATTTTCCCGGTGGGGCTTTTCTTATCTATGACGAGAATGAGCTTGACAAGATCTACAGAACAGGCAGAGGTTCGGTTAAGCTAAGAGCTAAATATAATTACGATAAAACCGCAAATTGTATTGAAATTACCGAGATTCCGTATACGACAACCATTGAAGCAATTATAGATAAGATAATTGCTCTTGTTAAAGCAGGAAAAATAAGGGAAATTTCATATGTCAGAGATGAAACCGACTTAAACGGTCTTAAAATTGCGATCGATCTTAAAAAGGGAACAGACCCGGACAAGCTTATGGCAAAACTCTTTAAGCTTACTCCTCTTCAGGATGCATATTCATGTAACTTTAATCTGCTTATAAAGGGATATCCAAAGGTTCTGGGTGTTTACGGAATAATCAATGAATGGGTAAACTTCAGAAAAGAATGTATAAAACGCGGAACCGCTTACGACTTAAACAAGAAAAAAGAACGACTTCATCTTCTTAAAGGTCTGGAAAAAATTTTACTTGATATTGATAAGGCAATTAAGATCGTCCGTGAAACCGAAGAAGAAGCTGACGTTGTTCCAAATCTTATGATTGGTTTTTCCATTGACGAAACTCAGGCTGAATATGTTGCTGAAATCAAACTTCGTCATTTAAACCGTGAATATATTCTCAAGCGTACAAAAGATATTGAAAATCTTATTGTAGAAATAAAGGACCTTGAAGACCTTTTGGGATCTGACAAGAGAATCAAATCTCTTATTATTGAACAACTCAAGGCTGTCAGCAAAAAATATGGTCAGCCAAGAAAGACTATGATTATGAGTGAAGCTGTAGAAGAATACGTTGAAGAAGATGAAACGCCCGATTATCCTTGTCATTTCTTTATAACAAGAAGTGGATATTTTAAAAAGGTAACTCTTCAGTCTTTAAGAATGTCCAATTCACAGAAACTAAAAGAAGGCGATGATATAGTTCAGGAAATTGAAGGCAGCAATAAATATGACCTGCTGTTTTTTACTGATAAACAAAACGTCTACAAAGCTAAAGCTTCACAGTTTGCAGATACAAAATCAAAGGACTTCGGTGATTTTATTCCCGCTAAGCTCAGCTTTGAAGACGGGGAAAATGTTTGCGCAATGGTAGCTACTCCGGATTATTCAGGTTATATTCTGTTTTTCTTTGAAAACGGAAAGGTCGCTAAAGTTCCTCTTAATGCCTATGAAACCAAAACAAACAGAAAGAAACTTGCAAAGGCGTACTCCGATAAATCAAAGCTTGTTGAGGCTATATTCGTTAAGGATAATCTCTTTGTTATGACAAGATCCTCAAACGGTAGGGCAATTATTTTCAATACTGCTATGATAAGCCCAAAGACCACAAGAGATACTATCGGCGTTCAGGTAATGACGCTAAAAGCCAAGTCTGTTCTTGATAAAGCTTATATAATTTCTGAGGAGGCTGTTTCGTCACTTTCAAAGTTTGTTGTTAAAAACATTCCCGCGGCTGGATGTTTTGCTAAAAATATTGAAGACCCTGACCAGGTAACACTGGGCTGACAAATGACGTAATGCGAAAGGATGACAGGTATGATTTGTCCGAGATGCAAATGTGAAATAGCAGACGACTCAAAAGTCTGTGAATTTTGCGGTAAAAACCTTGAAAAAAAGAAGTTTTCATCTATATTCAAAAATAGAAAAACGGATAAAAAACAAAACATACCGAAGCCTCTTGAAAATAAGCCCGGCGCTGATTCAGGCACTATTGTAAAAGTAATTATTGCATTGCTGGTTACCGCTTTAATATTTATTCTTGCTATTATTATAATTATTAATTTAAACAAAGATAATGGACTGAATTATGCCAAAAGTCTTTCGGAATATATCAATGCACCTATTCTCAGCGCAAGAAACGAAACTGATATTTACATCGCTGATGAGTCTGCTTATGACAGCGTTAATCAGATGATCAGATTTAACTATATTGTTGAAAGCGAAAAAGACGTTGAAGCAGACGGAGTTACATACCCAGAGTGGGCTGTACTTATCAGATTAAATGACAACGATGAGATAGCAAATGTAACATACGTTGATTTTACTGTAATGAAGAAAAGCTATAAGGGCGAAAAAACTAAGGAAGAAATCAATCTTGATAAATTTGAAGCCGGAGAAAAATTCAGAAAAGTTAGGGCTGCTGTTGATTTAGATCCATTTACCGTAAGTTTTAACGGGTCGACAATAACGTATAATTATTGTTATTATTTCAAAAACAATTACAATAATGAACAGGCAATGTCTCTTTCTGTTGTTATAACCGAATCTGATGAATACTGTTATTCGACTTCTCAAAAAGTTTTTGAGCCTTGGATTATATGATTTGCACCAAAATGCGGCAGATGTCACTTCTGCCGTTATTTTGTATTAAAACAGAATATTCGGTTAAAATTCAGTAGGCAATTGTTACAGAAAAGATACAAATGGTTTCACAAAGTGTACAATGCTTTTAAATATGTTGACAATCGCATTTTATACTGATATTATAAACGATGATAGAATAGAATTTGAGTGTAAGGAGGTTTGCTCTGTGAAAGAAAATATGGGACTCTGTCTCGGCTGCATGAATAAGCTTGACGATGACGGGAAATGCAGATTTTGTAATTATGTATACGATCCCAACGGACAGATGAAATCTTATCTTGCACCGGGAACTGTTCTTGATGACAGATATATGGTCGGAAAAATACTTACTGTAAATGGTGAAGGTGCATCTTATATAGGATATGACAAAGTCACTAATGAAAAAGTAGTTGTAAGAGAATATTTTCCCGATACCCTCTGTAAACGCGCAGAAGACAGTGATAAAATAATTGTAAACAGCGACTGCCTTGCAAAATATAAGACTTTTATGTCTGAGTTCGCCGAAGTTTATAAAATACTCTCAAGGATGAGAAATCTTTCTCATATTGTTCCCGCACTTGATATGTTTGTGCAAAATAATACTACTTATGCTATCCTTGAATATGTTGAAGGTGTTTCCTTGAGAAAATTCCTTCAGGAAAACTCCGGTATACTTTCTTGGGAACAGGTACGAAAGCTTTTTCCACCGATATTTACAACTTTAAGCCTTATTCATAATGCCGGAATCATTCACAGAGGTATATGCCCGGAAAATATTCTAATTACCGTTAAAGGGGAAATTAAGCTTATAGGATTTTGTATAAGCTCTATGAGAACTCAGAATACTGAACTTAATGCTGAGCTTTATTCCGGTTATGCCGCTCCTGAGCAGTATAATTCTCTTGAATGGCAGGGAACATGGACTGATGTTTACGCTATTTCTGCCGTTCTTTATCGTATGCTTACCGGTACTGTTCCTCCTGAGGCTCATGGAAGAACGATTAAGGATACTATAATTGAACCTATTAGACTTAATACAAGAATACCTCTTCATGTTTCCCGTGTTATCATGCACGGACTCGAATTGAAAGGTGAAAACAGGATACAGACTATCACTGAACTTGTTACTCAGCTTTTTGAAGAGCCTCAGCAGTATATAGAACATCATAAAGGCGCTACTCAAACTATACCAATAAAAAAACCCACACCAGATAGAAAGTCTGTAAAAGTACAGAAAAAAAGCGAAGAGAAGATCAATAAGATGTTGCCATCTATAATAGGTTTATCAGTTGTAGCAGTTGTCATGATTATTGCTGTAATTCTTATTTTCCAGATCTTTTTTGCAGAGGGAGGAGATACCCCTCAAAACAATTCATCCAGACCAACAACATCATACAGTGGAAGCATTACAACAACCGGTCCGGTTACATCCTATGTTCAAAATCAGACCAGCAATGAAATAACATCATCTGAATCCGATCTTGGAACCGGTGCAGTTATGCCAAATATTGTTGGACAAATGTACGAGAGTGTGCGATATACACTTGAAAATGACTTTACTATAGAAGTTGTTTATGATTATTCTGATGAAATAAGCCCCGGGGAAATAATGGACCAGAGCATTGCGCCGGATACTTTGTATAATCCGGAATACAAAAACAAGCTTGTTCTTACCGTTTGCCAGGGTTCTGCTAATGCAATTATTCCTGATTATGCTAATATGAGTCAGCAGGATTATATAAATATCCTTGAAAGTCTAAAAATCAAATATGTTGTTGTAAAGGTATATTCTGATACGGTTGAAGAAGGGTATGTTGTTACAGTTGATAAAAATCCCGGAACAACTATAAGCATCAAGGACGGAGAAGTTCTAACTGTAAGTGTTTCTGCTTCTATACAAAGCGATATATCGGATAATGACAGCAATTCAGACTCCAATTCGTCTGATGGGTCTTCTTCTCAGGAAGATTAATATTACAAAAGTTTTTTGGCTTCAGGTTCTAGATGCTGACAAATCATACAGCTGGAAAAGCTTTTATGTCAAAATCAGAAGTTTCAAATTATTTTATTATATTTGTCAAAAATGTATCAAAGATGTTTTGAAACTTGAAATATTGTTATTATTAATGCGATTTAAACGTTTAAGGTATTGACTTTGACTGCTTGCTGTGATAAAATTATAAAAGTAAAAATTTATATTGTAAATTGAATATAATTGTATTATATTGGAGGATTTAAAAATGGCAAAGACAATCGGTGTTTTGACAAGCGGCGGCGATGCTCCCGGAATGAACGCAGCAGTTCGCGCTGTTACAAGGGCTGCTCTCGCAAAGGGAATTAAGGTTTACGGAATTCTCAGAGGTTATAATGGTCTTATAAACGGAGAAGTTATTGAGCTTGATTCAGCAAGTGTATCAGGCATTATCCAGCGTGGAGGAACCTGTATATATACTGCAAGATGTCTTGAATTCAAGACTCCGGAAGGTGTTGCAAAGGCAAAGGCTAAGTGCGATGAACTTGGTATTGAAGGTATTGTAGTTATCGGCGGAGACGGATCGTTCAGAGGTGCCGCTGATCTTTCTGCAATGGGAATAAACTGCATCGGACTTCCGGGAACAATCGATAATGATATCCAATGTACAGAATATACGATTGGCTTTGATACCGCTATGAATACAGCTACTGAAATGATTGATAAGCTTAGAGATACAGCTCAGTCTCATGACAGATGTACTGTTGTTGAAGTTATGGGAAGAAACGCTGGTTATATTGCTGTAAATGTTGCTTGTGCAGTTGGAGCCGAGGCTGTTATTACTCTTGAAGAACCATATGATCTCGATATGATAATTGCTGAAATCCTCGAAGCTAAAAAACACGGCAAGAACCACTACATAATCGTGGTTGCTGAAGGTGTTGGTCACAGCGAGGAGATCGCTAAAACAATAGGCGAAAAAACCGGTATTGAGTCAAGAGCTACAATTCTCGGTCATGTTCAGAGAGGCGGATCTCCTACAGTTCGTGACAGAGTTGTTGCAACTCAAATGGGTTGCTATGCTGTTGAACTTCTTGAAAAGGGTATTGGAAACAGAGTTGTGGGCATGAAGAATCATCAGATTTACGACGTTGATATTCAGGAGGCTCTTTCTATGAAAAAACCTTTCCAGACCGACGTTTATAATGCTGTTAATATTACAGCATTTTAATACATTTTGTACCTTATAAAAATTTTATATAAGGCATTCCAGAGTAGAAAGCCAAGCGTTAAGTGCTGTGCAAACGGGGAGTTGTTGCACAGACGAAAGGATAATTCTTGCGGTTTGGCTTTCGCATCCCGCTGAATGCATACTGAGCTTTTTATAAAAGCCTCTTATGCACGACGCATCAGCTCGCATAAACAAGAGGAGGTATTTTTATGAAGAGCTTTTTTTCTTTATTTTCAGATTCATCTAAAGAACTGAAAAACGTGTCAACCCTAACCGTATGTGGTATGTTAATGGCTATCGCCATAGTTACAAGAAATCTACCGTTATACATTACCGCTGACTTGAGAATTACTTTCTCTTTTTTCTCAATAATGACTATTGCAATGCTTTACGGCCCTGTTGTATGTGTAATTGCAAACGTCGGGGTTGATGTTATCGGCTATTTTCTTGATGGGTACAAAGCAAGAGATTATAATTTCGGACTGCTTGCCGTTAAAATCATTATTGCACTTATCTATGGAATATTCCTTTATAAAAAGATAACAGGGAAGTCTATTATCACTTTCGGAATAATCTCCCGAGTAATTGTAGTTCTATTCTGTAATGTAGGCTTAAATTCTTTTGTTCTTTACTACAGTTACTATAATAACAGCTTTCCTTTTATGACTTCTTCTGAGTGGAACGCTTTCGTTATCTGGCTTACTCCCCGAATTATAAAAAATGCAGTTATGCTTCCTGTGGAAATTGTAATGATATGCGTGCTGCTCCCCATAATAAGTGCTGCGTATCATAAAATATTCAGTAAAAAGACCGCTTATTAATGTGAATTTTAGGTGAAATCAACTAATAAATACTTGCTATTTTGTGCGTTTTGTCGTATAATAATAACAGGTATTTATTTTTATGAAGGGATATGTTTCTATGAAGAAAATTGGTTTTATCGGAGCCGGAAATATGGGTTATGCCATAATTAAAGGAGTTTTGGGTTCGGAAGTGTCAAAATATTCAAAAATTCTTGCTTATGATATGAATCAAGCCGCTCTTGACAGGCTTTCTCAACTTGATGTTGAGATATGCTCAAACGAAAGTGAACTTGTAGAAAAATCAGATTATATTTTCCTTGCAATTAAACCTCAACAGCTTGAAACAGCTCTTGAAAACGCTGCCGGGGCTTTTGAGAGTAGTAAGGTAATAATTTCAATCTGTGCCGGAATTACCGCTGAATACATTCAATCTAAAACAGTCAGTGATGCCAAGGTCGTTCTTGTAATGCCAAATACTCCTCTTCTTCTGGGAGAAGGAGCATCAGCTCTATCAAAGAATGATAATGTTTCCGACGAAGAATTTGAATTTGTAAAGGGTATTTTCTCTTCCTGTGGAATTGCTACGGTTATCCCTCAGAATAAAATGAAAGAGATCATTGCAATAAACGGCTCCAGTCCAGCGTTTATATACCTTTATGCTAAATATTTTATTGATTACGGAATCAAAGAAGGAATTGATGAACAGGCTTGTAAGGAACTTTTCGCAGAATCGTTAATTGGATCGGCAAAAATGATAACCGACAGCGGTTACTCCCTTGATGAACTTATTAAAATGGTTTCCTCGCCGGGAGGTACGACTCTTGCCGGACTTGAAAAGCTAAGAGAAGGTAAACTTGACGAGACTGTCGAAAATTGCTGTAAAGCTTGCACCAGCAGAGCATATGAACTTTCCAAATAACTGTAATAATTAAAAAAGACAAGCATATAATTTACTAAAAAAGGCGGTAATTTATATGCAGACAATTCAGAATTCTCTATCACAACAAAATAAAAAATTTAGATTTTACATAATAGTGCTTGGGTTTGTCATAATGGGAGTAGCCTTGGCAACAGCCTGTTTTTACGCTCTTGACAAAAGTAGTTTGATGCAGCTTTCTTTTGTTTCTGATTACCTTTCGGATAAAAGGCTTGCATCAAACCCGACAGATATTCTTTTCAGCAGCTTTGTTACTGGAACACTTTTTCTTATTTTTCCTTTTGTTCTTGGATTTTGCGCTGTTTCAAAACCTGTTTTGTATTTGATTCCAATATTCAGAGGAATTGGACTTGGTACGGCAATATGTTCATTATATTATCAGCTTGGTTATAAAGGAATAATCGTTGCATTGGTTACAGTTATTCCTTCGTCTGTCATAATGACATATGCTCTTGCGGTTGGAATAAGAGAAGCGTCATGTATATCCGGTTATCTCTTTTCTGTAATGTTTACCGACAGAAATTATAGCGGTATGATAAATGCCGTAAAGCTTTATTGTGTTAAATTTCTTGTGCTTGAAGCCGTTACAACTGTGGGTGCAGCGGTTGATGCGTTAAGTATATTCTTATTCAGTAATTTTATTTGATTTTAGGAGTGTTAAATACAATGTCATTATTCGGAGGATATGAAAACTCAGGACCGGGTATTCCCAAAAGTGAACTTGAAAAGAAAGGGTTTTTTAAATTTTTTGAAATCTACGGAAGAAAGTTCTGGAAGCTTATTGAGCTTAATCTTATTTATCTATTGTTTTGTATTCCAATTGTTACCTTTGGACCTGCCACTGCCGCATTGTTAAAAGTGGCAAGAAATTACACTCAGGAAAGACCGACATTTTTGTTTTCTGAATTCTGGAAAACTTTTAAAACATGCTTTAAACAGTCATTCATAATGGGTCTTATAGACATTTTATTTATAGTCGCTTTATTTGTTGCTATTCCTTTTTACAATAGTATTGCTCAGCAAATGAGTATTTTTTATGTTGCATTTATTCTTTGTCTCAGTTTTTCCTTTGTTTTTATAATGATGCACTTTTATATCTATCTTATGATAGTATCAACACAGCTTTCGCTACCTAAAATATTAAAAAACTCATTTATACTTGTTTGCATTGGCTTAAAACAATCACTTCTTACTTTGTTGATATTTGCTCTTGTAATATTGTTTCTGTTTCTGTTTTTGCCTTATACATCATTTCTGATGCCTTTTCTGCCATTTTCATTTATGGCTTTGGTAATTGCTTTTAATTGTTTTCCTGTGATCAGAAAGTATGTTATACAGCCTTATTATGATAAACTCGGCGAGGAAAGTCCCGAATTTGACTTCAAAAAAGTTGACAAAGATGAGGCGCTTTTTGAGGACAAGGGCGGGGAAGAAGCACCGATTAAAACTGCCTCAAAATCAAAGAAAAATAACAAAAATAACAAGGGAAAAGGCGGAGGTAAGATTATTTCTTAACATTAATCAAACATATTAACCAAAACGGCTGATTTATTCAGTCGTTTTTTTATTACATTAGTTAAAAACCCGTTATATAAATTAAAAATATGATATAAAAAATTTTAAGGTCAAATATAATAAAATTAAAGAAAAACAGACATCTGTAAAAATGATGTCGGAAAATCAGGTCTTAATTTTCAAGGAGGTTTTTAACATGAAAACAAGAAAATCAATCGCAGCGGTAATCGCTGCAGCTTTAACAGCGGCTGCTATGTCGGTAACTGCATCGGCAACAATCCTCACTGATGTTGTTTACCCCTCGGATACAGAAGCCGACAAGAACGAAGCTTACTATTCAATCGGCGCTATGGGATTCTTTATGACCGACTCATGGAATTGGAATCAGGGCGATTGGATCGGCATTGACGACGAAGGAAAAATCACCGTAAATTACTCAATCGGCAAGGTTATCGCTGACCCTAAGTTTGACAACAGCGGAAATATCGGTGAGATGGGTGTTATGGTACTTAATCTTCCCGAAGATAGCTATCCTTATGATATTGAAATCACCGATGCTAAACTTACTCTCGACGACGGAACCGTTATTGATCTTGACAGCGTAAACGCAATTAATACAGCTGTTGAGGATGCAGAAGGTGGATTCAGAATCCGCATTAGAGCTACCGATAAGGTTGACGAAACAACGGGCGATGTTCTTAACGCTGCTACACCCGAAGTTGCACAGTTTGCAGAACACGGCTCATTTAACGGCGGTACACTTTCGATGGTTATCGACTTTACCAAGAAGGGTGCAGGCGCTGCTGAAACCCCCGTAGAAGATGAAACTCCTGTTGTGGATGAAACTCCTGCTGACGATAACAGTACAGCAACCGAAGACAACGAGCAGACAGCAAACGATGAAAAGCCTTCTGATACAGGCGTTGCCGGCGTTGCACTGGTTACTCTTTCACTGGCAGGCGCAGGCGTAGTTGCCACCAAGAAGAGAAAATAAGGAGTGATTTCAATGAAAAATACCAAGAGAATACTAGCCCTCGCAGCAGCTCTTCTTACTGCATTCGGAGCAGTAGGTTGTGGAGCAAATGATAATTCAACTTCATCAGAAGATAAAAAGCTCAAAGAGTCTCAACAAGAAATTGTTGAGCGTCTGGCAAATGATATGACAAACACCAGAGAGCTTGAAAATAGCACCATTAAGTGGTTTTCTCACTGGGATATCAACCCCACAAATTCAGAGGACAAAGAAATAGGTGTTGACCTTGCACTCTTCCAAACAAAATATAACGGTAAGATCGAATGGATCTCTACCACTTGGGAAACTAAGTTTGATGACCTTGCCAAGCTTGTTATCGCCCAGAATTCACCTGATTTCTGCGGTGCCGATGATATGGATATCTTCCCTAAGGGCGCCCTTCAGGGTATGATCGAACCTATCGATGATTATTTCGATTTTTCCGATCCGCTTTGGGCTGATATCAAAACAGCAACCGACCAGTTTATTCTTAACGGCAAGCACTATGTTAGTGTTATAAGAACCGAACCGTCATATGTGTTCATTTACAACAGAAATACAATTGACGCTGCTGGTTTTGATGATCCTGCCGAGCTTTTTGCAAAAGGCGAATGGAACTGGGATACATTCAGCGAAATGTGCAGAGATTTCGTTAACCCCGATGAAGAAAAGTATGCTCTAGACGGTTGGCATTACGAAAAAGCTCTGATGCAGTCGTGCGGCGTTCCTCTTATCGGCATTGAAGATGGTAAGATTGTCAACAATATCACCAACACCGAAGTTGCCAAGGCACAGAATATGATGTACGATTTACAGAAAAACGGCGTTGTATTCCCGAAACACAATAACGGCTGGCAGCTCAGAGGAAATCAGGAAGGCGGCGGTATGGGAAGCGGTCTGACGCTCTTTTATCCTATTGGTCTCTGGGCAATTGAGGACGCTCCTTCCGTTACCGAGCAGTACGGCGATATTGCCGAGGGCGAAGTAATGTTTGTTCCCGTTCCTTCAAGCGCAGACAGCGATGTTACATACGTTCCTTCAAGAATACACGGTTTCTGTATCGTTAAGGGCGCTCAGAACCCCGAAGGCGTTGCGGCATTTCTTGATTGCTGCCGTGCATCTGAAATTGACGAAGCTGCTAAGGGCATTACCTACGAGCAGTATCAGGAAGATTACGGCTGGACCGATGAAATGATCGAAATGCGTGCAACAATCTATGAGCTTTCCTCTCAGAATCCTGTATTCGACTTTGAACAGGGCGTAAACTCTGACCTTAATAACATTTGTGATACTGCTATCAGAGGA
The DNA here is from genome assembly GCA_944382845.1 of uncultured Clostridia bacterium. Taxonomy (GTDB): domain Bacteria; phylum Bacillota; class Clostridia; order Oscillospirales; family Ruminococcaceae; genus JAAZZIT01. The sequence goes on from CALWNN010000015.1 coordinate 120,091, forward strand.
ACTATGAATCCTCAGGAGCAGAAAACATGGACAGAAGTTGTAGGCGAAAACCAGCAGGCTATTGATTACCTTGTAAACGAAGCTAACAAGAACTTTGTTCAGTAATTTAGCTTGAATTCCGCTTAGAATTGTGTTAAAATATTAAGAGGAGGGGATATCATGAGTATAATCAAGGAATTATCTCAAAGAGAATTTATTCAGAGTGAAAATAATATCCGCCACTCCGCTTATGAAAAAGAATACGCATTTTACTCTGCCGTTAAGGCAGGGGATATCGATCTTGTAAAAAAACTGTACACTCCACTCGGCGCAACCGGTCACGGTCTGCTTTCTACAAATGAAATCAGAAATCTTAAATATCATCTCATCATAACAGTTGCTATGATTTCAAGATTTTGCGTTGAGGGCGGAGTGCCGCTTGAAAGAGCATATACCGCCAGTGATATATTTATCAACAAACTAGATACGCTCAACACTACCGATGAAATAATAAAGCTCCACAAGGATATAATTTATTATTACACTATGGAGGCAAAAAAAGCAGCCGCTAAAAATGCTTACTCAAAAAATGTGCTTATGTGTATAGATTATGTTTATGATAACATTTACAGCGGTGTAACGGTTAATCAAGCGGCCAGTAATCTCGGACTAACTCCGCAGTATCTGTCTAAACTGTTTAAGCAGGAAGTTGGCATTAATCTTTCCGATTTTATAATGGAAAAAAGAATAATTGCTGCCTCAAATATGCTTAAATATTCCGACTTTTCTCCTCTGGACATCGGAAATTATCTGTCCTTCAGTTCGCACAGTCACTTTATTTCCGTCTTTAAAAAACACACGGGAATGACGCCAAGACAGTATCGGGAAGAATATTTCCGTATGAACTGGGCAAAGAACGAGGATTAGATTTCTGATATTTATCTTTGAATTTTTGTATAATCAAACACCCTTTCGGTTTATAATAACTTCAAAAGAGTTATACGAAAGGGTGTTTTTTATGAAAAAAATAATTGCAGTTTTAGCGGCAATTTTAATAACCGGTTGTCTTTGTTCGTGCAGTAGTCAAAAAACTACTGACAGCAGTGATTTGTCGTCAACAACTTCTCCCGAAAGCAGTCAGCAGGAACAGGCTATTATGCGTGATAAACTAATAGAAGAAAAAATGGAGGACGACTTTACCGACGGAATTTCCGATGAGTTTTTTGCCTCGTCCGGCTGGTCAAACGGCGATCCCTTTAACTGTACTTGGAGCGATGAAAATGCTGTTATAACCGACGGCACACTTAAACTTACAATAGATAAAATCGTTGATGCACTATATCGTGGCGGAGAATACAGGTCGTATAATTTTTATGGTTACGGTCTTTATGAAGTTAATATGAAAGCAATAAGCAATCCAGGCGTTGTTTCCTCGTTCTTTACATATACCGGCCCTTCAGAGGAAAACCCTTGGGATGAGATTGACATTGAGATTTTAGGCAAAAATTCAACGCAGGTGCAGTTTAATTACTACACAAACGGTGTCGGCGGTCATGAATATATTCACGATCTGGGATTTGATTCATCGGAAGATTTTCATACCTATGCTTTTCTTTGGGAGGAAAATAAAATAACTTGGTACGTTGACGGGGAAGAGATCTATTCTGCAACAGAAAACCTGCCTGTAACGCCCGGAAGAATTATGATGAATGCCTGGAACGGTATCGGTGTTGATAGTTGGTTATCTAAGTATGACGGCACAACACCACTTACAGCAGAATATAAGTGGGTCAGGTTTACTCCGATTGACCAAGTGAATTTGTAATTGTTAATTTTGTGTTAAAAAAAGTGATTTGAATTGTAATTATAAAATTTTCCTGTTATAATAGCAGTAGGTGATGGAGAAAATAATCGTAAATCATCTTTATAAGGGGAATTTTTATGAAAAAGCTAATTATTATCCTTTCGGCTTTGGTAGCTTTCAGCAGCTGTTCAAGCAAGCCAATAGAGAAAAAAGCTGTTGATAATAAAGAAACTAAATCAAGTACAATTAAAGACGACAGCAAAAAAAGCGTTGAACTTCTCGATAATGCGAAGATTGCAAACATTGATCCCGATGAGCTTGACAGAGCAAAAAATGGTTACGGTCAGGGCACAATAGTTGACGACCAAAACCGAACAATCGGTGCTCTTGATTTTAATGAGAGATTTGAGAAATATAACGCTTCAGCTATTATGGATAATTCATCTGGGAAAAAAATCTGTCTTACATTTGATCAGGGTTATGAAAACGGATATACCAGCGTAATACTTGACACTCTTAAAGAAAAGAACGTTAAGGCTGTATTTTTTGTTTTACAGGATTACGCCGAGAAAAATCCGGAACTTATCAGAAGAATGATCGAAGAAGGGCATATTGTTGCAAATCATTCTGTAAGTCATTATTCCATGCCTGAGCTTTCAGCTGAAGAATGTGAAGAAGAAATAATGGGTTGTCATAATTATATAAAAGAGAAATTCAATTACGAAATGACGCTTTTCAGACCTCCCATGGGTGAGTACTCGGAGTTCTCACTTTACCAGACACAAAAATGTGGATATAAAACATTGCTTTGGAGTTACGCTTATGCAGATTGGGACGTCGATAATCAACCTGATTACGAAACTGCTTATGAAAAGCTTGTGAATGCAGCTCATCCGGGCGCAATTTATCTTCTTCATTCAGTTTCGAAAACAAATTCAGAAGTTTTACCGGCTTTTATTGATAAACTGACATCTGAAGGATATGAATTTACAATTGATATATAAAAAAACAAAACGGCAGGTTCAATTCAAAACCTGTCGTTGTTTTTTACTCATCATCTTTCTTTACAGACTTCGGTTTAACCGGTTTGTTTTGGTTTGTAACTTTAGAAAGCGGGGAAGAGTCAGCAGCTTTTTTCATACTTTCATCTGAAAGATGAGTATAGATTTCAGTTGTAGCAATACTTTTGTGACCTAATATATTTTTAAGAACAAGTGTATCAACATTTCCATGCTGATACATTAATGTGGCGGCAGTGTGCCTTAGTTTGTGAGTTGAAACTCCCAGATTAGAAAGTCCTGATTTTTCAAGGTTTTCTTCAACGATTTGCTGAACACGTCGCTTATCGATGCGCTTATTGTTTCGTGAAAGGAAAATAGCATTAGGCTCAGCAGGGACATTAGGGCGTACCTTTAAATAATCCTCGAGTGCCTGAACGCAAGCATCATTAAGATAAATGATTCTTTCCTTTCTTCCTTTACCAAATAGTCGCAAAGTATGATTTGCACGACTGTAATCCTTAATGTCAAGCCCTACAAGCTCGCTAAGTCTCATTCCGCAGTTTAAGAATAAAACAAGTATGCAGAAATCTCTTTGCTGATGAGAAGAATTTACATTTGATAGAAGTTCCAGACTTTCATCAAGTGAAAGATATTTCGGAAGCTTATTTTTAACTCGTGGAAGCTCAAGATCTACAAGTGGATCTTTTGAAATCAAATGAGCTTTCTTATAAAGGAATGAAAAGAATTGCTTTAAAGCTGAAGATTTTCTTGCACGAGTAGCAGTGGAATTGTTCCTGATGTTTTTAAGATATCCAAGATAATCATATGCGTCGCTCAAGGTAAAGCTATCTATATATTTAATATCAACATCGACAATTTTTATTTTTTTAAAATCTGTATCTCTCGGAACAAGTCCGTTTTTTATTTTGATATAACGTAAAAAAGTTCTGATATCCGTGTAATAGGCTTCTTCGGTTCTTGGAGCACGGTCTTTTATCAGCGTTAAGTTTGTAAGAAATGATAAAAGGTATTCAGGACAATCGTTTAAATATTCTTCTTTCATAATCATCACCTGAAATTATTATAACACACAATTTTAATTTCGTCAAAGAAAAACAAAGGGAACACCTTAAAAAAAAATGCACAATTTCACTAAATAAAAATTGCGCATTTTTCTTTTCCTTTTTTTGTCATTATGACATTGTTAAAAAGCCGCTTAGCTTAGTGCTTTGCGGCTTTTTTTGTGCTTTATGTGTATCTGATAAAAATTTAACCCTTATTGGCTGTAATTACACAACACAGCTAATGTTTTTATTCGTCAAGGGGGCATACTGCCGGTGGAGATTTTTCGCCCGGCTTTTATCTTTAGGGCGAAAAATACAACCGCTCGCCCCTTGACGTGTTAAAACATAGCTGTATACTTTACAGCAGTTAATAAGGGTTACTTTTTCATTTTATGTTTTATTTTTAACTTTTTGTGAG
>CALWNN010000016.1 GCA_944382845.1 uncultured Clostridia bacterium
CATCATCATAGAGCGTAAACCCTTCGGGAAGAGTATCTTTCAGAACAATGTTTTCATTAGAGGCATAAACAGAATTCTGATTTACAACAACATGATACTTGAGAAGATAGTATTCTATATCGCCTATAGTTACTTTATTAAGTTCAGAAGGCTTATGAACAGTTGTTCCGGAAGTTTCATCTGAATAGTCGCCCTGGAATATATCTGCTCCGTCATGTTTTACATACGGCGCTCTTCCGTCAGGAACAGTAAACGTATGGTTCTGACTGGTTTCTCTGTTATTAAAACTTGCTTTATTATTTGTAATCAAAGTTTCAAGGGCGTCACATTCACTGTAATCAATAGTAGTTTTGTATACGATCTGCACCTTTACAATCTCGGAAACAACATCGTTATCAGAAAAGGTAATAGAAATTTGATTACCACTTTGTGACAAGTTATAATTTTCCGGATCTAATGTCTCGTATGCAACTGAATTACCATATGCAGTTGTATACTCAACAGTAATACCAGTGTTGGCAGAAACAGACGCATCGTTGTTATTAATGGTAACTGTGTCAGTAAACTCTTTACCATTAAAAACTCCTTTTTCCTGTTCAATATTTACTGTCCAGGTAAGAGTGTATGTCCTATTTTCAGTATCTTCGCTTTCAGCGACAACCTGCTTATAAATGTTGTTTGTCGGTCTGTATGTACCGGTTGCAGAATCTTCAGCAACTTGGCTTTCTCCGGTATCTATAAGACCGGCACTATTCTCAGTAATATATTCTGTAACGCCGTCCCCGCCTTCTGTGGTGCTTGTACAATCTTTCATAGGATCGGTTTTGTATGTTATCGTTATTTGAGATTTGTCAGCACCATCAGGTATGCTTGTAATTGTAATGGTATCACCATCAAGTTCATACCCAACCGACTGCCAGCCCGCTGTTACCTGTATTGAACCTTCAACAGCTTCAGAGAATAACGCGTCCGTTATCTTATACCCGGTTAAATCTCCGGTAAGATTATTTTTCACATTAATAGTCCACACAAGAAGCTTGCTGTCATTGTCGGTAGAAACGGTTTTGTCAAATGAATACGCTTTTTGAACAGAGGCGGTATTTGAAGATGTCTGTCCATCTCCGTCAGGAGTTTTCAATGTTGCCGTATTGGAATAATCTTCATCGTTTACAAGAGGAGCAGGATAAGAGATATTAATCCGAGTGTCATTTACTCCGGGTTTAAATGTAAGCTTACCATCATCAAGGGTATACTCACTTTCATCCAATCCGCTGATAATCGTATCTTGTGTAAACGCATCATCTTCAATCGTATAACCGCCAAGATCTAATCCATTCGGATTATTGATAGTAATGGTCCATGTAGCCTGATTGTTCTCATAATCGGCAGTACCTGATTTTGAGATGGAAATAGAAGAGTTGAACAATACAGATGCGTTGTACGAACCCACTTCACTGCCGTTATCATACAAAGTCGCTTTGTTATTAACATTACCACTCTGTACAGTTGTAGATGCAGGCACCGGTGTCTTATAGGTTACAGTAACAGTTTCGGTTGTACTTGAATTGATGGTAAATCTATTGCCTGATACTGTTCCGACTCCTGCAGGACTCACTTCGACACTGCCATCTATAACATCTTCGAGCATTTCATCAGTAAAATAATAACCGTTCAAGTCAATTGGTTCAGGATTGGCAATAGTAACAGTCCATGAAATAGTGCCATCGTTATTATTGGTTCCGGACTTACTGATTCCTAATTCTTCCGGAGTAAATCCAGGTATCGTAACAGTAATGTCATCATTGAATTTAATATCTGTATCAGAGCCGTTTTCGCCTTCGCCTCTGCCTACATCGGCGTCAAATCGAATAGTACCTGAAATATCCTGACCATCGTGGTTCTCTAAATACTCATCAGTAAATCTGATTATGATATAACCTTCCGGTGTTATATAGTATTTTCCTGATGTTACGGCGCCATCCATAACATCTCCAAGTCTTAAAGAACCATCATCATAAAGTCCCGGAAGACCGTTTTCAGGAATCTTTATATTGTCGTCAAGCTTATAATATATGTAAGGCTGATAATTTTCAAATCCTACTGCATTGGCAGGCAGACTATAGCTAAGATTGAAATTAACTTTTACTACCTGGTCTTCGCCTGATCCGCTTGTTCCGCCGGTAGTAATGTTAACATCTACAATATTAGGTTCAAATGGATGACCTTGCTTTATGCCCTCGTCGACATCTAAATCTTCGCCCTTAACCGCACGAGGCACAACCCCGTCACTATCCCCGTCGGTCATGCTTATAGCAGGCACAATAAGGCTATAACACACACAGAGCACCACAAGAAGCGACATTACTACAGCCGCTATTACATACTTATTTCTTTTTTGTTTTATCGCCGCAATCGTCTGAATCGTCTTATTCAAACTACGCATGTAAGTTCCTCCTTTCAGTTTCTATGTTAATTTATCATTTCACAATATTTCAAAGGGCCATACTTTAAGTATTACTTTACCCAAAACAGCTTCTTCCGATACGCAGCCTATCGTGGTCGATCGGCTGTCTATGGATGTTGCCCTGTTGTCGCCCATAACAAATATCCTGCTCTCCCCTACCTGATATGGAAGCTCGATATTACACTCCCCTAAGGATTTTTCAGTTAGGTAAGGCTCGTCAAGAAGCTTTCCGTTTACAAAAACATTTCCGCTTTCGTCAATATCTATCACATCTCCGGGAACGCCTATGACCCTTTTTAAAAGCACCTTATTATTATAATAGAAAGCAACAATGTCTCCCGTTTTGAAATCGCTTTTTTTACGGCAGACAACAAGTTCGTCATTTCTCAATGTGGGACTCATGCTTGAACCTGTGACCCTTAGCACAGGCAAAACAAGCATTGATATAAGAACCGTCACCGACGCCACCACAACAAGCGAAGCAACAGTATTTCTTAAAAGTCTGAAATAAGCGCTTCTGTATTTTCGGCGTTTGATCTCGCGCTCAATTTGTTTTGCACCGGGAACATCTCTATTGTCAAGATTACTCATTCGCTTTCCGCCTTATTCTTTTTTGCATTAACCGTTCTCACCCTGATATGTCTTAATATTTCAGAACTCTCCCTGACGGTATCAAGAATTTCTCCGATCTCATTATTCATAGAGCGAAGCATTCCAAGCTCTGCTTTAAGAGCCTCGTTTTCTTCTCTCAGCTGGTCAGACTCATTTTTGAAGTACAAAAGAAGCTCATATAATTCAGTTCGGGTAAGTTTTCTAAGCTCCTTATCCGTCATAGTCTGTACCTCCCTGCTGTGAGAAATATTTCGATCGGCACAAAATGTAGAGCAGACCGATGTTCATAAATTCTTTCTTTATTAAATTAATTATATCACTCTTGCGAGATTCGGTCAATGGCAATTTATATTTTTGTACAATAAGAACAACTGCGCACAAGACTTTTAGTTCACAATGCCTTTATATAACGTTTTCGTTACATTCTATGAATTTTCTACACATTTCAAGTATAAATTTCTGCATATTTCAAGCAATTAAAAAACAAAAGCAGAAAATAGAATTTATTAAATTCACTATATTTCTGCTATAAAGATTACAACTATATTTTTCACAAGAAGTAGTGATTGATTTAATAGATTTTAAATTTTCAATTAATATCCGATAAATATTTTTGTAATTTGTCACAGCGCATCATAATCGCGAATTTGCGATAAAAAACTAATAACATCTTCTGAAAATGCTGGCTGTGAAATATCAACAGAATTAAGATATTCTATACAAAATTCAAAAAACTATCTCTCTTTGTTAAGCCGTGCATTTTCAGGCTTTTAAGATTGGCATCTTCATCGGAAAGAGCCTCGTCCAAAGTTATATTCAGAGCCTTGAAAATTCAAAAGCACTGTTTCAATTCTCATATTCACCTTTCCACGTTCTATACGGGAGATTTTTACTCATCTCTGTTTTTATCGCCCCACTCGCACATCATATCAAGAATAGGCATGAGCGAGCGTCCTCTTTTAGTAAGGGAATATTCCACTTTCGGAGGTATCTGAGGATATTCCTCACGGTGAACAAGCCCGTCTTTTTCAAGTTCCTTAAGAGTATGGCTCAGAGTTTTAAAAGAAATCCCTACGATATACTTTTTCATTTCGTTAAATCTGACTATTCCGAATTCCATAAGGGTATAAAGTATCGTCATTTTGTATTTTCCGTTTATAAGAGACAATGTATAGCTGAAGCCTGTTTCATCAAGATATTCGTTTGCAATACATCGTTTCTGCATTTTACACTCTCCTCAAAGTAAGTATATAACCTTAATGTGCGTACTTGACACAATTTCATTTTGTGTTATAATTTTAATACAAGGAGACGTTCTTGTCAACCCCAAATCTTGATATGCTGTTTTTACGGAGGTATGCAAAGTGAGAAAGAATTTAGGAGTACAGCCTGCTCTGTTTCCAATGCCTGTAGTTATTGTTGCGGCATACGGAGCCGACGGAAATATATGCGCTATGAACGCTGCATGGGCGCAGATATGCGATACTGATAAAATTGCACTTTTTATTGACGCAGACCACAAGACTACAAAGAACATTTATGAAACAAAGGCTTTCACAGTTAACATTGCCGATGTTCCCAATATTGTTCCTGCGGACTTTTTCGGAATTGCAACAGGCAACAAGATGCCTGATAAGTTTGAAAGATCAGGTTGCACAGCAGTAAAGAGCGAGTTTGTAAACGCTCCTGTTATCACAGATTTCCCTGTAGCTATCGAGTGTGAGCTTGCTGAAGAAATAAACACTGAAAATATGCATGCTATTGTCGGAAAAATAATCAACGTCAGTGCAAAAGAAGAAGTTGTTGGAGACAAGGATAAAATTCTTCCGGAAAAAGTAAACCCACTTGTATTCGACCAGTACCGTTCAGGCTATTTCTCTATCGGAGAAAAGGTCGGTCAGGCTTGGAATGCAGGAAATGGTCTTATGAACAAGTAACAATATAATCCCAAACGACCACAGCAGGACAGTTCCCTGTTGTGGTTTTTCTTCTGTTATGAGATTTTAAAAATTCCTTCTTGTAATGGGGTCCGGCTTATGTTATAATGTATTTAAATCGTCACAGCGAGCGTTGCTCCTCAGTTTTTCAGTGGAGGATTAAAACCCCCACTGAAAAACTGAATGGAACCCTGCCTCCTATAGGAGGCAGATCTGCCTAATAGAGGCAGGGGGACATCGGCGACTTGGTTATATTTGATTATTTAAGAAAGGATAATTCAGAATGGCTTTGTATACAATAGAAAATATTTACGGCGATAATAATGCCGAAGCCCAAAGGGCAAGATACAGAAAGGCTTATGAAAGCTTTTGCGATAATTTCGGAAAGTGCGAAAACGTCAGATATTTTTCAGCACCGGGCAGAACGGAAATCGGAGGAAACCACACCGACCACAACCACGGAAAGGTTCTTGCGGCAGGGGTTTCTCTTGACGTAATTGCAGTTGTCTGCAAGACCGATGATAATGTTATCGAGATAAAGTCCGAGGGATTTCCAAAGGATAGTGTTGATATTACCAACCTTGATGTTATCGAGGAGGAAAAGAACAGTTCTTCTGCCCTTATAAGAGGCGTTGCTGACGGATTTGTTAAAAACGGCTTTAAAATCGGCGGATTCAAGGCTTACACCACTTCAAATGTTCTTAAAGGCTCCGGGCTGTCCTCCTCCGCCGCATTTGAGGTTCTTGTGGGAACAATACTCAGCTGTCTTTACAACGATGGCTCGGTTTCTCCCGTAAAAACAGCTCAGATTGCTCAATATGCCGAAAATGTTCATTTCGGCAAGCCTTCGGGACTTATGGACCAGATGGCTTCTTCCGTGGGAGTTTTTATTACAATTGATTTTGAAAATACAGACGAGCCTGTAATAAAGTCTATTCCTTTTGATTTTGCTTCTTCGGGGTACAGCCTTTGCATAGTTGACACAAAGGGAGACCATGCGGATCTAACTCCGGAATATGCTGCAATACCTCTGGAAATGAAATCTGTTGCGGCGCTGTTCGGCAAGAATTTCTTAAGGGAAATTTCAAAAGAAGATGTTCTGAAAAACATTTCACTTGTAAGAGAAAAATGCGGAGACAGAGCGTTGCTTCGGGCTTTGCATTTCTTTGATGAAAATGTAAGGGTTGAAAAGGAAGCGTCAGCTCTTGAAAGCGGAAATTTTCAGGCGTTTTTAGATCAGGTAAACGCTTCGGGAGACTCTTCATACAAATATCTACAGAATATTTTTTCCTCATCGGCTCCGGCTGAGCAGGGACTTTCATTGGGACTTTATGCCGCTTCTTCGATTTTAGCCGGCGAGGGCGCATCAAGAGTACACGGCGGCGGCTTTGCAGGAACTATTCAGGCTTTTGTTCCTAATAAAAAGCTTGAAAGATTTATAGTCGAAATGGAAAACATCTTTGGCAAAGACACCTGTCACGTTCTTTCCATAAGACCTGTAGGAGGAGCTGAAATAGAGTTTTAAGGAGTGAGGTTCTTGTTTTTTTCTGCCAAAAAGAAAACTGTCAAGCTTGGATTTTCAGCCATAAGCGAAGCAATAATTGACTCACTTGGATTTTCTTTTGCAATAGAAAGTCTTGGGAAAGAGTCAAAGGCCGGATTTATCGTTGCGGTATCCGGAGAAGCTGTTGACAATGGGGAGCTTGTTCTTGACGAGCTTGAGATACACAGGCTTTCAGGAGGAAAATTTCAAATTGACAGTTACAAATTCAAAAAGGTGAGCAAAAAAGGCGGTGGATATGCTTATCAGGCAGAATTCAAAAATTTTTACATACCTCCTGCCCCTGAAAAAGTGAAAATGCCCACGTTAAGATCTGAAATTCCCGACGAGCAGGCGATGATGGACAAAATAGCAAAGGAAGTCCAGTTCAGATTTAAAGCCTCCTACAGCGGAGCAAAGGAAACTGAAGCTCTTGTTGCGGTTTTCCCTTATGAAAACATAATTGACGGAGGCGTTTCAAAGTGGGTAACTGTCACCGGAGACAAGAATTATTATCTTGACAAGCTTCCAAAAAAGGGCTGATTATTTATGAATGAAATTTTTAACAGAACCCTGCGACTTATAGGACCGGAAGCGTTTGAAAGGCTTCAGAATGCGCAAATTGCAGTATTCGGCATTGGAGGCGTAGGGTCATATACTGCTGAAGGGTTGGCAAGAAGCGGGATAGGCTCCCTTACTTTAATTGACAGCGATGTGATTTCCCCTACAAATATAAACAGGCAGATCCCTGCAACAACGAATACTGTGGGTCTCAAAAAGGCTGAAGTAATGGCTGAAAGGATAAAAGCGATAAACCCGGACTGCAAGGTTCTGGCAATTGATGTTTTTTACAACAGCGACACAAGGGACGTTTTAGATCTGTCAAAATACGATTATATAGTTGACGCTATTGATACGGTCAGTTCAAAGCTTCTTCTGATCGAGCAGTGCACTAACAAAAATGTTCCCATAATTTCATCAATGGGCACAGGAAACAAACTCGACCCGACAAAATTTAAAATTTCAGACATTTACAAGACCTCGGTCTGTCCCCTTGCAAGAGTTATGCGTCAGGAACTTAAAAAACGCGGAATAAAAAAATTAAAATGTCTCTGGTCTGACGAAAAGCCTTTAACGCCATATGAAGTCGGTTTTCCGGAGGATAGCTTAAAGCGGAGTGTTCCTGCAAGCATTTCCTTTGTTCCTTCTGTAGCCGGACTAATAATTTCAGGAGAAGTAATCAAGGACATTACCGGTATAAATAAATAATTTTGACAAGGAGAAAATTTTACATGAGAATGAGGCGAAAGAAAAATCTCGAAAGAAAGCTTGCGGACTGTGGAGAATATATAATCTACATGGATCTGGAGGATAGAAACTACAATCAGGCTGTAAGCTATCGCAATCTGATAGACTTTAAAGAGCTTTTCGGAAACGACAATCCGATCCATATGGAAGTAGGCTGCGGAAAAGGTCAGTTTGCCTGCGAGATTGCAAAAAAAAATCCTGATATAAATTACATTGCAGTTGAAAAAAGCAGCAACGTCATAGTTGACGCAGCTTCAAAAGCAAAATCGGAATCTATTCCCAATTTACGGTTTTTGAGAGGAGGAGCGGAATATCTTCCTTGTTTTATTCCCGAAAGGACCATATCAAGGATTTACCTGAATTTCAGTTGTCCCTTTCCAAAAAAGCGCTATGCTTCTCACAGACTTACACATAAAATTTTTCTTGATATATACAAGAAGCTTATGATTAACGGCTGTGAAATTCACCAAAAAACAGACAATATGCACTTCTTTGAGTTTTCAATCGAGTCGCTTACCCAAAACGGATTTGCCTTGAAAAACGTTTCTCTCGATCTTCACAACAGTGATTTTGAAGGAAATATTGTTACCGAATACGAACAGCGTTTTTCTGAACAGGGCTTTCCCATTTACCGCCTCGAAGCATATTTGCCTATTTAAATTTAAAATTGCGCCTGCCCCCCCTGGGTCAAGCATCAAGCTTGACCCGGGGGTTGCCGTCAACGCTAATGCGTTGAAGGATGCGAAAGCTTTGCTTTCGCATTCAGGCGCAGAATGTTGCCCAAAGCTTAGCACTCTATATGTTTGAGTGCTAACTTTCATCTATATTTCACATATCAGTAACACATTCATCAAATAAGAGCCGTATTATATAATCACAGAAAAAGAAAAGAGAGTGATTCCAATGGAACAGGTTGTACAAATGATCTGAACCTAAAAAAAAATTAAAAGGAGAGATTTATATGTTAGGACTTACACCATTTGAAAAAAGAGGATACGACTTGTTTGACGCTTTTCACGATTTTGAAAAGAACTTTTTTGAAAATTCATCGGCAAAATCCTTTAACACTGATATAAAGGATAACGGTGACAGCTACGAACTTACAGCAGAAATGCCGGGCTTTGATAAAGATGACATCCATATTGATATTGAAGACGGATATCTCACCATCAAGGCTGAGCATAAAGATGAGTCCGGAGACAAGGACGACAAAGGAAACTATATCCGCAGAGAACGTTTCTACGGAAGCTACCAGAGAAGCTTTGATATTACCGGAGTTAACGCCGACAAGATAGAGGCATCATATAAAAACGGAGTTTTAAGCCTCAATATGCCTAAGAAAGCAGTTGAAGAGAAAACTACAAAACGCCTTGAGATCAAGTAAACTCTTTGAGTTTAGTTTACCCAAGACTAAATAAGCAACATAAAAACGCCCTGATTATTCAGAGCGTTTTTTCTTTTATCAGATATCTGCAAGTGCGTTTTTAGCAATAACATCGCCTACAAGCTGAGGAGGAAGCTGTTCGTATCTTACCTTTTCAAAGGTAAATTCTCCCCTGCCCTGAGTCATCTGTCTTAACAGAAGCGCAAAGTCCTGCATTTCAGACATGGGAACTTCTGCAATAACTTCGGTAAGTCCGGGCTTATCTGCGGGATTCATTCCAAGAACACGTCCTCTTCTCTTGTTAAGTTCGCCCATAATATCGCCTGTATTTTCATCAGGAACAATTACGTTGAGTGCGCCTATCGGTTCAAGTATAACCGGCTCTGCCTGTCTTAATCCCTCTTTATATGCAATTGACGCTGCCATTTTAAATGCCATTTCTGATGAGTCAACAGGATGGTATGATCCGTCAACAAGTATTGCCTTAAGTCCTACAACAGGGAATCCTGCAAGAACACCACGCTTTGTTGATTCCTGAAGCCCCTTTTCAACTGCCGGGAAGAAGTTTTTGGGAACCGCTCCGCCGAACACCTTTTCTTCAAACACAAGCTCGTCTGAAAGACAGGGTTCAAATTCAATCCATACGTCGCCGTACTGTCCATGACCACCCGACTGTTTTTTGTGTCTGCCTTGAACCTTTACTTTCTTTCTGATAGTTTCCTTGTATGCAATTTTAGGAACTTCAAGGGAAATATCTGCGCCAAAGTCATTTTTAAGCTTGCTTACAGCAGAATCAAGATGAACTCCTCCAAGTCCGCTTAATATCATTTCATTTGTTTCAGGGTCTCTCCGGTAGCTAAGAGTTTTATCTTCTTCGCATATCCTTGAAATCGCTCCCGAAATCTTGCTTTCATCGCCCTGAGCTTTAACCTTGACCGCCATATGATAGCATGGTTTGGGGAAAGTCATCTGTTCGAGCATGACAACTCTTGACGGGTCGCAAAGTGTATCATTAGTTTGGCAGGACATTTTTGTTGCCACAACGATATCTCCGCATCCAACCTCAGTTACCTCTTCCTGTTTCTTGCCACAAAGGTAAACAAGCTTACCAACCTTTTCGGAATTTCCGGTGGTTGTATTTACAACTTCTTTGCCGGTTTTAAGAACTCCGCTTACCACCTTGATAAAGGACATTTTTCCCACAAAAGGATCGGCAACAGTCTTAAAAACAAATGCGCAAAGAGGTGCATTTTCGTTACATTCAACCTCTATCATATCTCCATCAGGAGTTTCTCCCACGATTTTTTCTTTTTCGCTGGGAGCGGGCATAAGCAGTGATATTTCCTTAAGGAGCATATCAACACCTGCAAGAGTCGTCGAAGAAACACAGGCAACAGGAGTTATAACACCCTCGTTCATACCCTTATGGATACCGTCAATAAGTTCTTTCTGGGTGAAAGGTTCGCCTGAAAAGAATTTTTCAAAAAGAGCCTCATCAGTTTCTGCAACAGCTTCGGATACAGCTTCAACAAGACCGTCAATTCTGTATTCCATTTTTTCGGAAACATCTGCGGTAGGCATATCTGCTTCAACAGCATTTCCCTTGTCGTCATACTTATAAGCTTTCATTTCGATCAAATTAACATAAGAAACGATTTTTCTGTCGGCAATCACAGGGACAACCACAGGGCATACCGTCGGACCGAATTCAGCTTTAAGCTGTGTAAGTACATTATTGAAGTTTGCGTTGTCGTCGTCAAGCTTTGTAACAACAAACATTCTCGGCTTTCCCATTTCAACAGCCTTATCATAAGCCTTATGAGTACCGACCTTAACACCCGATTTACCGGAAACGGTAATTATAACTGAGCTTGCAGCGTAAATGCCCTCGATCATTTCACCCGCATAGTCTAAAAGACCTGGGGTATCGATAATATTTACCTTAAAATCATCTTTTTCAAAGTTTGCCATAGAAGTATACACAGAACACTTTTTCTTTACTTCCTCAGGATTATAATCAAAAATCGTATTCCCGTCTGCGACCTTGCCAAGTCTGTCTGACGCGCCGCTCACATACATAAGAGCCTCGCAAAGTGAAGTTTTTCCTGAACCCGCGTGACCTGCAACAGTTATATTTTTTATTCTTGTAGCGTCATATTTTTTCAAGATCCGATCTCTCCTTGTTATGTATTTTGTTGTTCATAATGCACAATAATTATGAACGCCATACGTTAATTATATAACATTTCGCCCTAAAAAGCAAGAGGAAATTTACAAAATAAACATCGTGATTATTAACAAATTATTGTTGTACTCATTGTGCATTACAGATAAAAGGGGCAAACGACATAATTATATGTATTGAAAAAAGCGCAAGTTTATGATATAATCAAGTTTAAAGGAGATGTTTACATGGCGACCAAGCATTTTGATATACCCGATTTTCATTTTTTTGAGGAAAAAAACATTTTTTCAGGAAGTATGTCCAAACACTTCAATTATAAGATATGGTACGGAGAGCAGTTTATAGTCAAAGTATGGTACGGTGAAAAGTGTTTTTCCTGCACTCCGGAAAGCGAGATAGTCGCAGAACTTACTTTGGATTTTGTTCCGGAAAGTGTTGAAAAAATAGATCTATGGCTTAAAGAACAATACGAAATTTATGCAAAAGTCCACGAAAATTCAAGGTCCTGACATATTCAGGACTTTGATTTTTTTCTTCGGACTAATTCCACCACACTGACGCAAAAAAAGCCTCACCATAAAGGCGAGGCTTAGTTCATCTTAATAGTACATTACAACAGGAGTACTATAATCTACTTGTTCATAAATGTATTTTGCATCGTTAAGCGTCATATTTATACAGCCGTGAGAACCGTTTGTCTTGTAGATTTCACCGCCTACAGCGTTTCCTCTCCACTGTGAGTCGTGAAGTCCGATACCGACAATTGCCACCCTTGTCCAGTAAGAACAGGTAGTTGTCCAGGTTTCTGTGGAATTTTCACCGTTCATAGTGTAGTTTCTTGCCTTGTACCATACTTTGTATACACCGGGAAGGGTCATTCTTTCCTCCGGTTTAAGTTGTCCCGAAACTATTCCGCAGGTATGCTTTAATTCTCCGTCAACATAATGCCAGAGCGTCTGGGCTGTAAGGTCTATTTCCACATATGTATCCCCGATGTCATCGTCAGCGCTTCTCGCTTCTTCTCTTCCTGTGAAAATATACCCCTTTGAACCGTCAGCGTTTGTTGTGTAGTAATAAATCGGATCGGTGGTTACAGATTTGCCCTCTTCAATAAGCTTCACTATTAGATCGCAAGTCTCGTCCTGATATATCCACCATCCATATTTTGCGTCATTGCTTATCGGCACGGTAATATCACCCTGAAGCGTTGCATGGAACTTTCTCGGGGTATTGTATGTATCATACTTTGAAGCAAGCTGTTCAACATAACCCATTACCTTATCCCTGTCAACAGTATAGCTTCCGTCTTCCTTAAAAGTGAGCCACTTTGCGAAATCTTTTCCGGACAAAACCTCCTGAGTGTAGTCAAAGTCAATTGTTATTTCAATCTGAACAACACTATTCATCTTTTCAAGTGTATCCTGAAGATCAGCGGCAGTAACCGATGCAGGTATATATGAGCCTGAGTCAACAATATTTATGTCAAGTTCTCCCTCTTCAAGATGATCCTCAACATATGCCGAAAGCTTCTGGACGTCAAGCTTATCACCCGGTTCCTCAGGCACTATTTCAAAACCATCTTCCGATGATGTTATATAAGCGTCTGTCGGCTCAGAATTGCCCCAATCGATCTTTTCAAGCTCGCTCTCAAGCTTTTCGCTGTCAAATTCACCCTCCGGAGCTTGCATTTCATAAGTGGTATGATTAAACAATGACACAAACCAGAGTGCAGTATCCTTCTTATCAAGAAGCGCCTGAACTTTTTTCTCTGTGTCAAGCTTGTAATCAATTGCAGCAAGAGAAACTTTCACATTTGTTCCGTCCTGTTTCAAAAGGGTTATATCTTCGGGAAGGTCCTTGTCATAAACAACGTCGGCAGCCTGTGCCGCAGTCATCATAGAAACATTTTTTCCGTTTATAGTTGTGTGGGGAAGAAATTTCCCGTTTGTTAATATAAGACCTCCGACATAAAAAGCAACAGCGGCAATAAGAACAAATCCTCCCATAAGGACTAAAACAAGGCCTGCGGTATGTCCTCCTGAGGACTTTTCCTTTTTCTTTTTGATTTTTTTGTTCTCTTTTTCGTAAGCTTTTTCAGCCTTTTCAGAACGTTTTGTCCCTTCCTTTGACTTCTGAAGCATATCAGCCTTTGACTCCTGAGCTTTATGAGGTTTTTTTTCGGATGACGCCTTGGTCTGATTTTCGTCATGTTGTTTTGCAGGTGACGAAGCAGCTTTTTTAATATCGTTTGTTTTTATAAAAGTAAAGTCATCCTCTTCGTTTTCATCTTCATCAGAAAGATTTTTTGCAATAAGAGCCGCCATTTCAGATTTAGACAGTTTTTTTTCTTCATCATTCAAAACAGCAGTCTCCTTTGAAGACTTAACATTCATCAGATCATCAAATTCGTCAACAGGCTTTTTTACGGAAGGGTTTTCTTTATTGTCTGTTTCCGTTCCTTCTGTCCGATTATTGATATCAAAGTTGTTTGCCATAAATTAAAATCCTTTCCTTTATGCGTTTACAAGTTCAATACATAATTTATCTATAATATTCAGGATAGATTTATTATACAATATAATCTTTTCTTTTGCAAGTGGAAAACAGATATTTAACAACTTTTTTTTACATATTCAAACAATAGAATACAATAGGGGAAATAAAAATGTCAAAGCCTCTGTTGGAGTAAATTGAACTTACTCCAAAAAGTCAGACAAAGTTTGAAAGAACAATTTATGCAAAGCGGCCAAGAGAAATCCTGATTATTTTCAACCTGTCAACTCAACCCTTGTTTCTTGACGTCGCAAGGTTCTTTGATTCTCCTAAATAAAGAAAAACTCGAAAAAGCACCTCCGACTCCCGGAAATCCCTTGTTTTCTACACTTTTTCAATATTCTATTCTTTGACTTTTGACATCAATACTACGCCACATGGTACGAGAGGCTCTGATTGATGTCCGAATATTGGCTGATTCAGAGGCGTTTTTTTATGGTTCTTGGAAACACATCCAGTGCCTAATATACCTATTATCTATTTTATTCCATCGCTTCGAGCAGAGTGTACTGCTGTTCCTCGGACAGATAAGAGATTTCCACCGCCGGTTCGATCTGCAATCATGTGAGCAATAATGCTGGTGTTTCCCTCATCAATGACACCCACGTTGTACTGCTCCCCGGCAAGAGAGAAGTAAGCGATCAGAATGTTGCTCCTGTCAGAATCCTCATTCATATTTTCCGTGTCTGTTTCCTCATTATTTTCCATTGCCTCACTACTGATTGCCGAGTTTTCTGCTTCCCCGGCAGATTCTATATTTTCAGATGAGCGGTCTGTTCCTGACGTTTTATCCTGTGCGGAATTACCGCAGGCTGTCAGGGAAAAAATCATAGCTCCCGCAAGCAGGAACGAAACTATTTTCTTCATTATGCTTTTCTCCTTTTGCTGTCTGTTTTTATCAATCCTTATCTGTAAATTTTTCCGCGTCTAATGTTTTCAACACTTTCGCAGGGGTGCCGGCAACAACTTCATAATCGCCCACATCATGGGTAACAACAGAACCCGCCCCTAGGCTGAATGTCTTTGCTGATTTTACGAGCGTGGGAACATATCCATAGCCTTTTCTGTTGTTTAGTTGTTTGTGGAAACATATCCATAAAACTGAAATTTGTATGTTTGAACCTACTTTATCCATTCAGCTAATGCGATAGAAAGTCTTGTATCAATATCCTTACGAGTTGCCTCACATTCATCAGGATACTCCTTCGCCGCCTTAAAGATGAATCGTAATATAAATTTAAGCCCAACCGGGAGTGCGATACGAAGTAATGATTCCGGTAATACAAAATGAGTTCCGTGTTCGTATGCAAGTGCTTCATAATCACAAGTATGCGGTCTCTCTTTAAGTCGTTCGTCCATACGTCTTACATATTTACCGGCTTCCCAAAAGCTGTCATCGTCTGCTCCAATAAGGAATAACTTTCCGTTTATATTCTCGACCTTTATCATCTCTTCTTCACGATGGGGACGGTTAGCCTCTGAATCGATAAATAGGCACGTAGAGCGTTCGATATCGCCTGACCCCTTTGTTTCCGCCTCAACCTTATGCCAATATTCAGGATGTTCATATACAAACGGCATATACGGAAGCGGCTTTCCTCCATAGGAAAGCGTAGATGCATTAGGAATAGGCCATTCCTTACAACCGTCCTTTTTCCCTTGTTCAAAGCCCTGCCACACAAAATCGCTTGCAGTGAGACCAATGGTAAAGGTTATATCCTGAAAATAAGACGCAGCGGTAATAGCGTGCATACCTGCGGTACTCATTCCCATTATTCCAATTTTACGGTTTCCCTTTTTCTGCAACCACTTAATGGCAGTTTCTACTCTTTCCAAAGGAAAATTAACGTGACTGTAGTCCTTCTTTCCGGGTGACATAGCGAGGCAATTAACTGCGTTTTTATGAAGCCACTTAGCTCCGCATTTTGCCATATAATCATTTGGGTCATCACCAAACAGTCCGATAATAACACAATCGCTTTCCTTGGGATTTTCATAATAGGTTCCGTAAAAACCGTCTTTCTCAACACTTAAAAATTCTTTTTTCATGAATTTCCTCCGTAAAATTCAAATCTTTGCGTGTATCCAGACTCAACAGAAGCCTGAAAGTTTCACCTGTTCGACAGATTAGGAGATAACGATTTCTATTATCTCTCTTCGTTACTTATTTCTTCTAATAAATTTATTAAGCATATGGAGTATATATCCTAACACCCATAATATAATTGCAAGAACAACAAGAATCACAAGTGGAATTAAATTAATCAACTCTATTCCTCCGTGCCGTTCAATTAACTATTTTATCAACTCAACAATCAGCAAAATCATCTTGTCCACTCGACCTTGCTCATTTTCAACCTGTCAACTCAACCTATCTTTTTCACCATAAACCTGGTATTAAATTTCTTGTTTAGCAGCAGTCAGGGCAAGATGTCATTTTCTCGGAAACGCCTTATTTTCAAGCCATTTTCGGTTTTTACTTCTGTACTTTTGACATCAATACCACCGTCTCGACTGTGTTTTCGAAATTCGGAATAAACATATCGGCTTCGTTCCCTTGATAATAAACAGGAAAACGAAATTGTATGCTCTTTAATATCTGACCGTTTTCCAACGGTTCGGGATATATCTCGATTTTCTTTATAAAACTGTGAAGAAATTCTTTCTTCTCAAATTCGGTAAATTCATTATATATTATATCAAATAACTCTAAAAATTCAAATATTCGTTTCTGAGAGATTTTTTGTTCCTTTATAGCCTTGATTTGTGTTTGTACAGTTTCAAGATTTTCGGTTGCCTCTGCAATCTCATCATATAATGAATTTATACGATTTTGCATATCACAAAATTTTTGCTCATAATGCCTGTCGGAACAGTCGAGCCTGTCAATTTGAAAGCCGAGTCGTTTCTTTGCGGCATTAAGCTGTCTTATCTGTGTCATTAAATATGCTTCTTCTTTTTCATACTTAGATAAATCCACGCTTGCATCTAATTTTTCTTTTATTGCAGAATCAAACTTTGAGTTTTTAACGATATTCCTTATTACTTCCACAACCGCTTCATTTATCTTTTCCTGATGAATTTGCTTTTTGAAAGTACATTTATGTCCGTCATATTCCAGTCTGTGTTTGCAGGCGTAATACCAATAATCTCTGTAAAAACTTCCGTCTTTTTTGCGCTTGCGGTTGACACTGCCATACAACCCGGCACCGCATATCGGACATTTAATTATACCGGTCAATAAATGCTGATGTTCTGTACTGTATATTTTTTCATTCTTTATACCTGTCTTTTTTCTCTTATCCTGAGCTAAAAGCCAATCTTCTTCGCTGATAATCGCATCATGAATACCGTCATAAATAGGATATTCTTCTTGCTTTACCACATGATATTCATTACGGCTGCCTTGAATTTTTTCCGTTTTTCTTCGCCCGAAAGCAATTTTTCCGCAATAAATAGGGTTGTCCAACACGAGCTTCACAAAATGTGCTGTGAACGCATCCAATGTTCCGTTTTGGCGTTTCTTTTTGATATAGCCTTGGCGATTCAGATATTTTGCAACAGTGCCGGCACCCATTGTGGTATGAATGAATTTATCGTAGATAATGCGAATAATTTCTGCCTCGTCTTCGGCTATTTTTAATTCGCCGTCAACGAGTTCATAACCGTATGGGGCAAATCCTCCGTTCCATTTGCCTTCACGGGCTTTCTGTTTTCTGCCTTCCATTGTTTGAACAAGAATATTTTCTCGTTCAATTTCCGCCACAGCCGACAGCACCGAAATCATCAGTTTGCCGCTGTCCTTTGAACTGTCAATACCGTCCTCAACGCAGATAAGATTAACCCCGAAATCCTGCATCAGTTGTAAAGAATTAAGTACATCGGCTGCGTTTCTGCCAAATCGAGACAATTTGAAAACCAGCACATATTCTACATTGTCTTTTCCTTCGGATATGTCGTTAAGCATAGTTTGAAATTCGGGTCTGCCTTCAATGTTTTTACCGGACTTACCTTCATCGGAATACTCTCCAGCAATCATAAAGT
>CALWNN010000017.1 GCA_944382845.1 uncultured Clostridia bacterium
GAACGGATTGAGGTTCTGGACAAAATGGTAATGCGGCTTTATGAGGATATGATTGCAGGGCGTATCAGTGAGCAGAATTTCAACACCATGCTGGAAAAGACACAGACCGAGCAGACGGAGCTTAAAACAAAAGTGTCCGAGGGCAGAAAGCGGCTGTCCGATGAAGTCCAGCTTGCCAATGATGCAAAACAATGGGTGGAAGCCATTCAGGAATACGCCAACATCACAGAGCTGGACGCAGCCACCCTCAACCGCTTAATCAAAGAAATCGTTGTGCATGAGCGCATTGACGAAGATAAAACAAGACACATTTCTATCGAAATTCATTTTAATCTCAAACCCATCCCGGAGGTGGAACAGGTCACTGCCTGACCTGTCCCGCCGGGACGGTTCTCTTAACAACACCATATAGATTTTTTGTACGCCGCCGCCCGCCATCGAGCAGAGTTTTTACACCTAATTGGGGATGAAACAGCTTATGGCTGGCGGCGGCGTTGCCCTCATCGGTATCACCCTTATCCCCCTTCTTTCCGGTCTTTTCGGTTAATCCGCAAAAGCTCGGTAAAAGCGGAAAGCCTGTCCTTATGGGCAGGCTTCTCTGCAAATAAATAAGAAAGGCGGTATGTAATGGAAGATATTTTAGACTCGATAGTTGATGCGATACACGACTTTCTTGTAGATTTATGCGGCGGTATATTCATAGGCATATTCGACGACGCCAATGCGGCAACGGGAGAAATTGCGGCAGAGGTAGGCTTAACTCCGTCGGGGTGGAACGCAAGTATCTTCAATATGATACAAAACCTCTCAAACAATGTCATTATCCCGATTGCGGGCATTATTATCACCTTTGTTCTATGCTATGAGCTGATTACGACCATAACCGAAAAGAACAATATGCACGATGTTGATACTTTTATTTTCTTCAAGTATGTTTTCAAGGCTTGCGTTGCGGTATTTCTGCTCTCGCACACCTTTGAAATAACGATAGCGATATTCGATGTCGGGCAATGGGTGGTCAACCAAGCGGCAGGCTCAATAACGAACGACACCTATGTAGATGTACTCAGTATGTATAACAGCTTCCGAGGCTCGCTTGACGGAATGGATTGCGGTGAACTTATTGTTCTCATAATGGAAGCGGCGGTTGTCAGCCTTGCAGTAAAGGCAATAGCGATACTCGTTCTTGTTGTCCTTACAAACCGTATGATAGAGATTTATCTGTATTGTTCGGTAGCTCCTATACCGTTTGCAACTATGACCAACAGAGAATGGGGCAATATCGGCACGAACTATATCAGAAGTATGGTAGCACTGGCATTTCAGGGCTTCTTCATTATGGTTATCGTCGGTATCTACTCGGTACTTGTCAAGGATTTATCCACAGCAACAGACCTTCACGATGTTGTAATGAAGATAGGTGCTTACTCCGTTATCCTCTGTCTGTCGTTGTTTAAGACATCATCAATCTCAAAGTCAATCTTTAACGCACACTAATGAAAGGAAGATGTAAATGAAAAATTGTAAGTGTAAAGATACAATTACAAAGAAGCAGGTCGATTATCTCGGCAGACTTGCCGAACTCACAGTTGAAGCAGCTCTCGGCGGTAAGAATTCGCTTTCTTAAGCTACGACAAACAACACGGTGATTACAAGCCGAGTAAAGAAAGCATTATTGCCAAAATTAAGCGTAAGCAAGACAAGGCAAAGGAAAAACAAATTTATTCAGTTCTATGCAACTATCTTCATCTGCTTCGGGATTGGCGTACAGAATACGCTCCGAAATCAGAAGATGAGCCGCTAAACCCTTTGTTCATTAAGGCTTTGATAGAAACCGACCATATTGATAACTTACTTGACTGCTTTATATCAGGCAACAAGGAAGATGTGGCGGCTCTCATCAAAGATGAAACAGGCAGAATTGCGGATATAGAAAAGACGGTAAGAAAGTTCAACAAGCATTCTGCTGAACTCACAATGTAAAGAAACCCTCTCGGCGGTTACACTTCGGTGTAGCTGTCTGGAGGGTCTTTTCTTTTTGCATAACAATTTTAATTGAATTTGAAAGACTGTAAAATTTATTTTTCTTTCAAGCTCTCTCCAAATCCCTTGATTATCGGCTCAAGGAAATATTCCATTACAGTACGTTTATCCGTCTTAATTTCAACACTGCCAGACAAACCTGAGATAACATCAATGCCATCGGGAACATTTGTAATTTCAACCTTTACAAGATACACACTTCCCATCTGCTCACTGGAGAATGCACTCGGACTGATATATTTTACAGTTCCTTTGACTGTACCATACTTATTGTATGGGTAGGCTTCCAATTTAACTTCTGCCTCCATACCAATCTCTATATCTGCAATATCCATATTTTTTATGTAACACACCATTTCAACAGGAGTGTTATCAGGGACTATTGTTATCAAGTTCTGTGCGGAAGTAACTGTTTCTCCAAGAGTATTAACGGAAAGACTATGGATATAACCGCTAACAGGAGCAGTTATTTCTTGATATTTTTTTGAAAGTCTGTACTTTTCAAGGCTTGTACCAATTTCCTCTAATTGACTGCTTATTTGTGAAAGCTGTGAATTTATCTGAGCACTGTATTGCGTCTTTGTATCTGAAATCTGCAAATCTATCTGTTCGACTGCAATTAGGTATTGCTGTACAACAAGTTCCTGCATTTCTATCTGCTTTGAAGAACTATAATATGATTGGTATTCTTCAAGCTGTATTTGTGCAATTTGATGATTCAAATCAGCAGTAGTTTTTTCTTTTTCAAGATTAGCAAGTGTGTTTTTATAGGTTGTATCGCTATCAAGAATCGCCTGAATATATGGCTGAAGCTCAGCCTCATAATCAGAAACTTTAACCGTTGACATATCCTCGCCGTCTTTAATCTTTGTGTAGATTTCCTGCTGTGCTACAAAAATCTCTTTCTGACTGTTTAATTGATTTACATCAATTTCAAGAGCGTCTGTATTTAATTCAATCATTACAGTGCCTTGTTCTACATACTGTCCTTCAACAACATTAATGGATTTTACTGTTCCACCGGAATATGACTGCACTACATTCAGATTTCCAATCGGCTGAATACTGCCGCTTGATGTAACTACAACGTCGAGCTTTGAAAAACAAGCCCATACAACCACAGCAATAAGAAGGGTAAATACACCAACAATAATCACTGTTCCGGCTTTATGTGCAGGACGCTCGATAATTTCAAGAAGTGATGGCATAAAATCGTATTTCAGTTCTTTATCACGTTTCTTGCTATGCTTCAAAACATATTCCGTCAGCTTATTATCCATCTACATCACCCCTTTGCTGCTGATTGTACAAGTGGCAGTACAAACCTTCTCGTTTCATAAGATTTTCGTGAGTATCATATTCTGCAAGATTACCTTTGTCAATCACCATAATTTTCTGAGCTTCTCTCAGTGTAGAAAGTCTGTGGGCAATAATCAGAACTGTTCTGCCCTTACAGATTTCCTTAAGGTTATTTTGAATGATACTTTCAGATTCATAATCAAGAGCTGATGTAGCTTCATCAAATATGAGTATTCTCGGATTATTAAGAATTGCTCTTGCAATAGCTACTCTCTGTTTTTGACCACCTGAAAGTCCCATACCTTTTTCACCTATGACTGTATCATATCCGTTTGGCAATTCAAGTATGAAATCGTGAGCACCTGCTATTTTCGCACAGTGAATAATCTGTTCCATACTTGCTGTAGGACAATGGATAGAAATATTTTCAGCAACTGTACCGTTGAACATAAAGTTTTCCTGCAAAACAACGCCTATCTGTTTTCTCAACATAGCAGGGTTGACAAGGGATATATCCATACCGTCAATAGAAATTTTTCCGCCCTCCGGAATATATAAACGCTGAATCAGCTTGGAAATTGTACTCTTACCGGAACCGCTTCGACCTACAACTCCCACAATGGTATCAGGTTCTATCTCAAAACTCATACCCTTGATAACTTCTCCACCCTGTGGATTGTATCGGAAATGCACCTTGTCAAATACAATTTTTCCTCTGATTTTCGGCATTGCCGTCTGATTGGTATTCAGAATCGGTTCGGGAGCAGTATTGAAAATATCTCCGATACGCTTTACAGACAATGAAGCCTGCTGGTATTCCTGCCAAAGCTGAACAAGTCTGAGAACAGGACCGCTGACTCTGCCTGAAAGCATACGGAACGCTACAAGCTGTCCTACAGTAAAATTGCCCTCCATTACTGCTTTTGCTCCGAAGAACAGAATCAGAAGATCGAACACTTTCTGAATAAACTGTCCTGTTGTGCCTGCTGTTGCAGATACCATTGATGTCTTATAGCTTGCTTTTACATAATCAGATTGCAAATCTCCCCATTTTTTCTCGAATTTAGGCTCAAGAGCATAGGATTTCACCGTCTGAACACCCGTAATTGATTCCACAAGGAAAGACTGTGTATTCGCACCTGTTTCAAATTTTTCATCAAGACGTTTCTTGAATAGGGGAGTAACTATTGCCGACAATATCGCATATACGGGGATAGAGCAGATAACAATGACAGTCAGCATTTTATTGTAGAAGAACAGCACTACAATATATACGATAATGAAGATTAAGTCAATCATTGAAGAAAGCGGTGTTCCGGTGAGAAAACTTCGTATACTGTCAAGTTCTCGCACTCTTGCTACCGTTTCACCGACTCTGCGTGACTCGAAATATTTAAGTGGTAACGCAAATAGATGCTTAAACAGTTTAAAACTGAGCATTACATCAATTCGGTTGGTTGTATGGGTAAATACATAGTTCTTGGCAAGTCCTAAAATCAGTTCATATATGTAAACAATTGCAATACCGATTGTAAGTACATTCAGTGTTGACATACTGCGATGAACAAGGACTTTATCTACAACCACTTGTGTCATTACAGGCGTAAGAATTCCTAAAATTTGCACTGTAAATACAGCAATAAGAACTTGAATAAACTCTTTTTTGAATTTCAAAATTGTCGGGATAAACCATTTGAAACTGAATACAGCCTCTCTGTCGGCAATACCTTTCTTGGTAATCAAAATTGCTGTGCCATCCCATATTTCTTCAAGTTCCTCACGGCTTTTGATTTCAGGCTGTGTCTTATCCGCAAAGAGAATCATATATTTCTCTTCTTTGGATTTGGCTATAATGAAAAATTCGTCATTTTTATCCTTTGCAATGATGGGAGATGTTACGCTTTTCAGTTTCTTCAGATTTAGTTTACAAAGCTTCGCCCTCATCTTCAAGGCTTTGGCAGACTGGATAATTTCTATTTCACCAATTTTTTGCTCTGGGTCAAGAACAGATAAGTTTTCCGCCTGTTCCTTAGTAATAGGAATACCGTGAAATTTCATAACTATCATAAAACATGACAAACCGCTGTCTTGCTTTTTCACCTTTTTCGACCTCCTTAAGAAAAATAAGTGCAGCAGCATAAAAGCTGCTGCACTAAAAAATCTTTGTTGTGTGTTATATTACAGAGTTAACAAGAAGCTGACTTGTTGTATCTTCTGTCATAACATCTGTAATATTAGTTCCATCTGAAATATTTTCTTCGTCTGCGAACGCCGACATATTTTCAGTAAGAACCATTACCTGAAGGTCTGTCTGGTCTGAAACTTCATTTGTTTCATCAGAAACCGTTGTACTTTCAGTTACATCGGAAATAATTGTGTTGT
>CALWNN010000018.1 GCA_944382845.1 uncultured Clostridia bacterium
ATTTGGAGCGCGTAGCTGACTATATCACCCTCATCAATCGAGGCAATATGATTTTTACAGGTAGTATGGAAGATTTGTTAAGCAGTTACCGCCTCATTAAAGGGAAACCCTGCGATCTTACAGCCGATCTCGAAAAAAATATTTTGGGATTACGCCAAACAGCTATGGGGTTTGAAGGTCTTATAACTGCAAATGCGGCAGTCCAATACAAACATTACGTTCTTGATACCGCAACTATTGATGACATTATTATCTGCATTGGCAAAGGAGGTACAAAGGTATGACAGGGGTTACAAGAATTACAAAGCTGGATTTTTTTATAATGAAATCACAAGCAATTTCGTATTTTTCATTGGTTGCGGTGATTTTATTGTTCGGACTTATAGGCTCATCCATTACTGTGTTATGCATTACGGGCGCATGGTTTATCGCATTGATGGCTACTAACATTTTTGCCATACAGGAAAAAAATCACCTTGACCGTTTGTACGGTTCTGTTTGCGTGAACTTGAATGAGGTTGTTCTTGGACGATACACCTTTGTGTTTCTGAATTACCTCGCCACCATGTTTACAATTATTATCCTATATCTCGGCTTCGTGCTGTGTCGAAAGGCTACATTCGATGCCTCTGATATAATGCTTGGATTGGGCTTGTCGTTTTTAGTTTTCTCTACAATAACAGGAATACAAATGCCATTATTCTTCAAAATGGGGTACACCAAAGCAAAGTTATGGTCTTTCATTCCTTTTGCAGTTGTAATGTTGTTGGTGGTACTCCCCGCTTTTGTATCTGCATTATCTGGTGTTCTTGACTTTGCACAATCTCATAAGGGGATTTTTGCATTTACCTGCATAGTGGCAAGTTGTATTATTCAATTTACTTCATATCACACTGCCGCTATTTTCTATCGTAAACAAAGATAGAAGATGGTAATACCAGCTGAAAAGGAGGTCGATTTATGTTTACTAATAAATGTAAAAGATGTGGCGGCAAAGTAATTTCCGCAAACACCAATATTGAAATTGAAACTAATGGTGTTTTGAAAACTATAACAAATGTTCCTGGGGAAAAATGTTCTAAATGCGGACATATTATTGTAGACAACATTACAATGGAAAAAGTAAAACAGTATGCCGCTGATTATCCTGCAAATACAATCGACTATGCAATGTGCGAAGCCGAAGAAATGGTAGTAATTCAGACACTCTTATTGTAAGTAAGAATAATGGGATAAGGGGGTGATAATAAAAAATGGATAAAGAAAACTGGATATTATGTCCCGTTTGTGGAAATAAAACAAGATTAAAGATACGGAAAGATACGGAACTCAAAAACTTCCCGCTATTCTGTCCGAAATGTAAGCAAGAAACCTTGATTCATGTAAAACAATTCAATACAACCGTTATCAAAGAGCCAGACGCACAGACGCAGAGCCGATAACCCGTAGCCAGCAGGCACACGGATTATCGGCTTTTTTCTTTTGATAGCATCTGTGCTGACATACAACAAAACCGTTGTGCTCGACCTTACGGCACAGAACGGCGGTGTTGAAATACATTTTGAAGCCGCTGTTTTCTTTTTGAAGAAAGAGCGTTCGGATAAGGAGGCATTATATGGGCTGGGATATTGATGTGCGGGAAAAAGTGTATCAGCGCCTTGCCAATGAGATATTCTTTCGTATTCTGCGCGGGGAGTATGCGCTGGGGGCCAAGCTGCCCTCATACAAAGAGATTGCAAAAGAGGCTGGGAGCAGCCCGGAAACCCTCCGAAAAGCATTCCGGGAACTACAACAGCATGGCGTGATTGAAAAAACACGGAAAGGATATTTTGCGACTTCGGATAAAATTGCTGTAACAGCGTTCCGAGAACGATACCTTGCTTCTATTGAGGAAGCATATCATAACGCAATAGCGAAAGTATAAATCTGAAAATTATAAGAAATGAGCCTGCCCCGCCCGACGGGGAAAGAAAAAAACCGTTGCCGGGCAGGTTGATTTTGTGCGCTCATTCTATGTTTC
Source organism: uncultured Clostridia bacterium (assembly GCA_944382845.1). Lineage (GTDB taxonomy): Bacteria > Bacillota > Clostridia > Oscillospirales > Ruminococcaceae > JAAZZIT01. The sequence goes on from CALWNN010000018.1 coordinate 2,021, forward strand.
TATCCAGCGGCGGCTTTATGAGGGAGTCGCCGTGAAGCGAACACTGCTTCGATACAATCCGGCAGAAATTGACCTGCCAAAAAAAGCCCAATCCCTAAACAGGGAAACAAGTACAAAGCACTACATCAAAATACATTTGATAGCGTCTGGCTGATAGTTGAACAGCCAGACGCTTTTTGTTGCCCACTATGTGTTCCAGTCGGGTGCCGTTCTCCTCCGTTTGTCTGCCAGCCCATGCAGACAACCATCAGAAAGGAGAACAGGCTTATGGCCGAAAAAGATTGGGCTGCGGTCCTCAAAAACGAGGATCGTATTATAGCAAATTCTGACCGCCGGTTCCGGTATCACTGCTACTCTCTGGAGAGTATGAGCGAGGAACTTACATACAGGGAACGGTCTATCCATATCCAGGACGATTTCATCGAGCAACTGCTGGAGGAGAACTTTATTGATACTGTCCAGAATGAAAAGCTGGCCTATGGTTTGCGCCGCTTGACAGACCGGCAGCGGTACGCCATAGAACTGGCCTTTTGGGAAGGGTATCAGTACAAGGAGATTGCGGTTATCCTTGATTGCTCCCCGGCGGCGGTCACGCTTCTGCTTCAGAGAGCCTTTCACCGGCTCCGCAGCTTTTTAGCTGAGTAAGTGAAAGCAAGGGCAGCATCATAAATGCTGCCCTTGCCTTTGTCTACACAGAGTCTTGCACT
>CALWNN010000019.1 GCA_944382845.1 uncultured Clostridia bacterium
TATTCAAGGGCGACAGACTTGAACTTGTGGTACATATTGCAGCCTACTACGGACTTCGCAAGAGCGAGATTATCGGTTTGAAGTGGGATTCCGTCAACTTTGAAGAAAAGAAACTCACGGTTCGCCGTAAGGTTTCCAGCACTTATGGCAGCGGCAAAGAAATGATCTTTGTCGAAAATCAGCTTAAAACTGAGTCCAGTGTAAGAACCTTTCCCTTAATTCCTCATATTGAACAGATGCTGATCGAACGCAAAACTCTTGAAGAATACTACTCGAAGCTCCTCGGTAAAGACTTTGACAGGGAATATGACGGCTTTGTGTGCCGTGACAACTTCGGTAAGCTGATTACGCCAAACTTTGTAACTACTCACTTCAAGTACATCATTAAGAAAAATAAGCTCAAACACATTCGATTCCATGATCTTCGTCATTCATGTGCCAGTCTGTTGCTGGCAAACGGAGTATCCATGAAGGCGATCCAGGAGTGGCTCGGACATTCAACATTTAATGTTACAGCCAATTTTTATAGTCACCTCGACTTTCATTCCAAAGTGGAGTCTGCGGAGACTATCGCCAAAGTGTTGGGTGGAGACAGTGCAGATACGGAGCAGGCTATCCATGATAAAGGTTCAGAGGACGAAAAAAATCGCAAGTCCTCAACCTGAGAACCTGCGATAATTGTGTGCCGATCGTCTACCCATTCTACCACGGCGGCATTATAAAAAAAGTAAAAAAGTTAATCAAGTCAACTTGACACGGGGGATAAAAAAACTTTTGTGGCAAGACCAAAAATGAAAATGAAATTGAAAAAAGCAGTGATTTTGGTAGAACATTTGGTAGAAAAAAGCTCATACACAAGAAACTTTTCTACCAAATCAGTCAGAAAACAAGAAAAGAATGCCGTAAAATCGACATTCTTTCATTGGTGCCGCTAACCGGACTTGAACCGGTACGGATTTTACTCCGAGGGATTTTAAGTCCCTTGTGTCTGCCTATTCCACCACAGCGGCATATCAACTTATTTATTATACTATAAAAAAATTTGTTTGTCAATATCTGATTTTTTGTTTTTTTATCGGCTGAATGCTCTTTGCTTGACAACATAAACATAATGTGATATAATTACCCTGATATACTGTTGATATTGCAAAATGTTACGGTGTTTTTACTTGATACAGGAGTCTTAATGATACAGAAGCCTTTATTCGCAGCCAAGCATCAGGGCTTTAGGATTTGTGTAAGATAATGATTAGAAAAATTGTTAAATGGTTTGCGTTCAAGGTGGTTTATCCCTGTGCGTATAAAATAGGATGTCTTAAAAAACAAGACCATAAAAAGGTGATATTTGCCGAAATCAGGCACTCGTTTCTTACAGACAGCTACAGACTTATATATGACCAATTGAAAAATAAGCCTGGATATAAACTTGATGTTGTGTATCTTGTTACAAACAGCGGTGGGCTTTCTTACCTCTGGCGTTATCTAAAGCTTTGCTTTAAAATGGGCAGCGCAGGTTGTATCCTGTGCGACGACACCTGCAATTTATTTGGCGCTTTTAAATTGAGAAAGGGAACAAAGCTTATTCAGACATGGCATTCCTGCGGCGCATTCAAAAAGTGGGGAGAATGTATAAGCGACCTGAGTTTTGGGGAGGATATCAGCGAACTGAGAAAATATCCTGCCCATATAAACTACACATTATGCACCGTAAGCTCTGAGGAATGTATAAAACACTTCAAGGCGGCATTCGGACTTCCTGAGGAGAATAACTGTGTAAAAGCAATCGGTGTTTCAAGGACCGACGTTTTCTTCAGACCTGAAAACAAGGAAAAAGCTTTTAAAAGTTTTTCCGATAATTTTCCAAAGGCTGAAATTGAAAGAAAAAAAGGAAAGAAGCTTATGCTTTATGCTCCCACTTACAGAGGGGATGCAGATAATGCGTATATTCCGGAAAAACTGGATATAGAGCTTATGAAAGATAAGCTTGGAGACGAATATCTGCTGCTTATCAAACGGCATGGCTTTGTAAGGAAAGATTGGGAGATACCTGAAAGTTGCAGGGATTTTGCATTTGATGTTTCGAATAATATGAAAATAGAAGAACTTCTGTTTATTTCGGATCTTTGCATAACTGATTATTCATCGCTTGTATTCGAGTATTCACTGTTTTTGCGTCCGATGTATTTTTTTGCATTTGATCTTGAGGAATTCTACGATTACAGAGGCTTTTTTTATGATTATAAAGAATTTGTACCGGGACCTATCGTAAAGACTTCGGCTGAACTTGCAGATAAAATTAAAAATTCAGACGGTTTCGATTTAAACAGGATTAAGGAGTTTCAAAACAGATTTATGGGAGCCTGCGACGGTCATTCAACCCGGCGTATAGTCGATTATATTACAGATGAATATATGTGACCTTATGAATCTCACCGTTTAAGTAAAACGATTTAACAGATGGAGGTTAATTATGAAATTTGGAATACTGATGCATAAAAATACTCAGAATATTGGAGACGACATACAATCATTTGCCGCCGCAAATCTTCTGCCGTCAGTTGATTATTTTCTCGACAGAGAAAATATGGATACATTCAAAACAGAAGACGGTAAGCCTGTTGCGGTTGTAATGAGCGCATGGTATATGTGGTCGAAGTGGAATTGGCCACCCTCAAGATATATTGTTCCTCTTTATGTGGGAATGCATTGGGCGGATCATCAGGTTGATCAGCAGGATGGCTCTCCCATAAAGACTGAATTTCTTCACGGGATAGGCGGAGAGTACCTTAACGCTTACGGTCCTATAGGTTGCAGAGATTTGTTTACCTACAGCAGCTTTAAGGAAATCGGCATAGACTGCTATTTTTCAGGATGCATTACTCTTACCTTGCCGAAAATGCCAATTAAAAAGCCTGAAAAGGAATATATATGCATATGCGACCTGCCTAAGCCTGTTGTAAAGAGAATAAAAAAGCTGATGAAAAATACAGGTATAGATGTGGTAGAAACTACTCATTACAAAGATTATCGCAACAGCACCGCTCCGTGGAGTGAAAGAGTTGACGCAGTTAAGGAACTGCTTACAATCTATCAGAACGCAAAGTGCGTTGTAACAAGAAGACTTCACTGCGCCCTCCCCTGTCTTGCAATGGAAGTTCCTGTATTTCTGGCGACAAAAAATAGCCCTCCCGTTTCAGGCAGATTCGATCCGTATTGGGATTGGCTGCACCATTGCAGTTATGAGCAGCTTTTAAAGGGCGAATATGAATATGATTTTGCCAATCCTCCCGAAAACGGCAAAGAATATCTTGAGTACAGGAACTCGCTTATAAAAAGCGTGACGGATTTTGCTGACAAATACAAAGACGCAAGGGGAAGCTGTGATGAGTATAACCGCCTGAATTATTCCGACGAGGAAATAATGAAGTGGCGTCATGATACGATGAAAAGCGTTATGCATGATTGGCTTATGTACACCCGCAATGATTTTCAGACAATCAAAGAACTTAACGCTCAGCTTGACAAAAGCAATGCGCGAATTAAAAAGGACCACCAAGAGGTTTTGAAAGAAATTAATACGCTGGAAAACAAAATAAAAGTACTGAAGGCAGAAAAGTCCAAAATTGAAGAGGACAATTCAAAACTTAAAGAAGAAAACAAGAGATATGCCAGAATCCTGAACTGTCGCCCGGTAAAAGCTACCATAAAGCTCAGAAACGCCTTTATGAGTGACAAGAAAAAAATCAAACTATAATTATGAACGGAGTTAGTGTGATATGATATTTGGCGCAATGCTTGCGGGTGGATCCGGAACGAGAATAAAAACCTCGGCAATACCAAAGCAGTTTATCGAAATAAAGGGTCAGCCAGTCATTCTTTATACACTTAAGAATATGCTTAAGGTAGACAGATTTGATTATATTTATATTGCTGTAAGAAATGATTATATTGATTATCTGAAAAAACAGGTTGAGGATAACATCCCTCAGAAAGAAAAGGTGAAGATAATCGAAGGCGGAAAGGAACGTATCGATTCTATAAATAATGTGACAAATGCCATTGTATCCGATAACGGTCTGAGGGAAGACGATGTGATTGTTATCCATGACGCAGTGCGGCCTTTTGTTACCGAAAAAATACTTAACGACAGTATTGACTGTGCCGGAAAGTATGGGGCTTGTGTTTGCGGTCTGCCTTGTGCTGATACGATACTTCATTCAAAAAAAGGAGATATTGTTGACGATATTCCTCCGAGAAGCGAACTTTTCAGCGGACAAGCTCCCGACAGCTTTCGCTTAAAGCACTTCATAGATATGAAAAACAATCTTACAGACGAGCAGAAGAAAATTATAACGGGTACTTCTCAGATCTGTACTTTCAATAACCAGCCTATCTATATAATCGAGGGAGATGCCATCAATTTCAAAATAACCACTGACAGCGACCTGTTAATGGTCAGACACCTTCTCGGATCTGATGAGTGAAAAAATAAATGCTGTTTTTAATTGCAAATAACTTCAGTTAGGAAAGGATACTTCTTATGAAAAGCTTGATAGAAATACCTGAAAAAATGCAAGCTCTTGTTCTCGAGGGCGTCGGAGATCTCAGACTTGAAACAGTCGATGTTCCTGAACTTAAAGAGGGAACTGTTCTATTAAAAATCAAAGCCTGCGGAATTTGTTCAAGCGACATTCCGAGGATTTTTGTTACGGGAACCTATCATTTTCCGACTATCCCCGGTCATGAATTTTCAGGTCAGATCGTTGCGGTAGGCGACGGAGTTGACGAGGGACTTCTTGGAAAGAAGAGCTGCGTTTTTCCTCTTCTGCCATGCGGTCATTGCAAGGCGTGCGGACTTGAGGAGTACGCTCAATGCTCGGGATATAGCTATTTTGGTTCACGCTGCGACGGAGCATATGCCGAATACCTTGTCGTACCTGTATGGAATCTTGTTCCTTTCGGCGATAACCTTTCATATGAGATTGCAGCCCTTTGTGAACCTGCTGCGGTAAGCCTTCATGCTGTTGATATCGGACAGATCAAGGAAGGGCAGAATATTATGATAATCGGAACGGGAACTATCGGTTTCCTTATCGGGGCTTTCGCTAAAAAAGCTACCAAAACAGGTAAGGTCATAGTATGCGGACGTTCAGATAATAAACTTGAATATGCAAGAAAGCTCGGCTTTGAAACTGTAAATTCAAAGGACGAGTCTATTCCCGATGCAATAAGAAGAATTACCGGAAGCGATGGTGCAGATGTATGCTTTGAAGCTGTCGGAACAAACGAAGCTATTGAAAACGCCATAAGAGCAACAGGCGCCCTCGGAAGAATCGTTCTTGTAGGAAATCCTTCAAGCGATCTTGCTCTTCCTAAGGATGTGTACTGGTCTATTTTAAGAAAACAGATAACAGTTGCCGGATCGTGGAACTCAAGCTATAACAGTAGGGTGAACGACTGGGCAAAGGCTCTTGAAATATTTGAAAGTGGCGAGCTGGATGTGAAAGAGCTTATTACCCATACCTTCCCGATAACAGAGAAGGAAAAGGCTTTTGAAGTCCTTAATGACCATGATAAATTTACCGTCAAGGTAATGTTTACTTTTGATTAATACAAGGAAATCAGTGATGTAGAATATGGAAAATTTGCTTACAGAGGAACAGATTGAATTTTACGAAGAAAGAAAAAAGGCTGTTGAGAAACAGGAACACCGTGGCAAGCCCTATGCGCTTATAACAAATATAGAATTTAAAAGAGTTATAATGCACATTGAGGGTGAACTTAGGGGGTTTGAAAATACAGATAGATTAAGTGCAAGATTTGTCACCCAAAACAGAAAACTTGCTTTTTATCCTCAGCACTTTGATCTTGACGGAAACCACTTTCACCTGACTTTCAATATAATGAGCGTAAACGGTGAAAAGCCGATCAATTCCGGGAATTATCATATGGTAATCTTTGAGGAATACGATGGAATGGAGAACGAATTTTCTCCTGAAATGCTTGCGGAGTCTAATTCTGAAACAGTACTTCGTGCAGAAACCGTATACAGGATATCTTATGATGAAAACGGAAACGTTACAGAAAAAATAAAGCTTACAAATGAATATCCGGCGTTTATCTCACCTGATTTTGAATGTGAGCTGAATAAATCAAAGGATAATCCTCTTAATTTCAGATTGAAAAGAGGCGCAAATAACCTTTTTTACTGCGACTCGACTACCGATATGGATACGATGGAATATATTGTCCATGTTGAATATAAGGCTCCGGGACAGCCTCAGACCTTCTTTGTGAGGTTTAAAAAGAGGTGGAAAAAGAGAAGAGACCTGATAGTAAAGGATTATAATGCTTTTAATCTGTTTTTGTACAAAAAATTCTTCAGATTGTTTTCAAAATTCGCAAAGAGAAATGGCAATATTATTCTTTTTGCTTCCGGTTCAAGAGCCGAAATAGGCGGAAATGAAAAGGTAATTTATGACAGGATGATTGAGCGAGGTCTTGATAAAAAATATAAATTTCGCTTTGATTTCAAGGAAAGTATAAATGTAAAGCGTAACAGTTTTAAAATGTTGAGATTTACATGGTATCTTGCTACTTCGGATATAATTGTCATAGATGATTATTATCCTGAAATATATAAAGTGGATTATGCACCGGAGGTAAAGGTTTTGCAGGTATGGCACGCTTGCGGAGCTTTTAAGTCCCTTGGATTTGAAAGACTTGGAAAACCGGGCGCTCCGCCATTTAATACAAGGGTGCATAAGTGCTATACTCATGTTCCTGTAAGTTCTTATCATTCGGCAAAGCATCACGCTGAAGGCTTTGGAATTGACGAAAGCAAGTTCTACCCTGTAGGAATTCCGCGAACAGATATATTCTTTGATGAAGAATACAAAAAAAATATTCGTCAGACAATGTTTGAAGAATTTCCGGCGTGTAAAAATGCGTCAAAGGTTTATCTTTACGCTCCTACTTTCAGAGGAGAAAATGCAGTTAACGCATATTTTCCTTTTGATAAGTTTGATCTTGAGGTCTGGGGAGAATTTCTCAGAAAGACGAATTCGGTCCTGATCGTTAAGCTCCACCCATTTGTTACAAGACGTGTGGAGATTCCGCAGGAGTATTCGGATATAATTATAGATGCGTCGGATTATCGTGAAGTAAATGATATATTGTTTATTGTTGATGTTCTTATAACAGACTATTCGTCAATTATTTATGAGATGTCGCTTCTGAGAAAGCCCATGCTGTTTTATGCTTTTGACCGTAAATATTATGAAGCGACAAGAGATTTTTATGAGCCTTATGACGAGCTTGTTCCCGGCAAGATCGTTTATTCCTTTGACGAGCTTATGGAGGCTCTTAAAAATGAGGATTATGAGTTTCATAAAATGGATGATTTTATAAAGAAAAATTTCACTTACACAGACGGAAAAGCTACAGACAGAGTTATAGATCAACTTATTATGGGACTTCCGCCTGAGGAAAACAGCAGCATATGAAAGGATAGATTTTATGGATAAGCAGCAAAACGGAATAATATCAGTTTCTATGATGTGCGTAAGCATTGAGCAGACTATGGATTATCTCAGGGCTTTTGAAAAAAATAATATCGAACTGCTTCACATAGATGTTATGGACGGACAATTTGTTCCCAATATAACTCTCGGTACAGATTATGTAAAACAGCTCAGAAAGCTTACAAAAATTCCTTTTGATTTTCATTTTATGGTCATGGAGCCTGAAGAAAAAATGAAGTGGTATGACATAAGGGAAAACGACTATGTTTCAGTGCACTACGAATCCACAAAGCATATTGATAAGTGTATGCAGTATATAAGGGATTTAGGCGCTAAGCCGATGCTTGCTTTGAATCCAGGCACTCCGATATGTGTTATTGAGGAGGTTCTCGATTATCTTAGCGGTGTTCTTGTTATGACTGTAAATCCGGGTTTTGCCGGACAAAAGCTTGTTCCGAGCACAATTGAAAAGGTAAGAAGAGTAAGAGAATTTCTTGACGCAAGAGGCAGACAGGACGTAATAATTGAGTCCGACGGCAATATGTCAAATGAAAATGTTTCACTGACATATAAAGCGGGAACGAGAATATTTGTCGCAGGAACATCAAGCATTATAAAACCTGAACTCGAAGGAGTAGACGAGAGAATAGCAGAAAAAAGAAAACATATGGGATTATAATTTAATATCATACCAAAGACCTGACTGTTGTTTAAACCTGCACAGTCGGGTTTTTCTTGTAATACGAATTGTAATATGAAAGTTCAAAAGCATAAGCTGTGATGTTTTTCACAGCCTATGCTTTTTTGTTGTAAATTATTTGGTTTTGATGTTCTTGCTTACATATGCGCCGTTGTAAGTTTTTCCTGAAACGGTCCTGTAAGCCTTGACAGCAAATTTATATGTCTTTTTGGAACTCAGTTTTTTAAATGTATAACTTGTGGACTTTGTTGTTCCTTGTCTAACCCATTTTCCATTTACCTGTTTGTATACAATATAACCTGTTGCTCCGCTCACCTTTTTCCAACTGAGCGTGGCTGTGTTCCTGGTGGAACTGGTTCGGCTGATAGTCGGCTTTACGGGATTTGTTGAAGCCGTAATCGTATCGGTTGAACCGGTGAATGTGCTGTAGTAATTCTTTTTGTTGACAGTTCTGAAGGATCTAACGGCAAACTTGTATGTTGTTGCGGTCTTGAGATTTTTAATTGTGTAGCTTGTTGATTTTATTATGGCAATCTTCTGCCACTTGCCGTTTACCTGCTTGTAAACAACATATCCTGTTGCGCCGGTCACTTTGTTCCAGCTTAGTTTCACAGAAGAGGTGGTAACCGGCGAAATCTTTACTTTTGGTTTTACGGGTAAAGTAGTTGCGGTTATCGGTTTGTATGTTGAACAGTAATAATTTTTTCCGCCGAAAGTCTTGTATGCTCTAACAGTAAAATTATAGCTTTTTCCGGAACTGAGTTTTGAAACAGTATAGGTGTTTGAAGATGTGACTTTGATTCTCTTCCATTTTCCGTTTACAGACTGGTAAACTACATATTGATTGGCTCCGGTTACTTTGTTCCAGCTAAGCTTGATAGATGAAGATGAATTTGAAGTCATTTTCATAGTCGGAACAGCAGGCAGAGTTGTCATTGTTACAGAAGTATACGTTGGACAAAGATAAACTTTTCCATTGTAGGTGTTCAAGGCACGGATCGTGAATTTGTAATTTGTTCCTGACTTCAGTCCGGTTACAGTTAATGATGTTGAGCTTGTTTCTTTGATTCTCTTCCACCCGTTGTTTACGTACTGATAAATTCTGTAGCCTGTTGCGTTGCTTACAGAGTTCCATTTAAGAGTTATGGAAGAAGATGTGTTGGATTTCATGCTCAGAGTGGTTTTGCCGACAACAAGCTTGCTTGTGTAATCGTCTGTGTAGGTATCACCGCAAATTTCACATTTATAAATAGTATAACCCTGAGAAGCAAATGTAGGTTTAACTATGGTTGAACTATACTTATGCTCATGAGTTCCATCGTAATTTAACACTGCAATTCCGTTAGCTTCGCAATATAAAGCAGTATATGATGATGGGTCGCACCATACAAATACCCAAGGAGATACGATATCTGATGAAGCGGCAAAGCTGTAGTAATAGCCTACCGCTTTTGATCCCATATGGGATACGCTGTCTGCAATTTTGACAGTATCAAGATCAAGGCAGTTATAGAAGGCGTGATCGCCGATAAAGTAAACGCTGTTCTTAATATCTGCCGATTCAAGTGAAGAATCCTGGAAAGCGTTGTTACCGATCTTATAAATATTGTTTCCGATAGTTATAGAGGTAAGGTCATTATCCCCGTAAAATGCTGAGCGTCCGATTTCTATTACTTGAGAAGGGATCTCAAATGTCTCGTTTCCGTAGCAGTTTGGATAAAATACGACAGCGTTTCCGCCTGCACCGTAAACTATTCCGTTTTCAGAAGAATAATGTATATTATACCCTGAAATATCGATTTGTTTAAGACCTGCGCCGACAAATGCTTCAGAACCTATATACTTAATGGTATACGGGATTGTCAGGGCTTCAAGAGAAGTACAATTGAGAAAAGCTTCATTTCCAAGAGCTTTGAGTCCGCTCGGAAGAGAAATTTCCGAAAGCGAGAAACAGCCTGCAAAAGCGTTTTCCTGAATGTACTCGCAACCCTGATCTATGGTTATGCTTGTAAGAGATGTACAGTATTCAAACGCACTGTCGCGAATGATGTTAACGCTTCCCGGTATGGTGACAGAGGTAAGGTCGTAAGAATTAGCAAATGCTTTTTCGTCAATCTCGGTTACTGTAAAGCCAAGCACCTCAGACGGGATAACGACATCTCCGCTCTTGTCAGCTCCGATTATTGCACAGGTATTGTCGGTAATGTCAGCTTCATATGTAATGCTATCTGAAGTAAACACGGTTCCTGCTTCGCCGTCGTCATAAAGACCTACTACGTCAAAAGGAGTATCGGATACCTGAGGAAGAGGAAGCTTGTAAACGTCGCTGTATATATTATTGTCAACAGCCTTATGGGTGTAGCAGAATAATTCGTCTGTCACAGCAAAAAAATCGTCATAAGCCGGCGCCGTACTTCCCGGATCGTCCCATGTTGCGTCAAACCAGTAGTAGTTTCCATCGTCAAGTTTTATCATGTTCCAGCCGTGACCGCTCGATTCCGCTCCTGTAACAGCCTCGCCGTAAACTACCATGTTTTCGATATCTAAGTAATTGAGAACAAGACTAAGCGTAAGGGCATATCCGTCGCAGACAGCAAGCTTATTATCGCCGAATGAACCTATTACCGTGTGCACCCAGTAGTCGTTCATGGGAGTTGTCGTTCCTTCAACATAAGCATAATTGATTTCGTTTATAAGCTTGTTGTAAACAGCCTTTACTTTATCGTAGTCGGTTGTATACTTATCTGCCTCAGCTTTGTATTCATCAGCCTTTTCGTCAATCACTTCATTGAAATCCCGTCTTGACTGAGATGATGAAAAATCATTTGAGAACAAGGTATAATATTCGCCTACGGAATCATCAGTGTATGTATAGAGATAATTTTGATTTATCCAGTAAAATTGAGGATTCGCACAGATTATTGCAGTATTGACAATAACTATATCGTCAGCGGTAAGCTCAAGGTCGCAGATATCTGTTAAGCAGGCAACGCTGTATCCGTAAATCGTATCGACAGGTTCGGTATTATTAACATATACGTTTATAAGATCGGAATATATTCTTTTGTAAGCCTCCTGATATTTTGCTCCCTTTTCCATTTTTCCAAGCTGTTCATAGACAGTGTTGTTTGAATACTTGTGAAAGCCCAAAGCAGTATTTGTGCTGTTCACATAAGGTGAAGTCGCTGAGTATAAGTCAGGGGAAATATCTTTTTCAATTTTTATGCCGTGTGAAGACGCAATTGCGCCTACAGGCCTGTTTGGCAATTCACTGCTGCTGTAAAGCTCTCCCTCGGCTGTCTGAAAAACGGCGGCGTCAGGGTTAATATTCATATAAGTTTTATCAGCAAAGGCAGAAAACGGAACAGCCCCTCCGGATATTGTCAAGGCAACAACACAAGCGGTTATTCTGCTGATCAATCTGCTCATAAAAAATCACTCCTTTAAAACAATTATACCAATATTCAAATATTATGTAAAGGTTAATAAGTAACCATAAAAGTAAATTATTCTTGAACAGATAACATCAGACAACATAAAAAAGCAACGCTTGACAGTTATAAAAAGTGTATGTTAATATAATTATGTCGCAGATGTTCCCCCTGTCGATTAAAACGGCGAGTTGCAATTGTTGCAGCCATTTTTAAGCAAGCCTGATCTGCTTTGCTCCGATTTAAATGCAAGAAATCAGAGCGGAAAATGAAAAAGGAGACAAAATGATAAGAATAATTTTATTGTCAGCAAGCGGCGTTATGCTTGGCTGGTTTATGGTGACTGCCTTTATGGGAATAGTAAATGCAGGAAATATTTTCGGAATATCTATATGTGCGGCTGCGTTTTTGTGCCTGTTGTTTTCCGGGCAGTTCAAGAATGCACTTGCGCAATTATTCAGTAATACTGCCGGTAAGGTTGTTATAATTGCAGCGGCTGTACTCATTGCAGCCGGGATAATATGGAGCGTCATTCTTTCGGTCATGATGATAAGCTCAGCAGTCAGGACTTGTGAAAAAAGCGATGCGGTAATTGTTCTGGGCTGTAAGGTAAACAAATCCGGACCAAGCAGAATGTTAAGGCGACGTCTCGACGCTGCCTATGATTATCTTTCGGAAAATCCTGAAGTCCTGTGCGTTGTATCAGGAGGGCAGGGAAAAGACGAGCCTGCCGCGGAAGCTGACGTTATGAAGGAGTATCTTATTAAAAGAGGAATTTCAGAGAGCAGGATTATAACCGAGAGCAGATCAGAAAACACTTATGAAAACATTAAATTTTCTTTTGAAATACTTGAAGAAATGGGACTTTCGGACAAAAATATTTCTGTTGTAACAGACGCATTTCACCAGTGCAGAGCTTCTCTTATTGCCAAGCGGCAGGGCAGAAGGGTTTTTGCCGTTTCCGCAAGTACCGAGCTTGCGTTTCTTCCTACCTACTGGGTAAGGGAATGGCTGGGACTTACAAAAGAGATATTTTTCGGATATAAATAAGGGAGTTTCTTAATAGCAAAATGGAAAAGCAGCATAAAAGTAATGGAAAATACCGACTTATGCCAAGCAAACGGGGAATTAGAAAATTCTATGTGAAAGGGTTAACCATGTTGGGGTTTGGGCAGAATCCCTCAACAAACATTCGGACGGTGTGATCCGACCAAAACCGCAAAGCGTGTATATGCTTGCATTGCTTAGCAATCTTAAAGAACATAGTTTTATTCCTGATGGGGATGGTTTCCGCTGTTACTAACGATTTTGTCCTGTTGCGATATGTATTTGAAAGCGATTTGCGTCTGCCGCCTTTTCACGTAGATCCGGCTCTGTCAATTTGCAATTAACAATTCTCAAACAATTCTGAAACTGAGCATAAACAAAATAATTCTATGATATTCCTATAAGCTCCTTGCAGAGGCGGCTGTGCAAGGAAAGGTTACGATAACACGGCAGGGAGGCATAGCAAAATGGATTTGCTCAAAAAGGTGATGAAAAAAATTCTGTTTCCCGGTAAGGCAATCATGATCTCATTGGCAATAGTCAGTGCGGTGATGCTGACCTGTATTTTTGCCTTTGATTTCAAATACAATGCCATCGCTTATCTGTCGTATGTGGTATCTGCGTACACGATGATTGTTCTGTGCTTAGTTGTCTACAGGCAGGTCAAAAAAGGCATTGTCATGGTGGAAGGCAAAAACGAATATGTGAACCGCTATCTGAATGATTTGTCCTTCCGCACCCATGTGTCCCTGTATCTTTCTCTGACGATCAACGTGGTGTATGCCGTGGTCAAATTCTTTTCAGGGTTTATTTATCATTCCTTTTGGTTTGGCAGCATCGCCGTCTACTATTTCTGTCTGGCCGTCATGCGTTTCATGCTGCTGCGGCACGCCCATAAAAACGCTTTCGGCAAAGACTTAGTGGGAGAATATAAAAAGTACCGGATCTGCGGCGCTGTTCTGGTGGTATTAAACCTGGCGCTGACCGGAATGGTCATCCTGATTGTTGTGAAAAACTACACCTACTCCTACCCCGGCACCATGATCTATGCCATGGGCGCTTACGCCTTTTATAACATCATCACCGCCGTGGTGAACGTGGTGAAATTCCGCAAGCAAAACAGCCCCGCCCTTTCCGCGGCAAAGGCAATCAATCTGGCGTCCGCACTGGTTTCCATGCTTGCACTGGAAACCGCTATGATGTCGGAGTTCGGCAGTGAAAAATCGCCCCTGTTCCGACGGGCCATGACCTCTGCCACAGGCGGCATCCGTTGCCGCACCGAAATTGATACAATGTAACGATGAACCGGATACCCCATTAACGATGAACACGCCACCCCTTTAACGATAGTGAACAGGTGCATGGAAAATTATTTAAAGCAAGTCTCTGTCCGAGATAAGTATTGGTGAACAAAAAATATACATTTTCACAGATAATTATGCATAAACAGAATTGTTGCTGACATAAAAAACTATATTCCCTTACAAAAACAATTTTGTGGGGGTACTTTATGTCTGATTTTAATTCAACTTATAATGATATTCAAAAGCAAATCTCTTTTGCCAACTTGACTGACCAGCAAATCCAAGAGTTAATCACCGCTCTGCAAATAAAGCGGAGTGCCAAATCCAAACTGACAAAGGAAGAAAAGGTATTCTATCAATGTTGCAGAGAACGGAGAAGTTATGCCCAAAACCAAGACTT
>CALWNN010000020.1 GCA_944382845.1 uncultured Clostridia bacterium
CGATGTCCCCCGCCTCTAAGGCGGCGGGTTCCATTCAGTTTTTCAGTGGGGGTTTTAATCCCCCACTGAAACCCTGAGGAGCAAAGCTCCTCGGCGACAGATTGCAATCGTCGCAACGTGATTAAGCACAGCTCCGAAGGAGATGTAATTATCAACGCTTTGCTCCGATTTAAATATCAGAATAATATCCGGCAAATGCCCTCGGAAAACCGAAAGCATTTATGATTTTATCTGATATCCGATTCGTCAAATTTGTCGCCGCATTCAGGGCAGAACTTAGGTGGGTTTTTAGGATCTTCGGGTTCCCATCCGCATTTGTCACAGCGGTAAAGAGGTGCGCCGTCAGGCTTTTTTCTTCCGCAGGACTGGCAGAACTTTCCGGAGTTTTCAGCGCCGCATACGCATTTCCATGTTCCCACAGGCTTTGAATTTCCGCAATTGGTACAGAATTTTCCTGTATTCACAGCGCCGCAGGAGCATTTCCATTCTGCTTGCACCGGGGCAGGTTTTGCCTTTCCGCAGTTCTGACAGAACTTTCCGGTGTTTTCCGCACCGCATTCGCATTTCCATGCATCTGGGCTTGGAGTTGCTGACCGAGGAGGCTGAGGGTTATTTTGCTGACCCATAGCGTAAAGACTCTGGGCATTCATTCCGTTTGCGGCATTCTGAGCAAATCCGAATCCCATGAAGCCGGTCATTGCTCCCGCTTCGTTTTTTGAAGCGTTTACCATCGCTTCTCCCTGGGCGCCCACAAGATGAGCCGCACCCATAGTAGGATCTCTGAAAACGGCAGTTTTCTGGAGATTTTTTATCATCTGTGAGTCCTCGTCCGGGATAGTTGCAGAATTAAATGAAATGCTTGCGATTTCTATTCCTCTGTCCTGTCCCCACTTTTCTGAAAGCTGTTCTTTAAGGGAGTCGCAGATCTCAATGTTTTTGGAAGGTATCTGATTGGGACGGACTTCCATATCCGAAAGCTTTGCAAATGCGGGAGCAAGGTAATTTATAAGCTCCGATTTCAAAGTCGGGTCTATTCTATCCCTTGTATATGAGTCTGAAACGTTTGCGCAGAGATTGGTGTAGAAAAGGAGAGGATTTGCGATTTTATATGTATAAATTCCGTTGCAGCGTACAGATACGTCAACATCAAGACCTATCTTGCTGTCAACCACTCTGAATGGAATAGGAGTAGGAGTTCCGAAACGGTTATTCAGGATTTCTTTTGTATTTATGTAGTAAACGCGCTGATCCTTACCGGTATCTCCGCCGTAGGTAAAACGCTTTCCTATTGTTTTGAAGGTGTCAATTATCCCTTTTCCCAATCCGCCTTCAAAAATTGAAGGTTCAGTTGAAGAATCAAATGTGAATTGACCCGGTTCGGCACAAACCTCAACAACACGTCCCTGCTCAACAATAAGCATACACTGTCCATCGGCAACGGCAATTCCCGATCCGTTTGAAATAATATTATCATTTCCTTTTGTGTTGGAGCTTCTTGAGGTTATCTGCTTCTGTCCCTTTACCATAAGGGTATTTTCATCAAGTGAATCACAGTAGAAAAATTCTTTCCACTGATCTGCAAGCGCACCACCGGCAGCTCCGGCAATAGCTTTGATAAGTCCCATAGCTGTTCCCCCTTAATTATGACGATTTATCAGCATGAAAGATTTGCTGTAAATTAATTATAACATAACATTATATATTTTGCAATATTTATTTGCATAGACATTCAGTTTGTTCGGTAAAAATATAACCAAGTCGCCGATGTCCCCCTGCCGAATATTCGGCAGGTACAATTCAGAATTTCAGTGGATGCCGTTAGGAAAATCCCTGAGTGGCTTTGCTGCGACTTAAAAAAGAAGGCGCAGCTTACCGGGGGAGATGAGCTGCGCCTTAAGAAAATAGACACTTGATATGAGAAATTATGTACCTGACACTATGGATTATACATTATATTGTGTTCGGGGTCAATCAAGAACCGGTAATTTTACTGTAAAATTTAAGTCAAAAACTTTTCATGTCCGTAACTGTAAGAACATTACCATTAACCCTGAAGCTGACCTCAAGAGAACCGAAGGACATTGTGTAAATCCGCTCAGGATTGTTCTGGTATGCCGGTCTTGGGTCCTGGGCTAAAACAGCTTTTAAAACCGCAATTTTTTCATTTGGAACGATTGAAATCAGGCTTTCCGGAAAGATCACCTCAAGGCTTCCTGAAATTTCGCTTAAGGCGAATCCTGACACAGCATCGGGGAAAGAATCCGCGTAAGGAAGATACGGCTTAATGTCAAATATCTCGCTTCCGTTTTTAAGGTCTGCACCTTTTACAATAAGCACATCACCGTATTTTTCGGTTTTTTGTATCTCAACAAGCTTGACGCAAGAAAGTCCCAATGGATTGGGTCGGAAAGGGGAACGGCTTGCAAAAACTCCCATTCGGGTGTTTCCGCCAAGCTTTGGAGGACGTACTGTAGGAATGAATTTATCCTGCTTAGGGACGTCAAATTTCCATATAAGCCAGAGGTGAGAATACCCCTCAATGCCGCGGAGAGCGTCGGGATTTCTAAATTGCTTTTCAAATATGACCGCCGAAACGACCTCGTCAACAAGTCCGCTTTGACGGGGGATACCGAATTTTTCCCTGTAATCGTTGTGAATAACAGCAATAGGCTGTAAGATCGTACTCATATTATCACCAATAAATGATTATAGCATATTTTCTGATCTTTTTCAATCAATACTTTGTCAGTTATTTATCTGAAGGGAAATATATTAAAGTAACAGATTTTAACGCTCGGAAGAACCTTTATCAGCAATTAAATTGCTTTGTTAAAACGACTATTGAGTATTGACTTTATTAGAAAAACATGATAAAATTTATTTAACTGTTAAATTGTCGTGCGCATATGCCTCGTGAGGGAGGTGCAAAATGAACAGATTTCGCATAGCTGTTCTGATTTCTCAGGCAGACTCTACATATCAGAAAAATCTTTTACAGGGAATTCTCAGTCAGGCGTATACGCTCAATATGGACGTTGCCGTTTTTGCTACTTTTATAAAAGAGGGATCTCCCGACAGTTTCGGAGAGGGTGAGATGTGCATATTCTCTCTTCCTGATTTTAACAAATTTGACGGTGTAATAATTGTTCCCGATACCATAAAGAATAAGTACGTGGTTAAAAAGCTTGCGGCAAAGATAAAAGAGAGCCGGACGCCATGCGTTACCATCGATTACGAATTTGAAGGCTTTGAATGTGTATGGAATGATGACATTAAGGATATCGAAAGACTGGTGGATCATCTTATAGAGGTTCATGGGTGCAGGGTAATCGATTTTTTCAGCGGAGTAAAGGGACATCCTCACTCTGTTCACAGGGAAGAGGGGTATAAAAGGTCTCTTGAAAAACACGGGATAAGGTTTGAACCCGAAAGGATCCATTACGGCGATTTCTGGAGGTTTGAAAGTCCGAGGGTGGCAGGAGAGATACTTGATTCAGACAGACCTGTTCCTCAGGCTGTGGCATGCGTCTGCGACCAGTCGGCTGTTTCTCTTGCTGAAGAATTGGTAAAACGCGGGGTGAAGATTCCCGAAGATATGAAAATAGTGGGCTATGACGCTACTGCTCAGGAAATAAACCAAAAAAGCGATGTTACCTCTATGGTGAGAAGCTCCTCTGTCGGCGGAGCGAATGGAGTTATACGGCTATATGAAATTATTACAGGAAATAAGTCGGAGATAGAAATAAGCATTACTCAGAACAATATTATCATATCCAAAAGCTGCGGTTGCAAAGAACCTCAGACAGCAGAAGAACATCCATGCTCTTTCAGCGTCAAGCCGGAAAGCAACAGTATTTACGATATAGATCCCGAAAATTTCTACAGCGGTTATAATTTTATGATGGAAGACCTTGTGAGGGTTGATAACTATCATGATTATCTGTGGACGATAGACTGGTTCAGAAGATATATAAAGGATATCGACGGAATGTATCTTTGTCTTTGCGACAGCTGGAATATCGGCAGCCGGCCTGAGGGAAACGGTGAAAAGCTCACGGCGTATACCAATACCATGTATCTTGTTTATGAAAGCTTACATGATAAGGGGAAAGTAGATCTTACGGATTCCGCTTTTGATAAAAGTGAACTTTTGCCCGGCTTTTTCACAAATAATGATGAGAAACCATCTGCGTACTATTTTTCACCTCTTCATTTCAATGAGAAGTGCTTTGGTTATAACGTGCTGAGATATATTGATAAGCCGGTTGTATTTAACAGTGAATACGGAAGCTGGATAAGATATGTGGGCTGTGCATTTGAAGCGTTGCGGCGACAGATGAAACTTAAGCTGCTTAATGAACGGCTTGAAAATATGTATGAAACTCTTGAAGTGTTTTCTGTCACAGACCAGCTTACAGGCGTTTACAACAGAAATGCATATAATAAGCGTATGGCTGAATTGGATGAAATATCAATGGAAGAGGTTTCGGATATTTTTATACTTCTGGCAGATCTGAATAACCTTAAACCCATAAACGATAAGTACGGACATATAGAAGGCGACAGCGCAATTCGTGGGGCTGCTTGTGCTGTAAGAAACGCCTGCGGACCTGATGATGAGGCTTTCCGCATCGGGGGAGATGAGTTTGTTATTATCGGGAAGGGCGGGAGAACTAAGGAAAATACGGATAGATGCATAAAAGCTATCGATAGTTATATAGACAATTACAATCTTACGTGGGACAAGCCTTATAAAATAAGCTTAAGCATAGGCTGCTCTCATGGAGGTATCGATAAATGCAGAAGCATTGAGGAACTTGTCAACGCTGCGGATAAAAGAATGTATGAAAACAAGAAGAAAGCCCAAGAAATTCTTAATATAAAAAGGTAAATAAAGTCCTCGGACTTTTGGAGAAGATCATTATGAAAGACAGTGTAAATTACGTTTATGTTGTCATGCTTGATTTTCCTGATGGGAAAAGGTATCTGTATACAAGCCGCTGCACTGTGTTAAGTGTGGATATTGCGGCAAAATATGTTACGCGCAACAACGCAGCTGCGGCTTACAGACGGAGCGAATTCTATAATTGCGGAATAAAAGCCGAATTTCTTGTATATAACAAGAAAACCGGAAGAATGATTGATGAGGTCGAGTATAAGGAGGAACCATGACTGAAGAATATAATCTTGAAGAAATTATATCCGAGACAATGAAAAAAAAGAAAAACGTTTCAGAAAATTATGATGAATCGGAAAATTATGATGAAACAAAGACTGAAAAAACAGAATACCGTGAAGACGCCGGCGGAAACAACAGCGGCTCCGGGCAAGACGGTGGGAACAGAGCCCAAAAGCAAAAGAAAAAGAAAAGTAAAAAGTTCAAGATAATACTTACGGTAGTTATTGTAATTATTTCACTTATCCTCATAGTTTGCGGAATCTTTGTGGCTGTAGCTTTTCACTATATCGGAAAAATAGATATAGTTCCGCATCAGGAGGGGGATTATTCATACTCGGTTTTAGACAGTATTCCCGAAGACGACGATCTGACTGAAGAGCCTGATTCTCCCAAGGAAGTCATTGATGACGCAGATGAGCAAATAAGACAGAACCTTGAGGAAAATGCAACGGATATCATATATGATGATAATGTTTACAATGTTCTGCTTATAGGAACTGATTCAAGAGATAACAATTCAAGAGGACGTTCCGACTCGATGATCCTTATGTCAATAAACAAGGAATCAAAGCAGATTTATATGACCTCGTTTATGCGTGACAGCTATGTTTCTATTCCGGGCAAGAGCAATAACAGACTTAATGCCGCATATGCGTACGGCGGTCCGGAACTTCTTATGGATACTATTGAACAGAACTTCAAGGTGAAGATAGATAAGTACGCAATGGTCAACTTCTACTCATTTATGGACGTTATCGACGCTGTAGGAGGAGTTTCAATTACAGTCACCGATGATGAGGTCCCTGTACTCAACGGTTATGTGGACGAACTTAACCGACTTCTTGGACTTGACAGCAATGACGGAAAGCTTTCTTCGGGAGGCACATATAATCTGTCAGGAAAGCAGGCTTTGGGATATTGCCGAATAAGATATGTTGGTAACGCAGACTTCCAGAGGACTCAACGCCAGCGTGACGTGATA
Source organism: uncultured Clostridia bacterium (assembly GCA_944382845.1). Classification (GTDB taxonomy): domain Bacteria; phylum Bacillota; class Clostridia; order Oscillospirales; family Ruminococcaceae; genus JAAZZIT01. Next base: position 6,162 of record CALWNN010000020.1, read on the forward strand.
ATGAAGGTGTTTGAAAAGGCAAAGGGACTAAGTCTTTCCGAACTTGACAACTTCCTTAATATCCTTCTTCCGAATATAACTACAAACGTTCAGGAGGGAGAGATATTCTCGCTTCTTCTCAATTCACCCACATATTTCGGATATGAACTGAAACAGCTTCGTGTGCCATCAGACGGCTCGTTCAGTTATATGACCGTAAATCGTATGTCGGTGCTCGGTATCAATTTTGAAAAGAACATTGATATGCTTCATAGCGAGATTTATAAGGAATAATCTAAGTAAACTTGCGGGGCGGACGCTCCGCATATGTTTGAACTAAAATGTAAAGGTTTTCATACAATTTAAAAAATTTATATACTCGAGTGCGATGATTCATAAAAAATTTAAATTTAAAGTTGAGTTTTACTTTCAAATTGTACAACAAGTCACTATTTTACTATTGCAATTTGTGAGGAATTGCTATAGAATAAGATAGAGTTAAAACCGAATTGAAAATCTATCAGCTGAAAAGACTGTGTAATATTTTTATATTTTCAGCTGAAATAAAATTAATTAACGGAGGTACAAACATGAAATTTGCTGACGGCTTCTGGCTTAACCAGAGAGGGTACGAGGTAAGCTATGCAAATCAGGCTTACGAAGTTACCACAACTGAGAATTCCATAACCGTGCTTGCTACTCCCTCTCATATCTATAACAGAGCTATGACTCTGGGAGGACCAAACCTTGAGATCACATACTATTCCGATATGGAAAACGCTATCAGGGTCTCTATCGTTCATTATAAGGGCACTGCCGATAAAGGCGCTCATTTTGAACTCAACAAAGGAAATTATGTTCCTTCAATTGTAAACAACGACGAGTATGCCGAGCTTGTTTCCGGAAAAACAAGAGTGAGGATCTCAAAGGCTGACTGGAAGGTAGAATTTTTCTACGGTGATAAAAAACTTACCGGCGGTGGCTGGAGAGCCCAGAGTATCATCAAGGAAAGCGGTTTCAAGAAAAATGCAAGACTTGCCGTACAACAGGACGATACTTTCTGGAGCTATCCTCAGTATCAGGATCAGACATACATAAGAGAACAGCTTACTCTTTCTGTAGGGGAGTATATCTACGGCTTCGGAGAAAAGTTCACCACATTCACCAAAAACGGTCAGAATGTTGAGATATGGAACGCAGACGGAGGCACCTGCTCTGATCAATCCTATAAATCCATTCCTTTCTATGCTTCTTCAAGAGGTTACGGAATTTTTGTAAACAGTTCCGACAAGGTTTCCTTTGAAGTTGCTTCCGATACCGTGTCAAAGGTTTCCTTCACTCTTCCCGGTGAAAGTCTTGAATACTACATCTTCGGCGGCGAAAACCTTACCGAGGTTTTAAAGGGTTATACCGATCTTACAGGAAAGCCTGCTCTTCCTCCTGCATATACGTTCGGGCTCTGGCTTACAACTTCATTTACAACGACTTATGATGAGAAAACTATCACATCATTCATTGACGGAATGGCTGAGAGAGATATCCCTCTTCAGGTTTTCCACTTTGACTGCTTCTGGATGAAGGAGTTTGAATGGTGCAATTTTGAATGGGATACCAAACAGTTCCCTGATCCTCCCGCAATGCTCAAGAGACTTCACGAGGAAAAGGGACTTAAGACCTGCGTTTGGATAAATCCGTATATCGGTCAGCGTTCAAAGCTTTTTGACGAGGGTGTAAAGGGCGGTTATTTTATCAAGAAGGAAAACGGCGACGTGTTCCAGTGCGACGAATGGCAGCCTGGTATGGCTATCGTTGACTTTACAAATCCTGAGGCTTGCCGGTGGTATGCTTCAAAGCTCAAGAAGCTCTGCGAAATGGGAGTTGATACCTTCAAGACCGACTTTGGCGAGAGAATACCTACAAAGGGAGTCGTTTATCACAATGGCGCAGACCCAATAAAGATGCACAATTACTATACTTATCTTTACAACAAGACAGTGTTTAACGTTCTTAAGGAATTCTATGGCGAAAACAAGGCTTGCCTCTTTGCGCGTTCTGCAACGGCAGGAGGTCAGCAGTTCCCTGTACATTGGGGCGGAGACTGTTCGGCAGAATACAGCTCAATGGCTGAAACTATAAGAGGCGGACTTTCTCTTTCTATTTCGGGATTCGGCTTCTTCTCACATGATATGTCGGGATTTGAAGCTACCGCAACGCCTGATATCTATAAGAGATGGGCGGCTTTCGGACTTTTCTCATCACACAGCCGTCTCCATGGAAATCAGTCTTACAGAGTGCCGTGGCTGTTTGACGATGAATCCTGCGACGTTCTGAGATTCTTCACAAAGCTCAAAGGAAAGCTTATGCCTTATATTTTTGCTCAGGCTGTAAAGACTCATACTGTAGGTGTTCCGATGATGAGAGCAATGGTTATTGATTTCGCAGATGACCCGACCTGTCTTACCCTTGACAGACAGTATATGTTCGGCGACAATATCCTTGTTGCGCCTATCCTTAACGATGAGGGAATGGCTGAATACTACCTTCCTGAGGGAAGATGGACAGATATTATTACAGGCAAGGTTCTTGAAGGCGGAAAGTGGTACAGACATACCTGCACATACTTTGAAATACCTGCTCTTGCAAAGCCGAACAGCATTATTGCATACGGTAAATTTGAACGTGATTTTGAATACGACTATCTTAACGGCACAACATTCACGATTTATGAGCTTGAGGACGGAAAGAGTGCGGTTTGCCCTGTTTATGACAAGGAAGCAAACAAGGTGTTCGAGCTTACTGCAAAAAGAACAGGAAACAGAATTGAATGTGACTACACAGACACTTCTGCAACGTTCAGGATAAAGATCGCTTCCACTGATAAAGAGGTTGAAATTTCGCCAAAATACAGCGGTAAGGTTGTAATCGATCTTTGATTGTAAATTAAACCAAAAGCAAACCCCGACAGCAGGAAATTACCTGTTGTCGGGGTTTTTGTTTAAAAATCAATCTTCTTTTTTTAATGTGCCCTGTGAAAGAGCCTTGAGGTATGCGTTTATAAAGCCGTCGATGTCGCCGTCCATAACAGCGTTTACATTTCCTGTTTCATAGCCTGTTCTGTGGTCCTTGACAAGGGTGTATGGCATGAAAACATAAGAGCGTATCTGAGAGCCCCATGCGATTTCCTTGTGAACTCCTTTGATGTCTTCAATTTTTTCGAGATGCTCACGCTCTTTTATTTCAATGAGCTTTGATTTTAACATTTTAAGCGCGTATTCCTTGTTCTGAAACTGCGATCTTTGGGTTTGGCAGGCGCATACGATACCGGTGGGGATGTGAGTGATTCGTACGGCGGAAGATGTCTTGTTGATGTGCTGTCCTCCTGCGCCGCTTGCACGATAGGTGTCAACCTGTAAATCCTCAGGTCTTATCTCAATGTCAAAATCCTCGGAAAGCTCAGGCGTTACGTCAACAGCCGAAAAAGATGTATGCCTACTTCCCGAACTGTCAAAGGGAGATATGCGTACAAGTCGGTGGATGCCTGCTTCACTCTTTAAATAACCGTAGGCATTGTCGCCTTCAAACATTACTACGGCGCTTTTGATACCTGCGTCACCGCCCTCAAGAACGTCCATAACGTTTACCTTGAAACCTTTTTGTTCGCCCCATCTTGTGTACATTCTCAGAAGCATTTCCGTCCAGTCCTGAGCTTCTGTTCCTCCTGCTCCCGCATGGAATGAAACGATAGCGTTCAAATTGTCATACTCGCCGCTTAAAAGCGTGGTAAGTGTAAGCTCGTCAATGGTCGCTCTTATCTTTTCAATTTCCTCTTTTACTTCCTCGGCAAGAGCGTCCTCGCCTTCTTCTTCCGCAAGCTGAATAAGAACATAAGCATCGTCATAGCTTTCAACAAGCTTTTCATACTTAGAAACCTTGTTTTCAAGAGTTCTAATCTGCTTTGTAACCTTTTGTGAATTATCAGCGTCGTTCCAGAAGTCTGGCATTGCAGACATCTGCTGAAGCTCTTCAAGATCGGATTTGCATTTTTCCATGTTAAGTACGCTGTAAAGCTCATCGATCTCTGGCTTAAGATCGTCAAGCTGTTGTTTGAGATCCTCTAAAATTATCATAATATTATCACAATTTCTCCTTAAAATATATTCACTTATATATTATACTCGTTTTAAATCGTTTTGTAAAGTTTTTTCTAAAGGTACTTTTATTTTTTTATCTAATGTGATATAATAATTTAATCCCACTTTACGTGTTGTGTAAATAATTCATGAACAGGCTGAAAACGTGTTGAAATAAGGTTAAAATTAGTGTATAATAAATGTGTATTCGGTTAATTTTAACGAATTTATAGTTTCTGCCTTATTTATGATATGAAAGGAAGGTAGATGTAATGTCAAATTATACCGGGGCAAAATGTGAATATTGTCATAAGGTATTCAGCGACAAGGATGATATAGTGGTTTGTCCGGAGTGCGGAAGTCCTTACCACAGGGCGTGTTTTGAACAGGCAGGAGAGTGTGTGAATCATGAGCTTCACGAAAAAGGCGGAAGTTGGACTGCCGCTTCCGAGGGTGAAGGTGAAAGCGATGGAGATATACGCTGTCCGAGGTGCGGTGAGTCTAACCCTTCCACCGGAATATTCTGCACCAGATGCGGGATGCCTTTAAGATTTGACGCAGGGGAAAGACCATTTAACGGCACTGCTCAGCCGGGTCAGTCACAGAACGGTCAAGGCTTTGGAAATAATGGTCAGGGCTTTGGAATGGGGCGTGGATTTGGCGGAGGCTTCGGAGGCTTCGGACCGGGTCAGCCGGGAAATTTCGGTATGCCGTTTCAAGGGGAACAGATAAACAAAGATACCGACATTGATGGAAACTCAGTAGGTGAATATGTGAAGTTTGCCGGAAGTAATCCCATCTATTTTATAATGCAGTTTATACGTTTTGCAAAAACTCATATTAAATATTCAGTAAACTTTGTTGCACTGTTTTTTACCGAATTTTATTTCTTTTACAGAAAAATGTATAAGCAAGGGATAATCGCTTTTGTTTCACTTACCCTGCTGTCTGTTCCTTATATTGTTACTCTCCTTGGAACGGGTATGATAGCCAATGTTTCCATGCCGTCGTTTATGGTTGATAATGAGAATACAGTCAGATTGGTTCTCAATATCTGTTCTCTGTTAAGTTGCGGAATAAGAGTTTTATTCGGGCTTATGGCAAATTACTGGTATTACAGCAAGGCGAGGAAAACTCTTGGCGAGATCAAAAATAATGCTTTGGACGAAGAACGTAAAAATGATATGATCGCTAAGAACGGTGGGACATCAATACAGGCGCTTATCGTTTCTGTTACCGTCTATTTTGCGGTTGTCGTTGCGGTTCTTATGATAGCTGTCGCCTTGTAAATAATCAAAGCATAATTTATAGGTTTGGAGGATCACGATGAAAATCAGAAAAGCAGTTATTCCTGCAGCGGGATACGGAACAAGGGTTCTTCCTGCAACGAAGGCTATGCCAAAGGAAATGATACCTATTGTGGACAAGCCGGCTATTCAGTATAATGTTGAGGAGGCTGTAAGAAGCGGCATTGAAGAGATCTGTATTGTTTTAAGCAGAGGAAAGAATGTTGTTGAAGATCATTTTGACAGAGCGCCTGAGCTTGAGGAAAAGCTCAAAGATGGCGGAGAAGCAAAGGCTGAACTTCTTGAAAGTGTGATTTATGCTGCGAAATGCGCTAAGATTACTTATGTAAGACAGCAGGAGCAGTTAGGACTTGGTCATGCTATCATGCAGGCTAAGAACTTTGTCGGGGGAGAGCCTTTTGCGGTGCTTTACGGCGACGATGTAATAATCGGGGAAGACCCATGCTGCGCTCAGGTTTGCAGGGCTTTTGAACAATTAGGCAAGGGCGCTGTTGCAATAAAGGAAGTAAGCGATGAATTTATCGTAAAATATTCCTCCATGAAGTGCGAATATATAAAGGACAACCTTTATAATATTACAGATATGATTGAAAAACCAACCCTTGAAACAAAATTTTCAAACTTCTCCATTCTGGGAAGATGCGCTTTGCCTAACGAGGTGTTTGATATTCTTGAAAATCTTCCCAAGGGCGCGGGTGGAGAATATCAGCTTACCGACGCTATGAAAGTGCTTGCTCTGAGAGACGGAATGACGGGAGTTGATTTTACAGGCAAGAGATATGACATGGGAAATAAGTTCGGCATACTTATGGCAAATATCGATGTGGGTCTTAAGCATCCCGAGACCGCCGAAAATCTTAAAGCATATATAAAAGAAATTTCAAAAAATCTGTGATACGGGTATTGACAAATAAAATTTTATTTGATATAATAATTGAGTTATCCTTGCTTGCGATTTGTAAGGCGCAGGCGAAATCCAGAAGGAGGTGTCATAGAAAATGGCAAAGCTTACAGGAAATTACGAAGCAATGGTCGTTTTCAGCGTTAAGAACGGAGAGGAACCTATCAAGGCTCTTATCGCAAAGTTTAATGAAATGATCGAAGCAAACGGCTCGGACGTGACTGTTAACGAGTGGGGAAAGCGCAAGCTCGCTTACGCTATCAATTATGAAACAGAAGGCTACTATGTTCTCTGGAACTTCACTGCAAAGCCTGATTTCCCTGCTGAACTTGAGCGTGTTCTCAAGATCACTGACGGAGTTATCCGTTTCCTTATTACAAATAAGTAATAATAAAGGGAACGCATCAGACAGAAAGGAAAAGAAAAATGCTCAACAGAGTTATTTTAATGGGAAGGATTTCACAGGATCTCGATCTTAGACAGACCCCTAACGGCGTATCTGTTCTTACATTTAATATTGCAGTGGACAGAGGATATTCCAAACAGGGAGAGGAAAGACAGGCTGATTTTATCACTTGTGTTGCATGGCGTCAGCAGGCTGAGTTTATTAGCAGATATTTCTCAAAAGGCAGGATGATCGCTATTGAAGGAAATCTGAGAACCAGAAATTATGAGGACAAAAACGGTACAAGGCATTACGTTACCGAAGTATACGTTGATAACGTTTCTTTTACCGGAGAGCCTAAGCAGGGCGGTGCGTCCTATAACAGTTCCTATCAGAATAACAACAGCAATACATCCCCTTCGTCTTATAACAGACAGCAGAACAATATTCCTGAAATGCCGGGAGAAAGCGTATCTATAGGCGATCTTTCCGATTTTGAGGAAGTATTGAGCGACGATGGAGTACCTTTCTGAAACTAAAAATGTTTTTGATCGCTTTAAAATCTTTAAAAAGGAGGAAATGACCATCATGGAAAGAGAAAGAAATGCAAGACCAAACAGAAGAACTCGTAAAAAGGTTTGTATGTTCTGTGTTGACAGAGCTGAAACTATCGATTATAAAGATATCGCAAAGCTTAAGAAGTGCATGACTGAAAGAGCAAAAATTCTTCCACGCCGTGTAACAGGCACCTGCGCTTATCATCAGAGAGAGCTTACAAAGGCTATCAAGAGAGCAAGACACTGCGCTCTTCTTCCTTATGTAGCAGATTGATTCAGCTGATCGTAGCGAAACAACACCGCACCTTTTTACGAGGGTGCGGTTTTTGTTATTTAAGGGCGTAGTTTTGTTTAAAACGGCGTAGAATTTTATTAAGCCGGAATTTTTATTTGCAGCTTTTATTATTAAAAACAAGTCAAAAAGAAAAATATCTGCCGTAATTTGTACCTTGCAAAAGACGACAGATTCTGATATAATATAAGAAGCGTACAATGCGAAAGGAGAACAGAGATTAATGAGTGAAAGAATAAATATTTCAGAAAGCAGAAACGGTAATATATTCCCCTGTGTTGCAACAAGGGATATTGTTGTATTTCCTAATATGTCGCTGCATTTTGACGTTGCAAGAGAGCGCTCGGTGGCAGCTCTTAAGGCTGCTTTCCCTGACGGAGAAAAAATATTCCTCACCGCACAGATTGATGTTGAAGTAGCCGAACCCGGCTTTGAGGACGTTTATCATATCGGAGTTGTGGCAAAGATAAATCAGATAGTCAAGGCTCCGGACGGAGTCCTCAGAGTTCATGTTGAAGGACTTTACAGGGCAAAGCTTGTAAGACTTGCAGTTGGCGAACAGGGCTACCTTGAAGCTGAAGTGAGAAGACTGCCCAACTATTCAAAGGAACAGTTTTCCGATGTTGAGGTGGAAGCTCTTTCAAGAGAGGTAAAGCTTAAGTTTGAAGAGTATGCTTCGCTTATGCCGAGAATGCCAAGGGAGCTTTTTTCTGCGGTAATGGGCAGCAAGTCGCACAAACAGCTTTTTGAAACTATTGCATTTAATATTGCAATGTCTACTGAGGACAGGCAGGACCTTCTTGAAAGAAATACCGTAAGTGAAAAGCTTGCAAATCTTCTTTCTATCCTTGCAAGAGAAATTCAGATAATCGAAATTGAACAGGATATTCAGTCTAAGGTGAGCGAACAGATAGACAAAGGTCAGAGAGACTTTTATCTCAGAGAACAGATGAGAGTTATATCGAGAGAGCTTGGCGAAGATGAGGATACCCAGTCAGACAGCGAGAATTATATAGAAAAAATAAATTCATTGCAGCTTTCAAAGGAGGTTGAGGACAAGCTTACAAACGAGGCAAAAAGGCTTGCGAAAATGCCTGCCGCATCTCAGGAAGCTGTGGTTATACGTACATACCTCGATACCTGTCTTGACCTTCCGTGGAACACAAAAACTACGGACACGACCGATATCAAGAAGGCTGCAAAGATCCTTGACAGAGATCACTACGGAATGAAAAAGGTAAAGGAAAGAATCCTTGAAACGTTGTCGGTAAGGGCTCTTTCACCTGATGTCAAGGGACAGATCCTCTGCCTTTACGGACCTCCCGGAGTCGGCAAAACTTCTATCGGAAGATCGGTTGCCGAGGCTCTTGGAAGAAACTATGTAAGAGTTTCTCTCGGAGGAGTAAGAGATGAATCGGATATAAGAGGACATAGAAAAACCTATGTGGGAGCTATGCCGGGAAGAATCATAAACGCTATGAGACTTGCAAAAAGTAAGAACCCTGTTATGCTCCTTGATGAGATAGATAAAATGAGCAACGATTTCAGAGGGGATCCGTCTTCTGCAATGCTTGAGGTCCTTGATTCCGAGCAGAATAAGGAGTTCCGTGACCATTATATCGAGCTGCCTTATGACCTGAGCGACGTAATGTTTATTACAACCGCAAATAGTCTTGATACTATTCAGCCGCCTCTTCTTGACAGAATGGAGGTTATTGAGCTTTCTTCTTACACAAGAGAGGAAAAGTTCCAGATTGCAAAGCGTCACCTCATCCCTAAACAGCTTGAAAAGAATGGTCTTAAAAAGACTCAGATGAAAATAAACGACGACGCGATCTATTCTCTTATTGACAGCTATACAAAGGAAGCCGGCGTTCGTAAGCTTGAAAGGACTATAGGCTCGCTGTGCAGAAAGGCTGCAAAGGAGATAGTTGAAAATGAAATCAAAAAGGTGACTTTCAGGGCGTCGAATCTTGAAAAGTACCTTGGTGCAAAAAAATATAAGCCTGATATAATTTCTGATAAAACCGAGATAGGCTCTGTAAACGGACTTGCATGGACCTCTGTGGGAGGAGTTATTATGCCTCTGGAAGTTCTTGTGCTTGAGGGGAAGGGCAAGATCGAACTTACAGGCTCCCTTGGCGACGTTATGAAGGAAAGCGCAAGGATAGCAATAAGCTATGCAAGAAGCGTTGCGGACAAATATGGAATAAACCCTGACTTCTTTGAGAAAAAGGATATCCATGTTCACGCTCCGGAGGGAGCTGTTCCAAAGGACGGTCCTTCCGCAGGGGTAACTTTGGCTACCGCCCTGATTTCCGCTCTTTCATCCATACCTGTAAGATGCGACGTTGCAATGACAGGCGAGATAACCCTCCGCGGAAAGGTTCTTGCTATAGGCGGACTCAGGGAAAAGACCATGGCGGCTTATAAGGCAGGGGTAAAGACTGTTATTGTTCCTGAGGCCAACAGAGGGGATATGGACGAGGTGGAGGACATTGTCAAGGAAAACGTTGAATTTGTATTCGCAAAGACTATATCAGATGTTCTTGACGTGGCTCTCGTGAAGGATAAAAAAGACAAAAAGAAAATTCCTGCGTCAATGATGGAAGATCACAAAAAGCCTGCAAGGGCAGTTGTGACAAACTGACAGTCTGAAAGTATGATAACAGACAGTTGAAGTAAAGGATAACTGTAATGAATTTTAATAACGTTGCTTTTTACAGCTCATACGGACGGCTTGCACAGATCCCGCCTTCCGAAAGGATAGAGATCGCTTTTGCAGGTCGCTCCAACGTGGGCAAGTCTTCGCTTATAAATAAGATCTTTAACAGGAAAAAGCTTGCCAAGGTAAGCTCCGTTCCGGGAAAAACAGTTACAATAAACTTTTTCGACTTTGAAAACACTTATATTGTGGACCTTCCCGGATACGGATACGCAAAGGTTTCAAAATCCGAAAAGGAACGCTGGTCCGAACTTATCGAGGGCTATCTCAACGACACGTCAAGAGATCTGGCGCTTGTGTTTTCTCTTATAGATATGCGCCATGCGCCTACAACAGACGATATCCACATGATTAATTATCTTGTGGAAAACGAAATACCTTTTGTTGTTGTGCTTACAAAAGCCGATAAGCTTAAAAAGACCCAGCGTCAAAAGCGTATGGCTGAATTTGAAAAGGAAATACCCTATTTCCATGAAATAACCAAAGTCCCTTTTTCTGCTGAAACAGGAGAGGGCGTTGAAGAAATAAGAGAGATAATTTGTGATGTGGCCAATGCCGACAGTAAGGATGAAGAGGGACATTGACCTTGTGACCTCATAGGTAAAATTGTTAAATTTCTTTTTAAGGCTTTAAAGCTATTTACTTTCACATTTTAATGTGCTAAAATACATTTGTGAGCTGAAAGGCTGAAAGATAAAATAAATCTGTTATGGTTATAATGTGAAAATTACAGCCGGAAGGAGAATTTGCGATGAATGACAAGCTTAAGGATAAAAATCTTGACGACCTGTTTGAGGCGGTGTTATGCCTTGAAACCTTAGAGGAGTGCTACGATTTTTTTGAGGATCTTTGCACTATACTTGAACTCAAGGCGCTTTCTCAACGCTTTCAGGTTGCAAAAATGCTGAATGATCATCATGTTTACAGCGATATTGTAAGCGCAACAGGCGCGTCGACCGCAACTATCAGCCGGGTAAACAGAAGCATAAATTACGGAAGCGACGGCTATAAAGTTGTGTTTGAAAGAATGAAAAAGAAAAATGAAAAATAAAAGAGGCTACAGTAATTTTGCACATTTCTACGACGGTCTTATGGAAGCGGACTACGAAGAGATTTCTGACAGAATCGATCATATCGTTATGTCTGAAATGGGAAAACGGGGGATACTTCTCGATCTGGGTTGCGGTACGGGAACCTTATGCGAAATTATGGCAAAAAAAGGCTATGATGTCGTGGGGGTCGATGCGTCTGAAGAAATGCTTTCCGTTGCAATGGAAAAACGCTGTGAAAGCGGACTTCCCATTCAATATCTTAAACAGGATATGCAAAATATTGATATGTTCGGCACTATAGATGTGACCGTTTGTACTCTTGACAGCATAAATCATCTTGAAACCTTTGAGGATGTTGAAAAAACCTTTGAAAGGGTCTCTCTTTTTGCTCAGCCGGGAGGATTGTTCATATTTGATATGAATACTATCTACAAGCACAAAAATATACTTGGGAACAATACTTTTGTTTATGAAAACGAAGATGTTTATTGTGTCTGGCAGAATTTCCTTGAAGAAAATAACAGGGTGGATATATGCCTTGATATTTTTGAAAGAGAAGAAGATGAAAGTTATATAAGACATTCCGAAGAGTTTTCTGAAATTGTTTTTTCTATGCAACAAGGGAAAGCAATGCTTGAAAAAAGCGGATTTGAAGTCGTAGGGATATATGACGGCTATACTGAAAAATCCCCCTGCGAAACAACCGAAAGACTTGTTTTTTGCTGCAAAAAGCCTGAACTTCAAGACGTAATAAATTAAAGCAAGAAAGCGAGGGAAATATATGGGAAGAATAGTCAGAACAATTTCCGCCGATGCGTCTGTTGTGTGCAGCGCTATTGACGGAAAAGATATAGTTGGTGAAATTGAAAGAATCCACAAGACTTCCGCTGTGGTTACTGCCGCTTTGGGAAGGCTTGCTCTTGGCGCGTCACTTATGGGCTTCGGGCTAAAAGGAGAAAAGGATTCTATTACTTTAAGAATTAACGGCGGAGGTCCTGCCGGAACTCTTATAGCGGTTTCGGACAGCTTTGGAAACGTAAAAGCTTATGTTCAGAACCCTGTTGTGGAAATTCCGCTTAATGTATTGGGAAAACTTGACGTAAGAGGCGCTGTGGGTACAGACGGAGTATTAAGCGTTGTAAAGGACCTTGGACTGAAAGAACCCTACGTTGGACAGGTGCCGATTGTTTCAGGGGAAATTGCCGAGGATATTACAAATTATCTTGCCACAAGCGAGCAGGTGCCATCTGTCTGTGCTCTTGGCGTGCTTGTAAATCCTGACCTTACTGTCTGCCAGGCCGGCGGATTTCTTATTGAAGTTCTTCCTTTTGCGAACGATGAAGTTATTGATATTATTGAAAATAACATCAAGAGTATGCAGAGTGTAACAGAAATGCTTAATGAAGGAATGACCTGCGAAGAGATAGCCCTTAAAGCACTTGACGGTCTTAACCCGAATGTTCTTGATGATTTTAAGGTGGAATACAGATGCGATTGTTCGAGGGAACGGGTGAAAACTGCACTTGCAAGCCTTGGAGAAAAGGAGCTTTCTGAAATGGCTGAGAACGAAAACACGGAAGTACTCTGTCATTTTTGCGGAAAGGCTTATAATTTTTCAAAGCAAGAGATAGAAGAAATGATAAAACGCTGATGTTAATAGTTTGGCAACAAAATGTTATTTAAATAACTTAAAAAATAGGGTTGACAAACGATTTGGAATGTAGTATAATTAATTTCGTCGCTTGGGACTGATAACAAAAAGTCAGAAAAGAGCGACAATGGGAGCATAGCTCAGCTGGGAGAGCATCTGCCTTACAAGCAGAGGGTCATAGGTTCGAGCCCTATTGTTCCCACCAATTTGGCCCGGTAGTTCAGTTGGTTAGAACGCTAGCCTGTCACGCTAGAGGTCGTGGGTTCGAGCCCCATCCGGGTCGCCACTTAAAATGTTTGCATATTCGTTTGTGAGTGCAGTGTCAAAGTTTTGCGTTTGCGAATAGAATAAATCGAAAGCAATAATCAACATCAGCGAATGTTCTGCTGATGAAAGTGTGCCTCTGTAGCTCAGTAGGTAGAGCAGGGGACTGAAAATCCCCGTGTCGATGGTTCGATTCCGTCCGGAGGCACCAAAAGTTTGTTTAAAAGCTTTATGAGCTTGAATATAACAATTAAATATAAAGTGCGATAGTAAGCGCCAAATTAATTTGATGCGGATTTAGCTCATCTGGTAGAGCGCCACCTTGCCAAGGTGGAGGTAGCGAGTTCGAGCCTCGTAATCCGCTCCATTTTTTCGGTTAAGTTCCGAAAATGGCGCTATAGCCAAGCGGTAAGGCGTAGGTCTGCAACACCTTGATCCCCGGTTCAAATCCGGGTGGCGCCTCCATGCTGTTTTGACAGCTCCTATCCGTACAACAATTGTGCGGATTTTTTATCGCCTCTTTTCGAGCAGGTAATAAATTGTTTACAATTTAACCTCTTGACAAAGGAAAAAAGATGTGCTAAAATAGATGAGCGCTCTTAAGAGAGAGGCGAAAGCACCTTGAAAATTGAACAAAGACGAATTAACGAAGAAACCCTTTGGAAATTGCTTTGAGAGAAAACTTAAAGTAAGGAAGTCAGAAAAAAGACTAAAAAAGAGTAAGTCAGTAAAGAAGAAACTGAGCAAGGTATTAAGGAAGCTGAAAAGCTGAGATTAATATACGAAACGAAAAAGAGTTTGATCCTGGCTCAGGACGAACGCTGGCGGCACGCTTAACACATGCAAGTCGAACGGGAGATAACGAAGTTTACTTTGTTAGATCTAGTGGCGGACGGGTGAGTAACACGTGAGGAACCTGCCTATCAGAGGGGGATACCGTTTGGAAACGAACGTTAATACCCCATAACATAGAAATGTCGCATGACAATTTTATCAAAGATTAATCGCTGATAGATGGCCTCGCGTCTGATTAGATAGTTGGTGAGGTAACGGCTCACCAAGTCGACGATCAGTAGCCGGACTGAGAGGTTGGACGGCCACATTGGGACTGAGACACGGCCCAGACTCCTACGGGAGGCAGCAGTGGGGAATATTGCACAATGGAGGGAACTCTGATGCAGCGATGCCGCGTGAGGGAAGAAGGTTTTCGGATTGTAAAC
>CALWNN010000021.1 GCA_944382845.1 uncultured Clostridia bacterium
CGTTGTAGATTTTACAAAATTAAAACTAAACTGTGGAGAAGTCGCCTAGCCCGGTTTATGGCGCACGACTGGAACTCGTGTATGGGTTAATAGCTCATCGAGGGTTCGAATCCCTCCTTCTCCGCCATACTTGGACTATGAAATAGATGTCCGTTCAGAAAAGCCCGTATTTACGGGCTTTTTTCGTGTTCTGATTTTTCCTGTAATATTTTCCACCTGTTTGAACTTAATTTAACTGAAATTTATATTACCAAATTAATATTTAAATCGGAGCAAAGCGTTGATAATTACATCTCCTTCGGAGCTGTGCTTAATCACGTTGCGACGATTGCAATCTGTCGCTTACTGCAGCAAGCTGCAGATGGGAGCTTTGCTCCTCAGTTTTTCAGTGGGGGATTAAAACCCCCACTGAAAAACTGAATGGAACCCTGCCTCCCATAGGAGGCGGACCCGCCTAATAGAGGCGGGGGACATCGGCGAATTGGTTATACAGGTTTAACCCAAAACAGGCTATTCTATAATTTACAATAAGCTCGCACTATTTTCAGTTTTGTAAAGTCTGCAAGGACTGCAATGCGTTTTTATGGAGCGGTGCTGTATTTGCGGTGTGTTTTAAGCATTATTTTTCAACGCTGCCCTTATAAATCAAACAATATGTTGTGCAAATATTTTTCCGATGTCTTGAATAAAAATAGAGTACTTTTGCAGGATATGTAACCAAGTTAGCAATATCCGCTATTGCCAATTCGCTGTATCTGTGATATAATAAATTGGCTTAAAATAAATTATTATCATAATAATCAGCTTAGACTATCGGGAGGTATTTTTATGAGTTTCAAAAAGGACTTTATCTGGGGCGCAGCGTCCGCCGCATATCAGATTGAGGGCGCTTATGATGAGGACGGCAAGGGTCTTAACATCTGGGATCTATATTCCCATGAAGAGGGCGTGGTAGCTCACGGTGAAACGGGCGATGTTGCCTGCGACCATTATCATAGGTACAAAGAAGACGTCCGTCTTATGAAAGAAATTGGCATCAAGTATTATCGCATGTCAATCAGCTGGACCAGAATACTGCCAAAAGGCACTGGAGAAATCAACCGGAAGGGCGTGGATTTTTATAACAGCCTTTTTGACGAGCTTATCACCAACGGAATCGAACCGATGGTAACACTTTTCCATTGGGACTATCCTTATGAACTTCACTGCAAGGGCGGCTGGCTCAACGACGAATCTTCAGATTGGTTTGAGGAATACGCCGCCGTCTGCGTAAAGCTTTTTTCCGACAAGGTCAGGTATTGGATGACAATTAACGAGCCGCAGGTATTTGTAGGTCTTGGCTATGACAACGGTGAATTTGCACCATGCATAAAATCAAGCCTGCCTGAAATTTTAAGAATGTCACACAATATTCTGCTTGCCCACGGCAAGGCTGTAAGAGCAATAAGAGCAGGTGCAAAAAGAGAGCCTGTTATCGGCTTTGCGCCTACAGGTCCCTGCATTACGCCAAAGGACAACACCGTTGAGGAAATCGAAAAAGCAAGATATCAAAGCTTTGATATGTGGCCAAAGGGATTTGTATTTTCCAACAGCTGGTGGGGTGACCCTATTGTTCTTGGCAAATACCCTGACAAGGCATTTGAATATTTCGGGGATACTCTCAGAAACCTTATCAAAGATGGCGATATGGAAATAATCTCTTCGCCTATTGATTTTTACGGAGCAAATATCTATCGCAGTTCAAGTACGGGAACGGTCAACGGCTACGACTCCAACGAATATATCGGTTGTCCGAGGAACTCTATGGACTGGGTCATTACCGACGACGCTCTTTACTGGTCAGCAAAATTCCTTTATGAGCGTTACAAGGTGCCGATTCTGATTACCGAAAACGGCATGCCTTGTCACGACAGAGTTTCTCTTGACGGCAAGGTGCATGACCCCAACAGAATTGACTATGTGACAAGATACGTCAAAGGACTTAAAAAAGCCGCTGAAGAGGGAGCTGACGTAATGGGTTATCTTTATTGGTCTATTATGGATAACTTTGAGTGGACAAGCGGCTATGACAAGCGTTTTGGTTTGATTTATGTGGACTATCTCACACAGGAAAGAACCATAAAGGACTCAGGTTACTGGTATAAGGGCGTAATCGACTCTAACGCCGAGAATATTTAGGCTTGTCTAAAAATGTTTTAATGATGTCGGAGCAGATAGTAATTAGACATTTGATAATAGTGCAGAAATATAACTAAGCATGTTTTCGCAACAGGGAGATTTTCAGAGACAACTACTTGAAAACCATTGATGAGTTTATAAAAAACGGTAAATACAAAGATAACTGAGCTTCACTTTAACAGTATCATGTTTGCCGGTGGTATATCGACTGAAAGCTTGGAATTTTCATTCACTGGGGAATATAACCAAGTCGCCGATGTCCCCCTGCCTAAACGGCAGGTCTTGCTGATTATTCAGCAGGTCTGCCTCCTATTAGGCGAGTCTGCCTCCCATCTTCAGCTTGCTGCAGTCAGCGACGGTTGATTTTCGTCGCAAAGTGATTAAGCACAGCTCTGAAAGAGCTGTTTAGCTCTGAAAGAGATGTAGTTATCAACGCTTTGCTCCGATTTAAAAAGGAGACCCCCTATGCAAAACACAGAATGCCTCCTATGCCCGACTTGCAAAGGCAAAACTTGTGACAGAATACGAGAAGATATGATTTTAATAAACTATCCTCTCTACTGCCCGAAATGTAAGCAGGAGCATTTAATCCAAGCATAAACAATTTAAATAATTAAAAGCGGAGACCATGTGTTTTGGTTTCCGCTTTTAGTTTTCTACATACAACTCTATATTTTACTATTCTCCAAGTTCAAGCATTTTGTCAATGCACACTCTTGCTGAAGTTATTTCCTCATCGGTCATAAGTATTTCGTGGGCATCACTCTCGTCACCGCTATCTATAGCCTTGCAGCAGTTATATACATCCATAAGAGTTGTAAGTTTCATGTCGGCGCAAGTTATTTTCTTTGAAAGAGGATAGAATTTTTTATCAGGGCATTCGTACTGAAGATGCTCGGCGATGCTTATTTCCGTTCCGATAATGAATTCTTTTGCGTCTGAGCTTTTTGCAAAATTCATTATTCCCGAAGTTGAGCCTATGTAATCGGCAAGATTGGAAACTTCTGGCTTGCATTCGGGATGAACAAGCAAAAGAGCATTCGGGTGTAAAGACCTTGAAGTGTGAACTTCCTCGGCATCCACAGCAGCATGAACAGGGCAGCCGCCGTTTAAAAGCATAATATCCTTTTCGGGAACTGATTTTTTTACAAAAGCTCCAAGGTTGCAGTCTGGAACAAAAAGTATCTTTTCAGCGTCCATTGCTTTTACAATTTTTACAGCAGACGCAGAAGTAACGCATACATCGCAAACAGATTTAAGTGCGGCTGTTGTGTTTATGTATGCGACCACCGCTCTGTCGGGTTCTTTTTCCTTTATACTTTTGATGTATTCTGGTGTCATCTGCTCAGCCATAGGGCATCCTGCGCTTATGTTTGAAAGAAAGACTCTTTTGTCAGGGGAGAGTATTTTTGCGGTCTCAGCCATGAAATGTACTCCGCAAAACAATATATTCTTGCTTGTAGCCTTTGATGCGTCAACGCTCAGCTTGTATGAATCACCAGTAAAGTCTGCAATTTCAATAATCTCTCTTGCCTGATAGCTGTGAGCAAGAATACAGATGTCCTTTTCTTTTTTAAGCCTTATTATTTCTTCCTGAATATTTTTCATTTCGTATGTCATACAGCGATCATTTTCCGTAAAAAGGAAAATTTCCTCCTTTGAATTATAATTTGCATTAAAAATATTATAACATCCAAAGCATATTTCGTCAAGGAAAAACAAAAAGCAGGCTTGAACTTGCCTGCTTTGATAATCAGAATTTTGACGAGATATTGTGTCTTCCGGAGAATTTAAGTCGTGTCATTGCACGGCTTAAAGCCGCCTGAGTGTGGTAATACTGTTTGATGCTAAGCTTTTGACGGAGTCTTTCTTCTGCTCTTTCCTTTGCAGCCTCCGCACGCTTTATGTCAATGTCCTCAGGATTTTCAATTGAATCTGCAAGGATATTTACAAACTTCGGCATGATTTCAACAAATCCGTCGCTTACAATAGCGTTGTGCCACTCATCCCCCACACGAAAACGGATCTCTCCTGCACTTATACAGGTGATGGTAGGCTGATGATTCGGAAGAACACCAATGTATCCGTCAAGTCCTGGAAAAACAAGTTCGTCACATTCTCCTGAAAAGAAAACGTGGTCGCTTGCAATAAGGTCAAGTTTAAATTTATTAACCATATTTAGTCACCTTTATCCATTTCTTCCGCCTTGCGCTTGACGTCGTCGATAGTTCCCACCATAAGGAATGCCGCTTCGGGATAATCGTCCATTTCTCCATCAATTATTGCTTTAAAGCCCTTTATTGTTTCGCTTAACGGAACGAAAACGCCTTTCATGCCTGTAAAGTTTTCAGCAACGTGGAAAGGTTGAGAAAGAAATTTCTGAATTTTCCTTGCTCTGAAAACTGCAAGCTTATCCTCTTCCGAAAGTTCTTCCATGCCGAGAATTGAAATGATATCCTGAAGTTCTCTGTACTTCTGTAAAAGTTCCTGAGTTTTTCTCGCAACTTCATAATGTTCTTCGCCTACAACGTCTGGTTCAAGTATTCTTGAGGTTGATTCAAGAGGGTCAACAGCAGGGTAAATTCCCTGCTCAACTATCTTTCTTGAAAGAACGGTTGTAGCGTCAAGGTGAGCAAAGGTAATTGCCGGAGCAGGGTCGGTAAGGTCGTCTGCCGGAACGTAAACCGCCTGAACTGACGTTATAGAACCCTGTTTTGTAGAAGTGATTCTTTCCTGAAGCTCTCCGACCTCGTTAGCAAGGGTTGGCTGATATCCAACGGCAGAAGGCATACGTCCCAAAAGGGCAGACACCTCGGAACCTGCCTGAACAAACCTGAAGATGTTGTCTATGAAGAGAAGAACATCCTGATGTTCCTTATCTCTGAAATATTCAGCCATAGTAAGTCCTGTCTGAGCAACTCTCATTCTCGATCCGGGTGGCTCGTTCATCTGACCGAACACAAGAGCGGTTTTTTCTATAACACCCGAGTCAGTCATTTCGTGCCACAGGTCGTTACCTTCTCTTGAACGTTCACCGACGCCGGTGAAAATTGAGTATCCGCCGTGTTGAGTTGCAACGTTAGTAATAAGCTCCTGAATAAGAACTGTTTTTCCTACACCTGCACCTCCGAAAAGTCCGATCTTACCACCTTTGGCGTAAGGTGCGATAAGGTCTATTACCTTAATGCCTGTTTCAAGAATTTCAACAACAGGTTTCTGATCTTCAAATTTAGGAGGCTCTCTGTGGATTTCCCAGTATTCCTCTGCCGGAACTTCACCTTTGTTATCAATAGGGTCGCCCAGGACGTTGAACATTCTTCCCAAGGTACACTTACCGACAGGGACTTTGATACAGCTTCCCGTAGCGGTTACTTCCATATCCTTTGAAAGTCCGTCGCTTGAAGAAAGCATAATTGCTCTTACTGTGTTGTTTCCAAGTTGCTGTGCAACTTCAAGAACTCTTTTCTTGCCGTCAAGCATAACTGTAAGAGCGTCTTTTATCATAGGAAGCCTGCCGTTTTCAAATTCAACGTCAACGACAGGACCAAGTATCTGAACTATTTTTCCTTTTTCCATATGAATGGTCCTTTCACTTGTTGTTAAGGGCATTTGCGCCGCCGACGATCTCGGTGATCTCCTGAGTTACGGCAGCCTGTCGTGCTCTGTTGTATTCAAGGCTAAGCGACTTGATTGACTCTTTTGCAGCATCGGTCGCTGCTGACATAGCCATCATTCTTGAATTTTGTTCGCTTGAAAAAGCCTCTATAAGAACGCCGTAGAGAAGTCCTTTTATGTAGTTTGGGACAAGATGATCCATAACTGTTTCAGGATTTGGACTGAAATTTGCGGCGTTATGTTTTTTGGTTGGATTTGTTTCCTCGAAATTTTTTCTTTCAAGTGGGAAAAGCTTTAGTATTTCAGGTTCCATAGTCATTGAGGTGACCATTTTTGTATAAATAACATAAACCTCGTCAAGAATTTTTCTTTCAAAGAGATCCGTTACTGATTCCGCCATTGATCTTGCCCTGTAAATGGTAGGGTTCTGGGCGGTATACAGAAACTCTCCGTCAATGAAGAAATTCTTTTTTGAAAAGTAATGTCTGCCTATCTGACCTACAAGGAAAAGGCTTGTATTTTTGTGATTTCTAAGCTCGTTTTCTGCAAGTTTCAAAACATTGTGGTTATAAGAACCTGCAAGTCCCTTGTCCGCTGTAACAACGATGTATCCTATCATGCGCTCATCGTCCTTTTTCTCGGGGCGTTTGTCAAAGAACTTATGCTCCATATCCGGAGTGTGCAGAAGTATATCTTTAATGGTAGACTGTAGCTTTTCAAAGTAGGGAACAGTATTTTCAAGATTTTGCTTGGCTTTTCTCAAATGTGAGGAGGAAATAAGGTACATTGCGTTTGTGATCTTCATTATCTCGTTGACGCTTGTTATCCTGTCCCTGATCTCTTTCATGCCGGGCATAAAATATCCTCCTTTTTCGTTTATCTTGAAGCCTTGAACTGCTTAGCTGCGTCTATAATTCTATCCTCAAGTTCTTCACTGTAGGTTTTCTTTTCGTCGATTTCCTTGATGATCTCCGTTTGAGTTGCTGCAAAGTATTCAAGAAGCTCTTTTCTGAACGTTCCTATTTCCTTCAAAGGAATATCAAGCATAATTTTTTTTCTTGCACAGCAGAGCAGAATTATTTCATCGTGAAGAGAATATGGATGATACAAAGGCTGCTTTAAAAGCTCGACAAGGCATTTTCCGTGATTCAAAAGCTCCTGTGTGGACTTATCAAGCTCTGAACTGAACTGGGTGAAAACTTCCATTTCACGGTACTGAGCAAGGTCGATACGAAGATTTCCGGAAACCTTTTTCATGATCTTTGTCTGTGCTGCACCGCCGACACGGGAAACTGAAAGACCTACGTTTACGGCTGGCCTGATACCTGAGTTAAACAAGTCTGTTTCAAGAAATATCTGACCGTCTGTAATTGAAATTACGTTTGTAGGAATGTAAGCGGAAACGTCCCCTGCCTGTGTTTCAATTATAGGAAGCGCTGTTATTGAACCGCCGCCGTGTTCGTCGTCAAGTCTGCTTGAACGTTCAAGCAGTCTTGAATGGAGATAGAAAACGTCGCCGGGGTATGCTTCACGTCCGGGAGAGCGCTTTAAAAGCAGCGACATTGCTCTGTAAGCTACAGCGTGCTTTGAAAGGTCGTCGTAAACGATAAGCACGTCCTTGCCTTTATCCATAAAATATTCAGCCATAGCTGTTCCGGCATAAGGAGAAATGTATTGGATCGGAGCCAGATCGCTTGCCATAGCGCATACAACAATTGTATTCTCCATAGCGCCGTGCTTTTTGAGGTCGTTTACAAGCTTTGAAACGGTTGACGCTTTCTGACCTATGGCAACGTACACGCATATCATGTCCTTGTCTCTCTGGTTAATGATCGTATCAACCGCAATAGCTGTTTTACCTGTTTGTCTGTCGCCGATAATAAGTTCACGCTGTCCTCTTCCTATGGGGAACATAGCGTCAATTGAAAGAATACCTGTTTCAAGAGGAACAGATACTGATTTTCTTGTGGCAACGCCGGGAGCTTCTCTTTCAATAGGATAGTAGTCGTCGTAGGTGATTTCGCCTTTGCCGTCAATAGGCTGACCAAGAGCGTCAACAACTCTTCCTAACAATTTATCACCCACTCCAACACCGGCACGCTTGTTTGTTCTTACTACCTTGGAACCTTCACTCAGACCCCTGTCGGTACCGAGAAGAACAACTCCAACGGTTTTTCTTTCTATATTCTGTACGATTCCCTTGACGCCATTTTCAAACTCAACAAGCTCGCCGTACATAACGTGATTAAGTCCATAAACATTTACAATACCGTCGTTTATGGAAATAATACTGCCTGTTTCGCTGACTTGCATTTTTGCGTCAAAATTCTTGATTTCGCTTTTTAAAACAGAAATAATTTCAGCGCTGTTCATTATGTAATCATGCCTCTTCTAAGGAAGCATATCCTCCTTTTCAAAATTTTTGCGGAATATTCCCGGTAAGTTTTCTGCTCAATGCTTCAAGTGCGCCTTTTACACTATTGTCATAGACCATATCGCCTATTTTCAATGTATACCCTCCCATAAGAGAAGGATCGATACTGGTTTTCAGAATAACGTCAGACGCATTGTATCTGGCTTTTAAAGAAAGGGCAAATTTTTCTTTGAACTCGTCAGAAATTTCATTTGCTCCGGTAAGCTCACCGCAGACAACATCAAGCCTGTCAAGTCTTATGTTTTCGTAAGCGTCAAAGATCTCATCAAGACATCTGCTCATTCCGATATCGGTCATGACCTTTAAAAAGCTTGTTATTTCTTTTGGGAACAGCTTATCAACAATCCTGTATTTATCCTTTTTGTCAAAGGTGGGACTTGAAAGAAACTCTGAAAGCTCATCCGATGAATTAAGTATCTCTTTTGAACTTTTTACAATCTCATAACTTACATCAAGCTCGTAAAGCACCTGACCACAGACCTGTTCATTGTAGCTTATCATTTATATGCACCTACCTCAGACAAAAATTCGTCAATGGTATCCATGTCCGACTGGTCTGAGCCTTTTTTTGCACTGACTCTCTGAGCTGCAAGAAGCGCAAGATTTGCAATTTCTACCTTAGCGTCGTCAAAAGCCTTGTCCTTTTCTGCAAGAGCTTGTTTCTGAGCGCTTTCAATTATCTCGGCAGATTCCTTCCTTGCATTTTCGATAATCGCTTCGCCGACTTTTTCAGCCTGTTCGGAAGCTTTCTTTGTAATTTCCACGATCTGCTTCTGAGCGTTTGCAAGCTCTGCCTCGTAGTCGGTTTTTAATTTTTCAGCTTCTTCTTTAGCCTTGTCTGCGTTTTCAAGTTCACTTTTGATTTTTGCTTCACGCTCGTCTATAATTTTGCAAACGGGAGCAAACAGGAATTTTTTAAGCGCAAAATAAAGTATGAGAAGATTTATGATTGTGAACAGTAAATTCCAGTCCAGTTTAAGCATAAAGAATTACTCCTTTCGGAAAGATCAGATAATAGATATTAAAGGAAGAACAGAATAAGTAAAGCTACGATAAGTCCATAGATAGCGGTTGCTTCTGCAAGTGCGCATCCTAAGATAAGAGAGCTTCTGATATCCTTTTTGGCTTCAGGCTGTCTTGCGATAGCCTCAACCGCTTTTCCTGTTGCGATACCGATACCGATCCCGGCGCCTATACCTGTTAAAACGGCAATTGCCGCACCGATTGCTACTGACATAATAAATTCCTCCTGAAAGTGAATTTTACAAATTTAATATTAAAGAAAGAAAAGAATAAGCAAAGCCACAATAAGTCCATAGATAGCGGTTGCTTCTGCAAGTGCGCATCCTAAGATAAGAGAGCTTCTGATATCCTTTTTGGCTTCAGGCTGCCTTGCGATAGCCTCAACCGCTTTTCCTGTTGCGATACCGATGCCGATACCGGCTCCTATACCTGTTAAAACGGCAATTGCCGCACCGATTGCTACTGACATAATTAATTCCTCCGTTAAAAACAATTTATTCTTCCACATCTATAGCTTCTTCAATGTAGAGGGAAGTAAGAAAGACGAAAACGTAAGCTTGAATAAGACCGTCGAAAATGTCAAAGTATAGTGAAAATACTACCGGAATAAATACCGGAACGATCGCTTTGAGCATTTCCATGATAATTGTCGCCGCAAGTATGTTTCCGAAAAGTCGCATACAAAGTGAAAGAGGTCTTATACCAATTTCAAGAACGTTAAGCGGCGTAATGATAGCCACAGGCTTTGTAAAGCTTTTAAGCCAGCCTTTAGTGCCTTTTGCTCTTATTCCGGCAACTTCAATAAGAATAATGCTCATAAGCGCAAGAGCAGCTGTAACGTTCAGATCCTTTGTTGGCGGAATGAAACCGAAAAGCCCGATGAGATTTGAAAATCCGAGATAAATAAGGACTGTTGAAAGGTAAGGAAAGTATCTCATTCCTTTTTCTCCGACCTGATCTCTACAGAAATTTCTCAGGAAGCTTACAAAGGCTTCAATAATTACTTGTTTCTTGTCGGGAACAAGCTTAAGATTTCTGGTGAAAATTATCGACAGCAATATTATAACAGCCATAATGATCCATGTTACAACAACGCTGCTCGAAACGGGTATGCCGCCGAAAATGGGAATTGTAAAAACGACTTGCGTTTCCATTGTTTCTTCAATGGCGGCGGTTAGCTTTTCCACCATAAACATCACCCCCATGAAATGATTACAAAATAAAAAAATCAATAATGACCAGCCAAGCGTCATACATTAATAAGATAATATAATAACGTGCAGCTATAACTCTGCAATCACCATTGATTTTAATATACATAATTATTAAATTACATGCTAAAACCTGAATAGGTTAAAATACCCTTGGTTTTATCCTTATAATAGATTATAATACAAATGAGTTACTATGTCAAATTAATATTTTGTATTACTAATATGAATTTACGTTATGGTTTTAAGCATTGTGAATGAATTTTAAGAAGCTTTTTTAAAGTAAATTGTGAAACAAGTCCTGTAAAGAAACCGGTAGCCAAAGAAGCCAATATGAAATATGAGATATAGGCAAAAACAGAAACCGTGTCAAGAATTATGTACGCAGCCAAAAGTTGTCCTAAGTTGTGAGCAACGGAGCCCAAAACAGAACTTACGAAAAGCAGGTTTTTGTTAAAAATCACAGTAAAGACTGCCATAGCAAAAAATGCGCAAAGTCCGCCGGTTAAACTGAAAATAAAGCTTGTGGGAGTTCCTGCGAAAAACGAGGAAAGGATTATTTTTGTGATTAATACAAAAAAAGCTTTTCTGCGGTTAAGATATACCATTGAAATTAAAATTACAGCGTTTGAAATGCCCGGCTTTACGCCGCTTATAAACAGAGGCGGGAGTTGGGCTTCAATGACAAAGACGATAAGTGCCGCCGCTGAAAAGATTCCGATTGTTACTATGTCTTTTATCGTTGTTCTTGCCTTCGTATTAAACCCTCCTTATAACCAAGTTGCCTTTGACGTATTGTTTTTTGCTTATATTTTATTATATCTTTTCATTCTCGATTTGTCAAAATTCATATTTATGTAAAATTTACTGCAAAATTGTGTACGATCGGTGATATAATGCAATGTACAAAAATTGTTTAAAATAATGATAAAAAATTGGCGCGTATGTACTTGATTTTTTTTTTGAAACGTGGTAAAATATAGAGGTTGTAGGACGTGACCCGTCTGTATACAGCATATTGTGATGAAGCAAAATTACTTTACAGCCATTTTCTGTACAAGCTTGAATATTTTTAAATCAGAGCAAAGCGTGATAATGATGCCTGCTTGTCGGCAAAGCTGCCGAATACTCGGCAGGGGACATCGGCGATTTGGTTATATTAAAATCAGTGCTCAATGCTCTAAATTAAAAATGAAAGTAAAGGCTGTTTACCCGGAAATTTTTACGACTTTACCTATTGCTTCGGGTTTTCCGGAAATAACAAGCCGCTTTTGCGGTTGTGGGAGTGTGTTCTGATTGTATAAATATGTTATAAATGGTGGAAGAAAGCTTGAAGGGGAGGTTTCTATAAGCGGTGCAAAAAATGCCGCTGTAGCAATAGTTGCCGCAACAATTCTTTGCGATGAAGCCTGCGTACTTGAAAATGTTCCTGATATTTCAGATACGGCTATATGCGCCAAGATACTTCGTGAAATGGGGGCAACTATAAATTATACCAACAAAAATACTATGCTTGTTGATACGAGGAATATAAAAAGCCCTAAAGTTCCACCTGAGCTTGCAAGAACCATGAGAGCGTCAAGCTATTTTCTGGGAACGCTTTTGGGACGTTTTCGTGAAGCTTTTGTACCTATGCCGGGGGGCTGCGATTTAGGGGACAGACCTATTGACCAGCATATCAAGGCGTTTAACTGCCTTGGGGCACATCACGAGATAATCAACGGCATCGTACATGTCAAAGCCGACGACCTGATTGGAAACCAGATCTTCTTTGATATCAATACAGTGGGAGGCACTATCAATGCGATTTTTGCTGCGGTAAAAGCCAAGGGTCTTACTATAATAGAAAATGCCGCTAAAGAGCCTCATATTGTTGATCTTGCAAACTTCCTTAATACAATGGGAGCCGATATCAGGGGTGCCGGAACTGACGTTATCAAGGTAAGGGGTGTAAACTTCCTTAAAGGGGTTACTTATGGAATTATTCCAGACCAGATAGAGGCTGGGACTTATATGGTTGCCGCCGCTGCAACAAAGGGAAATGTTCTTATAAAGAATGTTATTCCTAAGCACCTTGAATCTATAACAGTAAATCTTCGTAAAATGGGAGTTAAGGTTCAGGAATTTGACGATAGTGTAAGAGTCTCTGTTGACGGACCGCTTATGAGGACTAACATCAAAACTCTTCCTCATCCCGGATTTCCAACTGATATGCAGCCTCAGTTTTCAGCTCTTCTGACAATTGCCGACGGTACAAGCATTGTTACCGATAATATTTTCGACAATCGTTTCAGATACGCAGGGGAGCTTAGGAAAATGGGTGCTGATATAACTGTCAAGGATAAGGTTGCGATTATTCAGGGAGTTGAAGGACTTAAAGGCGCACCGGTCAGAGCTACAGACCTTAGGGCGGGCGCTGCTCTTGTAATCGCGGGGCTTTGCGCAGAGGGCAGGACTGAGATTGACGATATATATCATATCGAAAGAGGTTACGAGTGTATCGATGAGAAGCTTGCTGCGCTCGGGGCGGATATAAAAAGAGTATACTTTCAGCCAAAGAATGCTATGGCTGCTTCAAGCTGATGAGCTTAACTGTAATGAGAAAATACGGACGAATGTGTTTAGGCGTGTTCGTCCTTTGCTTTTGAAAGGGGCTTTATGGCTAAATTGATCCCACTTTTCTCTTCAAGCAAGGGGAATTCAATATTTATCGGTGAAAAAAACAACGGAATACTTATTGATGCCGGGGTAAGCTGTAAACGACTTACGGGGGCGCTTGAAATTCACGGCATCCAACCGGATTGCATAAGTGCAATTTTTGTTACTCATGAACATTCCGACCACATTAACGGACTTAAAGTTTTTACAAAAAAATATCATACTCCTGTTTTTGCTCAGAATTTAAATCTTGAATTTCTGGCGGAAAAAGATTATGTTGACCCCTCCTCGACACTTTATGAGATAGGTCAAGCCTCGGTGGAATATAGGGATTTTCGTGTGAGAGCCTTTGAAACCTCACACGACACAAGGCAAAGCTGCGGATATCGTGTTGAAACTCCGGACGGTAAAGTATGCTGCGTTTGCACTGATCTGGGATATATTTCAAAAGTCGTCCATGATAATCTTGTGGGAAGCGATCTTGTTCTTCTTGAAGCAAATTACGATAGGGAAATGCTGAAAAACGGGCCTTATCCTTATATGCTCAAGCAGCGTATCAACTCTGACAAAGGGCATCTGTGCAATGTTGACTCTGCGAAGGAAATTCATGAACTCGTAAAATCCGGAACTACACATATAATTCTTGGACATTTAAGTCAGGAAAACAACACCCCGAATATTGCAGGGAATACTGTTGTTCGGACTCTTGACGATATGATTTTCAAAAAGGATTATATGCTGAGAGTTGCTCCTGTCGAAACGAGAGGGGAGGTCGCTTTCTTTTGACCAATGTTAATATTATCACAGTGGGAAAATTGAAAGAGGATTTTCTGAAGGGCGCACAAGCTGAATATTCAAAGAGACTTTCGCCGTTTTGCAAGCTTAAAGTCGTTGAAATTACTGAATCAAGGCTTTCGGATAATCCTTCTCAAAAGGAGATAGAACACTCTCTTGGTGAAGAGGCAAGGTCAATTAAGCCGTATATTGAGCAGAAGGGAAGCTATAGCATCGTTTTGTGTATTGAAGGGATAAAACTTTCAAGTCCTGCGCTTGCCGAGAAAATTCTGAAGTTGGGGGTTGACGGGTTTTCCACATTGAATTTTGTTATCGGTTCATCTTTTGGAATTGCGGACGAGATAAAGAAGTCATGTGCTTTGCGTCTTTCAATGTCCGATATGACTTTTCCGCACCAGCTTGCAAGAATTATGCTTTTAGAGCAGATTTATCGAAGCTTTCAGATTATTAATGGCACAAAGTACCATAAGTAAACTATCAGGGTAAAGTTCTTGACAAGAATAACTTGTTATGATATAATAGCAATGTTGCATATTAAATCATAGCAGAAGTGACGGAATGTCAGACACTCTGGCTTCCGATTCGCATAGATAGTGGAGTAACTCATAACGAGTCCACCTCGGTTTTTGGATTTGAGCCGAGTAAAAGTTTCAAATTCTTATATGCAGGTGTGGCGGAATAGGCAGACGCGCTAGCTTCAGGTAGTGTTACGTCTGTGTAAAAAAATAATTCTACCATTCATCACAGAATTTTTTAGTGGAGTAACTTGTTAAAGTCCACCTCGGTTAAAGAATCTGAGCCGAGTAAAAATTTTGGATTTGTAATATGTGCGGATATGGCGGAATAGGCAGACGCGCTGGCTTCAGGTGCCAGTCGGGGCAACTCGGTGCAGGTTCAACTCCTGTTATCCGCACCATATTGGTGAGACCAAATGGATGCTCACCTCAAAAAGCCCGTATTTACGGGCTTTTTTCATGTTTTTCAACCGAAAATTTTAAGTGTAAAACCGTGGATGCTTTTTAATGATTTTCACCGACCGGAGGGATTTGAACCCTCGACAAATGATTTTTGCAAATATATCGGCAAGCTTTGAGCAGATTCCGCTCCCGGCCTGCCGATTTTTTATGAAAAAACATTCACAAAGTTTGAAAGACCGTTTTGTTTAATATCACGAAATGTGATAAACGACAAAGCGGTCTTTTTTTATTTCTTAAAGAAGGACGTGATACCCATGTGGCAGATATACTATTAAAAAGGAAAAATAAAACGAACGGAGGAAAAGTCGATGAATGAAAAATTGATAATCAACACCAATCTGCTTCGCAAGGAGTCAGAGTTCCGAACCAAATCCTGCGTGGTGGAAAAAGCGATAGCAGTTTCTCATGCTGAGTTTGAAAATTTAAAACGTCACCCCTTGCAGGATAACAACCTGATTGCTGGGAACACAGATTTGATGTACTGCGACAGCGATGATATTTATCATTGTCTTCTAATCTACGATGAGGAACAGGGTGACGGTCTGCTGATAGAAAGCGAGGGCTGCAGTTATCTGAGATACGCCCAGTATATTCCAAAGGCAAGGGATCTGGTGGAAAGGCATCAGGATTCCGAAATTCAGCTCACAAACGGTGAAAGAAAACTCCATGAGCTGTTAAACGAAACGGCGGAAAGAATAGCAATGTTTGCAAAGCTTAGCTATTCGGAATTTTCACTTGATGATGTTCTTCAGGATATCGGCTGTGATTTTGACGAAGTCAAGAAAATGCTTGTTGAAGCGGCAGCAGAAATTCTTAATGAACGAAAGAATATTAAATCAGTCAAAATTCATGATCTTGATGTGCCGTTTCAGCCTGATATTTCGGTTGAAATCAAAGAAGAAAACAGTGAGTGCGAAGATATGTCAGAAGAACCCGATATGGGAATGACGATGTGAGGTAGAATATGATTTACAACGAAAATAAGGTAGAAATGCTCAGGCAGAGGTATCCCGAAGGCACTCGAATTTGCCTTGATCATATGGAGGACCTGTGTCCCGTGGAAAGCGGTACTAAGGGAACTGTGATAGGAGTCGATGATATTGGTTCAATAATGGTTAAGTGGGACAACGGCAGAACATTGAATCTGCTTCCCGATGAAGATAAGTTCCATGTGGTTAATCAGGAGCAGATACAGACGGATGAGCAATCTGAGGATCTTGAAGAATCCGAGGAAATGGATATGTCAATGTAACGGTTAAGTTTTGAAAAAGACTTAGCCGTTTTTTTATTACACAAACAAGAAGGGATCGGTGATAAATGATAAAATATTTTGAAGCGTTTGCAGGAATCGGCGCATTCCGTTCTGCTTTTGAAAAAGTAGGCGGGTTTGAGTGCGTCGGATGGTGCGAAATCGACCGGTTTGCGCAGAAAGCCTACAGAACGCTGTATGACACAAAGGGGGAAATTTTTTATGAGGACATCACAAAATTCGATTACGGAAGTATGCCGGATTTTGATCTGCTCGTCGGCGGACCGTGCTGTCAGTCCTTTAGCGTTGCAGGGCGCAGAAAAGCTTTTGAGGACGATCGGGGAAACCTCTTTTTCAACTATATCGGAATCCTTGAAGCCAAGCGCCCCCGTTACTTTATCGCTGAAAACGTACCCAATCTGCTTGGTATATCGCAGGGGGAATGTTTCAGAATCATCCTTGAAAAGATTTCTGAACTGGGGTATAGTATGTGCTGGCGAGTGCTTAACTCTGCCGGATTCGGGATACCGCAGTCAAGAAGAAGGCTGTTCCTTGTCGGATATCTTGGAAACAGATGTCCCGCCAAAGTATTGGCTTTCGGAGGAAATGATGATGAAGATTGCGGCGAAAGAAAACCTAAACAGCTGATAGGCGGCAGTCAGGGGTCGAGAGTGTATTTAACAAACGGCACAGCAGTGACCCAATGCAGCGGTTCAGGAGGCATGGGCGGTAAGACAGGGCTGTATTTTATTGATTGCAATCCACCGCCAAATTTAACAGAAAACGCAAGGTGCATTACGGCACGTCAGAACAGCGGAGTGAGTAAGCATAAGGGCGAACACTCCGCTGTTTTCTGCGATCTGAACGAGAATCCTCAGATTACAGAGAATGCAAGATGTCTGCATACGAGAATGGATATGGGAGTAACAAACGAAACTCATAAGGGGGAAAGATCGGGAGTTCTGGTCGATGACGGACCAAGAGCGATAATCAATCCTTTTAAGGAAAACACTCGTCAGAACGGCAGAAGAATAAAAGAACCTAACGAGCCGATGTTCACGCTTACCGTAACCGATCGGCATGGAATCGTTCACAAAGGTCGAATTCGCAGGCTTATGCCTGTTGAGTGCTGGAAATTGCAGGGATTTACAAAAGAGCAGTTTGAAAAAGTTGCAGGGGCGGGAATGTCCGATGCTCAACTGTACAAGCAGGCGGGAAATTCAATTACGGTAAATGTGGTTGAAGCTATCGCAAGAAATTTACTGAAATTTGACGAGGAGGAAAGCGCAAATGGAAAATATGATCAGAATTTTTGAAAATGAAGAATTCGGCAAAGTGAGAACAGTTATTAAGGACGGCGAGCCGTGGCTTGTAGGAAAAGATGTGGCGGAGATTTTAGGGTATTCCAACACGAGGGACGCTCTTTCACGTCATGTGGATACCGAGGATAAAACCACCGTCGTGATTTCCGACAGTGGTTCAAATTACAAGAGCAAGACCACTATCATCAATGAAAGCGGCTTTTACAGCTTAGTCCTTTCAAGCAAAATGCCGAGAGCAAAAGAGTTTAAGCGTTGGGTTACAGCCACGATTTTACCAACTTTGAGGAGAACAGGCGGCTACGTCGGCAACGAAGAAATGTTCATAAAAAACTACCTCCCATTTCTCGACGAGCCGTATCGGAATCTATTCCGCTTGCAGATGATGGCGATAAATCAGCTCAACGAGCGTATCCGCCACGATCAGCCGCTGGTGGAGTTTGCAAATCAGGTGTCAAACACCGATAATCTTATCGACATGAACGCTATGGCGAAGCTTGCGAGAGCCGAAAATATCCCCGTCGGCAGGAACAAGCTCTACGGCTGGCTCAAAGGAAAAGGCGTGCTTATGGCGAATAATCTCCCCTATCAGGCGTTTATCGACCGAGGATATTTTTCCGTCAAGGAGTCGGTGTTTGAAACTCCGACTATGACAAAGACCTATCAGCAGACGTTCGTTACGGGCAAGGGGCAGCAGTTCGTCATAAATCTGCTGAGAAAATATTATGGAAAAGAGGTTTTGTAATAATGGAGATAAGAAGCGTTTCTTTACACGATCTGAGAAAAATGAATGACAGCGAGGGACTTATCCTACAAGGCTGCGGCGGAGATTTGCAGGAATGGGTCGACGGTATAAACGATATGCTGACGGAAAGCGGAATATTGCAGAAAGGAGAAAGCGAATGCCAAATCATGTGACAAACGTAATCAAATTAAACGGTGACAGAAAGCAGATTAGTGAGCTTTTGGAGCAGATCCAAAACGATGAGCTCGGACTTGGAACTATTGATTTTGAGAAGATAATTCCCATGCCTGAAAATATCTACCGCGGCAATCTCGGTCAGGAGGAAATGAATCTCTACGGCAAAAACAACTGGTACGACTGGTGTATAGCAAATTGGGGTACGAAGTGGTCATCCTATGGCTATGAGAAAGACTGTGATTACTCAAATGCCGAAGAACTGCGCTTCTTGACCGCCTGGGCAGCTCCCCATCCTGTAATTCAGCGATTATCGGAGATGTACCCCGAAATCAAAATTATTCATGAGTGGGCTGACGAGGACATCGGCATGAACTGCGGCAGATACGCGTATTACGACGGAGACCGCGTTGAAGAATTCTATCCCGAAAATGAAAAGGAACGGCTTGAATTCGCGGCGAGGGTTATGGACGTTGATCTTGAGGATTACGGACTTTTACTCAACGCTTCTGAAACAGGATATATCAATATCTATAGCGCCGACGAATATGAGCGTATAGAGCTATTCGGACAGACCGCGCTGTTTACCAACGGCAGGATAACAGACGCGGATATTCCCAAAGGAACGTATTGCTACGATTTAAGGCAGTCAGACGATGGAGAGGGTTTTTGTTCCATTGAAAAAATCGTTAAAGTAAATCACGGAGGCTCTGTCATAACCAAAGAGCCTATCGATCTCGGCGAAAAAGGCTTTGTTACTTTGACCGATGATACCGAACCGAATTTTATCGGCGAAACAAGCACGTTTACGGAGTTTATGAGCAATGAAGCTAGCTGCTCTATGGAAGAAACTGAAGATTTAGAAATGGAGATGATGTAATGACGTATTTATTCATAGGAATGACAGTCGGAGGAATAGTCGGAGCAACCGTAGGCTGTCTCTTTTCGGCGGTCAAGAATGCCGAAAAGGAAATAAAGAGACTTAAAGAAAAATAACAACTAAAGTCGTTTTGCCAATGACAGAAAACTTCTGTTTTTAGCAAAGCGACTTTCTTTCTGTCATTGGCTTTAAACGATGGAGAAGGAAAAGTTGAAAGCGGTGCTTTCAACTACGAGTTTTGTGCTATGCACAAAACATCGGAAGGAGGTGTGCCTCCTTTCGGAGGCAAATAATATATGAACAGTTTTATGTCATGGGTAGGCGGAAAGAAAGCGTTAAGAGAAGAAGTTCTTGCAAGATTTCCAACCTATTATGAAAGGTATATAGAGGTTTTCGGCGGCGCGGGCTGGGTGCTGTTCCATAAGCCGCCGGGTATGGATTTTGAGGTCTGGAATGATTACAACGGAAATCTTGCAAACCTGTACAGATGCGTCCGTGAAAATCCGAATAAGCTGAAATACAAGCTAAGATACGTCCTTAATTCCCGTGAGGATTTTGAGAGAATCGCAAATCTCCATAAGAATGGGATTTTCCCTAAGCTTTGCGACGTTGACAGAGCGGCGAAGTTCTATCAGCTTATTAGATACAGCTATGCTTCGGGACTTGACAGCTTTGCAAGTCAGCCCCATTCAATATGGTCGGATTTCCCGATGATAGACTTGGCGGCAAGGAGATTGCAGAAGGTCATAATCGAAAACAAGGATTTTGAAAAGCTGATACGGCAGTACGACCGCCCTGTCAGCTTTTTCTACTGCGATCCTCCGTACTTTGCAACCGAAAACTACTACAAAGACGTTGGTTTTAAAACCAAGGATCACATCAGACTTCGTGATACGCTTCTTGGTATTTCGGGCAAATTTCTTGTTTCATACAATGATTGTCCCGAAATCCGTGAGATATGGAATAAGCCCAATATTCACATTGAGGAGATCAGCAGGCTGAATAACTTAGCGCAGCGATACGACGGAGGCTGTCAGTATGCAGAACTCTTCATAATCAGAACTGTACTTGACATAAATGATACTGTCGTTGATGTAGAAATTGAAGAACCCGAACCAACAGAACAATTTGCGAATGATGACTTTTATGTTGATATTCCTCCGCAGTTCGATGAATCTGAGCAATCCGAAAATGCATTATCGGGATTTTTGAAGATTGAAAAGGACGATCAGACAGACAATAATCTATATTACAAGCTGGGCGCTATGTTTAAAAATGGGTTTGGAACGGAAGCTGATATTTCTAAAGCCGTAGAATATTTTAATAAGTCAGCGGATATGAATAAGTGGTCAAGCTATCAGCTTGGCAGGCTTTATCTTTTCGGAGCAGAGGGTCTTGAAAAAGATAAAGAAAAGGCTGTAGAGTGGCTTACAAAGTCCGCAAATGACGGTAATGAATACGCTCAGAACTTACTTGATAATATTGATGATTTTGAAAGTCAAATGCTTAGAAATACTGTTATGGGATTGTTTGTGAATTTAAGTAGGTGTATTGAAGATGACTATTACAAACGGTACAATTCGGTAAGGCAGACGGTGGATAAAAAGCTTAAGCAGATGATAAGGTTGAAAAAGCAGGATATGGGAATTAAAGATGATAATACAATGGCAATGCAGTAAAAAACAGCGGATTCGTGCTTTAATGCAATCGAATCCTTCTATTTTTTAACTCGGAGCAAAGCCCGATGTAATGCTCGCACGCTTGCGTTGCAAGCTAAAACATCGGCTGCGACGAGGCAACCTCACCGCAGGAGCTTTAGCTCCTCGGGGATTAGGTTATAATTTAAGTGTAATATTAAGAGCAAATAAGCCATTGCTATTATCTATACAGAATGTACCGTTATGCCTGTTGACAGCATTCCGTATATTGTTAATACCGAATCCGTGATGTATTTTATCGTCCTTAGTGGTCAGCAAACTGATATTTTCTTCGCTTGCGGGGTTACGGATTGAAATAAACTGATATCCCTGTTGTGTACTCAGCTTTATATCAATTACTTTATGACCGCTGATCTTACTGCAAGCTTCTATGGCGTTGTCAAGAGCGTTGGTAAAAATGACACACAAATCTACAGGATCAAAGTCATGCGTAAACGAACCGTCCAAGCGTATTTCCGTATCGAATTCTTTGGCAGCCGAAGCTTTTTCTGCAAGAATCGAATCTAAAATATGATTTCCGCATTCAAACGACTTTGACGCTATGGTTTTTGACTTTGATAATTTATTTATGTACTGGGCAGCTTCTTCATTCTTGTTTGCTGAAATCAGCGATGAAACGCATTGCATATGATTAATGTAATCGTGTCTGAAGGAGTGGAACTCTTTCCTCATATTATCCAGAGCTTCATAATGCTTTAACTGAGTGTTAATTTGCTTTTTTAAAAGCGCGGACGTATCCTCATAGTACTTTTTTGACATATTGCTAATCAGCAGCAAAAACATTATAACAAACATTATAGCCGTTAAAATAAAAAGGAAAAATTCAAAGAAGCTTTTTTGCATAGCAAATTTATCGGTATCAATGGAAAGCGAGGAAATTATTCCTTCCAAAATAAAAACGCATAAAAGCATTAATATTCCTACAGCTTTAGAGGTCGACTTAAATGCAAATGCCAAACTTTTAAAATGTCCTCTTTTGTTTATAAGGCAGATTAAACAGAGGACAAGCAGCTGAAATATCATTGATGTGATTTTTGTTATTACTAATTCATTTGAAACCGAAGACACAAGCTTAAATATCCATAAAGAGCAGCTTTGTATGAGAGAATCTAAAGAAATTAAAAAAATCGGCATGTATATTGAAATAAACTTTATTTTTTTAATGAAGATAAACGGAAAGACCAAAAAACGCAGATAATATACGGCAAGCAGTACCGACATCACCAATTTTGATGACTCTGCAAAATACAAACTGAAAATCAGCGTGTATAATCCATGAATAACCGATATGGGGAATAATTTAATCAGGCTGAGTTTGAATTCTGCCAAATTAACGGATTTGATTATCAGTATCAAGTTGACGAGCAAAAATAAGTCGGAAATAATAAATGCTGTATTTGAAATCACATTGTTCATTATATCAGTCCTTTGTATTATACCTTACTATGTATTCCTGAAAGGCTCTTTTGAAATCGGGCAGATATCTTCTGCTTATGGAAGCACGCTCGTTATTATCGAAATATATCGTCTTATTATCGTGATTTCTTATATGCAGAAAGCTTACGATGCACGATCTGTGGGAACGTATAAACCGGTCTTTGGGAAGCAGTTTTTCAATCTCCTGCATATACCGGCAGCATTCGAGGTGATTGTCGGCGGTTCGTATTACAGTGTGTTTGTCTTTTGATTCGACATAAATGATTTCAGACAATCTAACTTTCCACGAACCGTCGTTAGTGTTCAATATCAGAAAATCATCTGTTTTAACAGAATCAAGATAATCGTCAATAGACTTAAACAGCTCGTCTTTTTTTATCGGCTTTAAAAGGAATCGGAATGTATTTACTTCAAAAGATTGAAAAACGATTTTCGGGAAGGCGGTGAGAAAGATAATAGCAGCGTTTGAATTTTTTAATCTAAGGCGTTTGGACGTTTCCAATCCGTCCATACCGTCCATTTGATAGTCCATAAATATAATATCGAATTTTTCAGCGCTTTGTAAAAGGGCATTGCCCGTTTTGAAATATGCTGTTAATACCGGTTCTTTTTTAAATTTAGAATATTCATTCAAAAGCGTATGCAATTCTTCAAATAATGCTGTTTCGTCATCACAGACGGCAATCTTCATATTTTCGCCCCCTTTTTTCTTTTAATTATAACATAGAACTATTTAAATAGCAAGTAAAATTTTACAATAAAATACGTCCGAACTACCGCTTACGCCGAATTTATGACCGTATTTCAGATATCTATAGACGAACCGATGAAAATGCTTTATACTACTCCCGAAATGAAGAAATGGGGAGGGATATAAAATGTGGAGATACATCTGGCAGATCATTTTCAAGTAATAGGATGGGATAGTTATGGAAATAGTTGAAAAGCAATATTTATCAGTTGAGTCGCTGCTGTCATACAGGACAAGATCGACATACAATAAACTCGGTAAGTTGATCGATCACATTTCAAGCAGTCTGAAATCGCTTGAAATGGAGCAGACGGGAAATATTATTTTTTCCTTGAAAGAAAATACTTACGGAACAGATGAAGTAATACTTGATCTTGAGTTTTTTGTTCCTGTCAGCAAAGAGTTTAAAAGCAACGAATTTTATGTTTATAAGCCACAAATCAAACTATACAATGCAGTCAGAGCAAGGCACTCAGGAACCTATGATACGCTTATAAATTCACGCAAGAAGTTTCAGACATATTTGTCTCAGAAGTGTTATCAGCCGATAACGGATTTTTATTATTATGTTAATAACAGCAATTTAGTGGATATTTATGTAGGAATCAACGGTAATATTGTTTGACATCAGGCGGGCAATTTTTGTCCGCTATTTCCTTTTTGTGACAAGTTTCGAGCTGATATGACCGCTTACGCCGAATTTATGACCGTATTTCAGATATCTATAGACAAAAATGACCACTTATGATAGCATAGCTTGTATATAAATAACAGATAAAAATTGCACGAAAAGTAATGTCTGTTATTTCAGATATATATTTTTTCGTAATGATTTCTTTTGCTGCTTTTGCCAGTGATCAGAGTATTCAATGAGAAATTAAAGAAATCGTACAGAAAACAAGTGAGATGCGGTAAATTCGCAGAATGGAGGAAATATGAAAAACAGACTTGTTCAGAAAACAAAAAGACTTTTGTCGGGCGTTGTTGCTGTTGCGATGACGGCAACTATGTTACCGGCTTTTCCCGCGGTTGCAGAAAGCAGTGAGAAATATCCGTATACACTCTTCGCGGGCTCAGGCGAAGAAGGAGCGATTACTGTTAACGCGGGCAACTTCTGCGTAAATGGAAATGTTGCGACAGGCGGTACGATCGTATCAAGCGGTAATATGAACATCAATGGCACAAAGACTGAAAACGCGGATGAAGCAATGATTTTCATCTTTGATAAGATTGATTCCAAGTATTTCTCAACAGGCAATGTTGATGAATTCACTGAGGATTATACTCTTGAAGAAATCAACATCAACATTAACACACCCACAGAGGTAATGGGTGAAACCACCCTTACAGGTAACATTAACATCAACACAGCGCTTAAATCCCTTGAAGATGTAAATCTCTACGGCGAGGTTAAGAACACAAATGATTCCTTGATTTTTTCTAAATATGGTGATATAATCATAGATAGCCAGAATGTTAATCTTAACGGTCTGGTTTACGCGCCGTTTGGCGACGTTGAGATTACAGCTCAGAATCTTAACCTCAACAATGTTGTGATTATTGCCGATACTATCACTCTTAATTGTCCTAATGTTAACGCGAATTACAGCGGTAATGCCGCTGAGTTTGTGGGCGCTGTTTCTGATCCTTTGGATATCCCTGCCAATGAATGGCAGTATATGAAGGATGAAAACGAGAATGGCTTACCTGATTTCTTTGAAGATATGAATAACTGGGAGCTTCTCAAAGATACAGACGGCGATAAGCTTCCGGACAGTATTGAACAGTATCTTGGAAGCGACAGTACGTTAGTAGATACCGACGGCGACCTTCTTGATGACTATTATGAGGTATTTGTTATCGGAACTGACCCGACTGTGATCGATACAGATGAAAACGGAATTACAGACGGTGATGAGGATTTTGACGAGGACGGTCTTACAAATTACGAAGAATATATTCAGACAACTTCACTTTGGTCGGAAGATTCGGATAGCGACAGTCTTACTGACGGCGAAGAAGTAAATACATATGGAACTGATCCTTTAGAGCCTGATACTGATTTTGATGGTCTTGAAGATGGCGATGAAATATATCTTGGAACTGATCCTACAAATCCCGATACAGATGGAGACGGCATTCTTGATTGTGATGAGAAATTTTATCAGACCTTTACGCATATAGTAGAGAATGAGGACTGCGCTGTTGAAGAAGTTATCGTATCTATGGAAGGTACAGGCAATCTTCAGACGAACACTACTATCGAAAGCGTAATGGATAAAGATGTGATTTGCAGTGAGGTAGTCGGCTTGGTTGGTGAGCCATTCTCCATTGAAACAACTTCACAGTTTGATACTGCTACGCTCACTTTTAAAATTGATCGGTCAAAGCTCGGTGATACCGTATTTGACAACCTTATGTTCTTATGGTATGATGAAGAAAATTATGAATTTGTAGAACTGGAAACATTCTATGATTACGAGAACAGCACCGTAAGCATTGAAACAACTCATTTCAGCAAATATATGGTTGTTGATAAGTATCTTTGGTTTGAAGCGTGGGCTGTAGAGTTTAATTATAATCCTGCTGAAGAAGGCACTCACGGAGAACCCACTATTCGTTATAATACCGTATTGGCAATTGACTGTTCTGGTAGTATGAGTGGCAATGACCCAATAACAACTGTATCTGGAATAGATTCTGCATACGAAGCACAGTTTTCAAAAACTTGTCAGAGAATCAAGGCGGCAACAGGTTTTATTACAAATATGAATGATTGCGATAAAGTTGCTGTTGTCCTCTTTTCTGGAAGTGCATATGTAGCGGCAGAAATGACAAATGATACTGAAACATTAAAGCTTGCTTTGCAAAATGTAAATAACAGCGGCTCCACAAGTTTTAATGCAGCTATTACTACATCTGTGAACGCTTTTGATTCGAGTGATATTGGTGATGTCAATACAAACAATAGAATAATTCTTTTGTCAGATGGTGGTTCTTCAGTTTCTGACAGCGTATTGGATACGGCCAAGTCGAAGGATATTGAAATTTATACAATCGGGCTTGGCTCAAGTTCAAATGATGCAAGGCTTGAATATATCGCTGATTATACAGGTGGAGAATTTTTCAAAGCATATACTGCTGATGAATTAATTGACATCTATACTGAGGTAGGCATTAATAGTGATTTTGATACCACTGATACCGATGGTGATGGTTTATACGATGCTGTTGAATCTGCTGGAATAAGGCTTCAGAATGGAGTGATTTTAAAAAACAACCCTGAAACTGATACTTTTTATGCTAATCCCGCTAAGATAGATACGGACGAAGATGGACTGAATGATGGTGTCGAAATAGACCCTACTATCCGTTGGAAAAGTGGGAGTGCTCATTCAGGTCAGAGAGAGTATTTCTTTGTAATGTATTCTAATCCTGGCGACAAAGATTCGGATGGAGATAGTATTAATGATTACGAAGATCCTTTAAAATTAGAACACGGAATTTGTAGAAGTTTGTCTCTATATGATAAAACTTCCCTTTATAGCGACATTGATAATCAAATTAAAACAGATTTTAGTTGGATTATGCAGAATAAAAACATTGGTTATTACTCCACATCAGACTGTATAGATATCTTGTACAAATATGATGAACTTATAACACAATTAAGCAATGAATATTTTATACCTAAAGCCGCTATCCAATCAATTTTACTTCGAGAATTACGTTGCTATGATATTAGAGATGATATAGCTGACTCATTGGTTATGCAACAATTTACATATCAATATCTTGTTGATGTGTATAATAATTCCGAGTGGTGGCAGCAATTGTTAATGG
The DNA here is from genome assembly GCA_944382845.1 of uncultured Clostridia bacterium. GTDB lineage: Bacteria > Bacillota > Clostridia > Oscillospirales > Ruminococcaceae > JAAZZIT01. The sequence continues at coordinate 27,008 of CALWNN010000021.1, forward strand.
GATATCCAGATATCCCAATTCCTTACAGAGAAGACTCAAGCGTTGGATATGGTCAAATATTTGCTAATACGGCGATAAATGCAAATAACTGGGCTGTTAACACAGGTGTTTTTGAGGGAGAAATCTACAATTATGATATCTGGACTGAGCGAGAATATATTTGGACAAAATTAAAAGATGATAACGAATACAATATTGAGATGATTTCTCTTATATTAATGTATGGCGTTAGTGATAGAGGCTTTGGGGATAAGTATTGGAAATATGATGAAGCACAAATGAAAAAAATGTTGTCTATATATAATGGTGATGATGATTATGGTGCTGAAGTGTATAACTGCTATCTTATCTTTGATAAATACAACTAAAAATAACATCACCGCTGTACTAATTAAGTAGGAGGCAAAAATGATGAAAAGGCTTCTATCTTGTGCGTTATCGTTTTTATTCTTGCTCTTGTTAACATCATGTACTGATGATTGGATGCCGTATGAAAACACAGAGTATGATATTAATCAGAAAGTTAAAGGTAATATATTCCTGATTTCAGAAATTGAATCTGAGCTTTTGGAATTAGCTGCAGAATATGATAACGATGCTAAACTGACATTTGTTCAATATAAATTTGAAAGTGAAACTTCCGGTACTGCTGAATTTCAATTCTTTAGAGAATACGAAAAAAATGGTAAGTATTATAGTGTTCTTATCACCTTATTTGCAAATATTGATGATAGCATTATATACAAAGTATGCTATGAAGAAGGCATTAGTAAAAGAGTTACCGGATATAGAAATGCCATTATTCGCAATGATGAAGACGCATACGATATTTACACTTCATATTTGAACAACACCGATTTAGAAGAAAGAAACGATCTTTTGTATTCGACGGTACTTTTTTATGATGATAATGTTGTTGTATGCAATTACGACGAAAACAATGATTTAATTTCAAGGTCTGAACTTTAATAGCAATTTACACACTCTATGAATAAATTACCATTGTTTTATAATCCAAACAACTAAAAGTGCACTTAGACATTAACGGCAGATGTTGTAGTTTTTCTACATCATCTGCCGTACTTTTTATACACAAATTCATAATCTGCTGTTTTGTTTTTGCACAATGGGAATTAAGCATTGGATATGTAACGTATCAATTTCTCGGGTGTAGGTTCTTTTCTGTTTCTACAGTATTACATCACTAACAGTTATATTTTCTAACCAATAGTATATCTGATTATATGATAAATTACACAAACTAAAGGAAATTTGCAGTGACTAATGGTTATATGACATACGAAATCTTGATATCATTTCTTTACAGGAAATTGACACTATATCTTTTTCTAAATCAGAAGGTCGTGTATGAACAATGTGATCGAGAATATTAGTAAAAAAGACTTCTACTTTATTTCGTCGGGTAATTTGCTGTCCGCGGTTTCCTTTTTATGACAAATTTTAAGCCGATATGACCGCTTACGCCGAATTTTTGACCGTATTTCAGATATCTATAGACAAAAATGGTTGTTTATGATATGTTTTAACGGAGTAAATTGGCGGTGATGCAGCGCTGACAAAGCCCAATTCTGTCAGTTACGAATATTAGCAGTCATTACTCAAAAAATTACAAAGATATGAGGATGTAATATGAAAAAGTCAAGAAAAAAGCAGGCAGCTATCGGCATAGGGGCATTTACAGCCGCTGGTCTGTGTGCAGCCGCTGTATTTGCATTTACTACTGCGCGGCTTAATGATAATCCGTGGGAACACGCCCTGCTTGCCGGAGAAACAAATGGCACACTCAGTGCGGATAATAAAAACTTTATTGTTAATGGAGATATACGTTCAAACGGAAGTATACGTATAAATTCGGAAACAGTTAAGGTCAATGGATATGTCGCTGCTGTTTCATCTGTAACAGGAACCGTGCCGGATGAAGATATTTTTGAAAATGTTCAATCATCAGCATTTCCTAATGTTTATGAAAATGTATATAGCATTGCCGATGAATACGAATTGACGCTCGATACAAATTCGTCATATAAAAACAGCAGTCTGGTTCTTGATGATAAAGCAATATCTTCAGCCACATTAAACATAGATATAAATTCCGAATATGAGCCGACATCCGATGAAGTTTCTGACATAACCGGAAAAATCGGAGCCTTCGGCGCAAATTTCTTTGCTAAAACATATTCAAACTTCGACAGATGGTCGCAGATACTTCCTGTTATGTACAACTCTTCTGATACGGAAACGCATTCCTTGGCCGAGCTTGGGCAAAACAGTAATTTTATTCCTTTACAGGAGCAGAACGTAAGTAATTCATGGTCTGATTATGATAAACTTTCAGGAGCGGCAATTACAAATAATTTTTCTGAATCAAATCTAACGAAGTATATGTCTGATTTGAAATCAGACAATCCCGTAACGAAAATCTGTTCGGAGGATAGCATTACTATCCAGGCAAGCAATTCAATAAACCCTGCCGAAGCTGAATCGGCTAAGAAAATAACGGTTGAGGGCGGTCATTTTTCTTTAAATGGAGAGTATAGCGATCTTGAAGAAATAAAGTTTAATTCGTGGGGAGGTTCTCAGCTTATTGGAGATTATCCGAATCTTAAATATATATATAAGACATCAGGTTCCGATCTTAATCTTGTAGGAAATTTCCCCTCTTTAGAATGCGTATATATGCAGGGTGGTCAGCTTCTTATTGGTTCCGGAGACAGCGGATTTAACGCCGACGGAGTAAAAATTATAAACGATTACGGCCCCATAGCAATCTATACGGCGAAGGACGTCACTTTAACAAATAGTGATATCGTCACAACGCAAATGATTCTTGTAAGAGGAAACGGTTCGGATCAGCCCGGGTCTGTATTTAACTCAGAAAATACAATAATGGCGGCAAGGTCCGGTGTGATGTTTGAAGATATGAACGATTCAAATATCAGGCGTTTTGACAAGTTGCCGATATATTATTCTACATATCCGATGTCAATAAATAATTGCAATTTCAAGCTGTTTCAAGGTACTATTATAAACAACAATAATGCGATAATTATGTCAAATGCAAATATAAGTAAGTTCCGTGGCTATTTGTTTGCCCCTGATGGAGTAGATGAATACAGGAATTCGTCAGCTGTCGGTTTTTACATAAATACATATGCATACAACATATCACCGAATATAAACAACCTAAATAAACAGCCGAATGGTTCAGAAAGAATAGGCAGAATAAGCGAATTTGAGTATGGAAAATTCCCTAATGAATTACTGAATAAAATATCGGATTCGGATAAATTTCTTGCCGATCTTCAGAATAACGATGTCGGATTGGAATTAGGCGAAAGCAGTAAAAAGCCGGGAGAGCTTGTAATAGGAAGATATATACTTGCCGATGGGGATATAAATATTTGTGCTGATACTATAATTAACGGTGATGATTCCATTGCGGTTATTGCTTCAAGAAACGGAAATATAACAATTAATGTGACCGATAGTGCGAAAATTACTGCTATTATCTATGCTCCCTGCGGTAAAGTTACGATAAACGGAAACGAGTATGAAATCAAAGGACGAATATTTGCTGAAAATATAGAGATCAATGCTTCATCATTTGAAATAACGAGCGGCAGCGAGGATATATCGTATCTCGGATTTGTTTATGACAAAAAGACCGATGATACGTCAAGCGAATCTGAAAGCAGTTCAGATTCGTCTACAACGGAATCAACTGAGGATAGCAGCAGCGAATCAAAAACTGAAAGCAGCGGTTCAGAGACTACAAGCGAAAGCACCACCGAATCCACAAGCGAAGAAAGTTCAAAGCCGGATGAAAGTTCGTCTGAAAGCAGCGGCGGTGAATCGGGATTTGATAATCCCAAATATGAGTATGATCTGCTTAACAGACTTGTAAAAGTTATTTACGATGATGACAACTATATTGAATATATATATGACGCTAATGGAAATATAACCAAGATCGTTACTGTGGCAGACGGAAAAGAGCAGTAACTCAGATGGAGGAAAACAATGAAAAAAGTAGTTAAACGATTAATTGCTCAAGCTATAGCAGTAGCAATGACTGTGCAGATGGTGGGACAGATATGCCCGCCGTTTAACAGTATTAAAGCATATGCCGACAATGTTTCAGAGCAGGATATAAACGCAGAAATAGCGGAAGACGCGGCTGGTAATGCTGAATTTCAGGATGATTCCGCTTCAAGTACTGAAGAAGAACTGCGGTTTGAGGATATGACTGTATCAAACAATCTGACGCTTAATGCGTTAACGGAGGTTCAGAATCTTTATATCAGCGGCGGTACATTGGACTTAAATGGAAATACACTTATTGTACACGGAGATGTGATCATTAACGATCGTGGTAGTTTGAACTTCAATAAAGGTGAGCTCATATGTAATAATTTCTCAATGAGTGGAACATATTATTCGCATTATTTATATATGCAAAACCCCAACGATAAGCTTGTAGTCAACGGCGATTTTAATTTCACAGGCGGATATTTTTCAAGTGATATAGGAAATTCGGGTGTTATTGAAGTAGCAGGCGATGTAAATATAACCTATGGTTTCACACCGTCAGGAAATAATAAGTTTATTCTTAACGGTCTTGATAAGCAAAGCGTATATATAAATGGCGGCAGCTGCAAATTCAACATTCTTGAAATTGCAAACACCGATGACGAAGGTGTTGTCAGCAGTGTAGCCTTAAATGCTGATAGTATAATAGGTTCGCTTAATCAGCTTCATTATACCGTTGGAGGCTCAATAGGAACTGTTCTTCAAGATGATTCTGAAATCAACGATAATTATTGTTTGGCTGTAGGCGACCTTGATCTTAACGGAAACACTCTGATTATCAACGGAGATTTTATACAGTCCGGAGGAAATGTAATCCTTAACGGAGGACATCTGATCGTAAACGGAAACTATCTCATTCAGACGGAAAACGATGATGGAACCTTCAGCTACAGTACGGGAAAACTCAATATGACAAATGAATCCGACCTTGTAGAGGTATCGGGTAACTTTGTTATGGGCTCAACCAAAAATCACAACGGATTTCTGACAAACGGTACGCTGAAAATCGGCGGAAACTTTTCACAGGTTAATTACGGATCGG